>DATJNU010000039.1:0-14820 GCA_035507775.1 Jatrophihabitans sp.
CGGCAGCCTCGAAGGCGTCGTGCCACCGCTGCCCGACCGACCGGGTCCCAGCGTCGAGCTCGTCAGCGGCGCGCTGCTCGACGAGCGGCGTGAGCGCTGCCTGCCAGAGCGCGGCGCACGCTGGAGTCAGCAGGCCCTCAACGCGCACCAGGTCAGCCGGACCTGGCTGGAACGACAAGCCACGCACCGCGGACCGGGTGCGCTCGGTCGGGGCAGCGCCGTCCGGGTCGAGGTGGGCGAGGATGCGATGGCCGAGCTGCTTGAGCGTGCGGGGGTCATGCTCGGCGGCTAGTTCGACCAGCGTGGGCTCCACGTGCCCGGCGTGTTCTGCCCGCGCGGCAAGCGGCAATGTCTCGATGACCTCGGCGACCGCAGCCGCGTGGTCAGCACTCAATTCCCCTGTCGCGAAAGCCTCGGCCGCGACGGGATAGACCGGTTCCAGTCGCTCGCCGGTCACCGATCGCCGCTCGGCGAACCGCGCCACCTGCAGCGCTGTCGCCTTCGCTACCCGGCGGGTCACGGTCAGCTCGACCTGGATCAGATCCGGCAGCCCGCGCAGACCCAGCCCCTCGAAACCACGGGAATCCAACTCGGCCAACACCGCCAACTGCTGGTACTGCAAGGCGACAATCTCACACTGCAACTCGCGCACCGACCAACGCAGCTCGGTCACCGAGAGGTGTCCCAACGCGAGCTCGTCCATGTGTTCGATTATATGCCATGGTAGGGGTTTTGTACTTACTTATAAGCGTATTCTCACTTGGCGTGGTGGGTGGCGCGTGTGCTCCAGCGTCAGCGGTTCCACTGCCGACGGACGAAACGTAGGCTCCGGTTGATCGACCAACTCCCGTTGGCCCGGCTCTTGATCAAGAACCTGCATGTTGATGAAGTGAGTCTGGGGTAAGCGAGTGCGTTCAGGCAGCGCGGTGGCGGAACACCCAGCCGCGCAGCAGGACGAACCGCAGCACGGTCGCGGCCAGGTTGGCCAGCACCAGCACGGTGAGTTCCAGGGCCCGGTGCGCGTCCGGCAACCAGGCGTGTAGGGCGGCCAGCGAGCCACTGGTGAGCACCAGCCCGAGGCCGAACACGACCAGCCCCTGCAACTGGTGGCGGCCGGCTTTGTGCCGTCCCGCAATGCCGAAGGTCAATCGGCGGTTGGCCGCGGTGTTGGCGATGGCGGTGAGCAGCAGCGCGACCAGGTTGGCGCCCTGCGCACCGAGCGCCGGGTGCGCCAGCAGGTAGAGCAGCAGGTACGCCGCGGTGCTGATCACGCCGATCGCGGCGAAGCGCACCAGCTGCCGGAACAGGCCGGGCGGCACGTCCGCGCTGGTGGCCAGCGGATGCCGGCCGAGCTGCGCGCGGATCTCGGCCAGCGGCAGCCGGCCGGTGGCCAGCGCCCGGCCGACCCGGGCCACCCCGCGCAGGTCGGCGATGGCAGTCGCGACGATGTCGACCCGGGAGTCGGGATCGTCCACCCAGTCCACCGGCACCTCGTGGATGCGCAGCCCGGCCCGCTCGGCCAGCACCAGCAGTTCGGTGTCGAAGAACCAGCCGGTGTCCTCCACCAGCGGCAGCAGCGTGCGGGCCACCTCGGCCCGGACCGCCTTGAAACCACACTGCGCGTCGGAGAACCTGGTGAGCAGTGTCGAGCGGAGAATAAGGTTGTAGCAGCGGGAGATCAGCTCGCGCTTGGTGCCGCGCACCACCCGGCTGTGCCGGGACAGCCGGGACCCGATGGCGATGTCCGAGTGGCCCGAGATCAGCGGCGCGACCAGCGGCAGCAGCGCGTTCAGGTCGGTGGACAGGTCCACGTCCATGTAGGCGACGACCTGCGCCTCCGACGACTGCCAGACCGCGCTCAGCGCCCGGCCGCGACCCTTCTGCTCCAGCCGCAGGTAGCGCACCCCGGCGAACTCGTGGGCGAGCCGGGCGGCCACCAGCGGGGTGCCGTCGGTGCTGGCGTTGTCGGCCACGGTGATCCGGAACGGGTACGGGAAGCACCGGTCGAGATGCTCGTGCAACCGCCGCACGCAGGACGCCAGGTCGGCCTCCTCGTTGAACACCGGCACGGTCACGTCGAGCATCAGCCGCTCGGTGCCGGCCAGCCGGCCGGCGTCGGCAGCGCGGGCGATCGAGGTCATGCGTCGAGCATCGGGCGGCGGCCTTGCGGGCCGATATGCCGTTCCTGTGGGTGTGCTGTAGATCCGGCCGGTTCAGCCGAGCAGGGACCTCAGGTACCAGTCGTCGGCGTCCCGGACGCCGGGCAGCGCGAAGAAGTACCCGCCACCGGTCGGCGAGATGTAGTCGACCAGCGGCTCGTCGACCAGCCGGGTCTGGGTCGCCTCGAACTGGGTGAGCGGGTTGCGCTGGAAGCAGGTGAAGATCAGCCCCATGTCGAGGTTGCCGTTGCCGTCCACGCCACGGTCGTAGTTGTAGCCGCGGCGCAGGATCCGGCTCGGGTCGGTGGTCGGGGTGCGCGGGTTCGCCAGCCGGATATGGGCGTCGAGCCCGATCACCTTGCCGTGCGGATCGCGGGCGTAGTCGGGGGTGTCGGTCTCGGACTGCCCGTCCAGCGGCGCCCCGGAATCCCGGCGCCGGCCGATCATGCCCTCCTGCTCGGTGAGCGACACCCGGTCCCAGAACTCGACGAACATCCGGATGATCCGCAGCACCTGGTACGTGCCGCCGGCCGCCCAGGCCGGCTCGTTCGGCCCGGCCCAGAGCAGCTCGTCGGCGATGGCCGGCGTGCGCACCGGCGGGTTGGCGATGCCGTCCTTGAAGCCGAGCAGGTTGCGCGGCGCGCCGGACGGCGCCGGTGCGGAGGAGAATCCGTCGATCCGGTAACGCAATTGCATCCAGGGACGGGTGTGCTTGCTGATCAGCCGGAGCGCCCGGAGCACGGTGTCCGGCGCGCCGCCGTTCAGCTGCACCAGCAGGTCGCCGTGCGTCTCGGCCGGGTCGAGGTTGTCGTTCGGGAAGGTGCGCATCGGGGTCAGGTACCGCGGCTTGTCCGCGGCCAACCCGAATCGACCGTTGAACAAGGAGGATCCGACGCCGAGCGTGACGGTCAGCCCGTCGGCGGGAGCGTCGGTGCCGAGCACCGCGTTGTCGGTGGGCGGTGCGATCAGGCCGTTGTCGGACAGCGCCCCGCCACCGGTCAGCGAGCGGGAGATCGAGGTGAGCGCGCGCATCAGCTCGGCCAGCTCGGCCCGCGAGGACGCGGTGACGTCGCACACCGCGTAGCAGGCTGCCGGCGGCGTGCCGGTCAGGATGCCGGCCTGGTGGGCGCCGTGGAACGGCACCGCGGGCAGCCTGGAGTCACCGGCCGGTGCCGCGGACGCGATGTCCCGGGCGGCCAGCGGGACGGCCGCGCCGACCGCGCCGGCAACGGTGCCGGCGCCCAGGCCACGGAGGAAGGACCGTCGGTCGAGATTCACGATTCGCCTTTCACGGGTTGCGGATCTCCAGCAGGTCGGGGATGGGGGAGAGCGTCTCCAGCAGGCCTCCGGTGGCGGCGTCCACCCGCTGCCGGGTGGCCAGCGCGGCCTGCCCGACCGGGGTGGAGCCGGCCGCGGCGAGGGCCTGCCGCACGGCGGCGATGCCGGCCTGCGCCTGCTCGACCAGGCCTGGCTGGCGCTCCCGCAGCAGCGGTGCGAGCAGCCCGAGCAGGTACTGGGTGCCGTCGAGGTCGGCGGCCGCGGTCCGGAAGCCCGAGCCGCTGCCGTAGTCGTCCTGGCCGGTCAGGGTGAAGCGCAGGGTGTCCTCTTCGATCTCGTGCGCCCGGACGGTGACCTCGTTCGGGTCGAAGGCGTCTTGCGGCAGCGCGCTGACCAGCGCGCCGACCGCGTGCCGCAGCGCCGCCACCCGGGGTGCGAGGGTGCCGAGCGCGGCACCGGACCACAGTCCCCGCTCGATCCGGTGGAAGCCGGTGAAGCTGGGGTCGGCGGTGCCGGCCGGCAGGCCCTGGGCGAGCCCGTCCACCGCGTCGCCGGTGGCGCCGAACGCGCCGTAGGCGGCACCGATCCGGTGGTAGGTCAGGTGCGCGGCGAGCCAGGCCCGTTCGGCCGCCGCCCGGTCGCCGGCGGCGACCGCCCGGGCGAGGATGTCGAGCTGGCCGGTGATGGTGGCCAGCTGCCCCCGGACGAAGCCCTCGTACCGCCCCAGCACCGGTCGCAGGTCCGCCTCGGTGGTCGGCACGAGCGTCACCGTCCGCGGCTGGCCGGTGGCCGCGGTGACGGTCCGGGCCTCCGACCGCAGCGTCGGCCGGCCGTCGAAGACGCAGGCCCACCGGTAGCTGCCGGCCCCGAGCGTGACCGGCAGCGAGCGGGTGGTGCCGGGCCCGAGCACCTCGATCTCGGCGACGATGGAGGTGGCCTGCAGCAGCTCGACATCCACGGCGTCGCTGGTGGCGTTGGTGATGGTGTAGCTCTGGCGGCCGGCCCGCGGCGCCGCCCAGCCGCCGGCGCAGCTGCTCGCGGTCAGCGTGATGGCGGCATCGCCGGCCCGCCGCGGGTGGTGGTCCAGGGCCACCCAGCCGGCACCGGCCAGCACCGGCAGCACGACGGCGGCGGCGATGGCCGGCCGGAGCAGGCCGCGGCGGGCCGGCGCCGCCCCGCCGGCCGGCTCGGCGACAGGCGCGGTGGGCCGGGTCCTCGCCGCTGCCGTGCCCGGGTCGCGCCGGCCGGCCAGGAAGAGCGGCAGCACGATGCCGAGGTAGCCGAGGTAGCCGAGCACCTGCAGCCAGCTCATCCGGACGTCCAGGTTGGTGATGCCGCGCAGCGTCTCGACCCACCAGCTGCCGCTGTCCAGGTGCCGGCTCAGGTCGAAGGCGGTGCGGCCGAGGCCCGGCAGCACGCCGGCATCCTGCAGGTCGCCGATGCCGTAGGCCAGCACGCCGGCCACCACCACCGTCAGCGCGGCTCCGGTCACCGTGAAGAACCGGCCCAGGTTGATGCGCACCACCCGGCGGAAGAGCAGCGCGCAGATCCCGACCGCGACGAGCAGCCCGAGCACCGCGCCGATCAGCGGTGAGGTGGTGCTGCCGGCGGCCTGGGCGTTGGTCCAGACGAACAGTGCCGTCTCCAGCCCCTCGCGGGCCACCGAGACGAACGAGGCGACCGCCACCATCGCCCCGCCGGCGGCGAGGGCGTCGGCGAGCCGGCCGCGCAGCTCACCGCCGATGCTGCGGGCCGCCGAGCGCATCCAGAAGACCATCGAGGTGACGAGCACCGCCGCGACCAGGCTGAGCGTCCCGCCGAAGACCTCCTGCGCCCGCGGGCCGAGTTCGGTTCGGGTGAAGGTCAGCACCGCGCCGAAGCTGAAGCTCAGCGCCGCGGCGGACAGCGTTCCCAGCCAGACCAGGCCGGTGCCGCGCTCCGGGGCCAGCGTGCGCATCGCGCCGAGCAGGATGGTCACGATCAGGCCTGCCTCCAGCCCCTCGCGGAGCCCGATGAGCAGGTTCGGCAGCGCCAGCGACCAGGTCATGCGCTACAACTTAGGTAAGGCTAACCTCAATAAGCAAACCGGTCGGTGGAAATCCGCGAACTCCCCGGATCAGCCGGTGGGCTGGGTCAGGTCGTAGAGCGTGCTGCCGCCGATCGTCACGGTCGCGAAGTGGCTCTGCACCCAGCTCGCGATCGCCGAGGAGGCGTTGCTGCCGCCCTGCTGGCCGCCGAAGCCGCCGCCGCCGATGAAGTAGTGGATCTTGCCGGCCGCCACGTAGGCCTGGAACTGGGCCAGCGTCGGGGAGGGGTCGCTGCCGTTGAAGCCGCCGATCGGCATCACCGGCAGCCGGGAGGCCAGCTGGTAACCGGCGGCGGTGTTCGAGCCGACCGCCGCGGCCACCCAGGTGTACTTGCCGGCGTCGGCCTTCAGGGCCGCGATCACCGCCGCCGGCGGGTTGCCGGCGTTTAGCAGGCCACCGGCGCCGCCCCGGCCGCCGAAGCCACCGGCACCCCCGAAGCCGCCCGCACCCCCGAAGCCACCGGCACCGCCGACGCCGCCCGCACCGCCGAGCCCACCCGCCTGGCCGCCGCCGAAGCCACCGCCGCCGAAACCGCCCCGGAACCCTCCGGCACCGCCCGCCGGGCGGCCGCCGGGCCCGAACGCGCCGGCCACCGCCGGGCCGGCGCTCGGGATGGCGCCGGTGTGCGGCTGGCCGGCGGTGGACGCCGCGTAGGCGGCCGGGCCGGCCAACCCGACGACCAGCGCGCTGCCCGCGACCGCCAGGGCGGCACGGGCCACCAACTGCGCCGCGACGAGCAGTAGCAGCGCCGCGGCCACACCGAGGGTCAGGATGCCGTAGCGCAGCCAGGGCAGCCAGGCCGGCGTGCGGTCGAGCAGCCGGAACTGCCAGGCGGCGGCCACCAGCACGCTGGCGCTGAGCAGCAGGGTGGCCGACAGCCGGTCGCGCAGCCGCCACAGCGCCGTCGCGCCGATGCCGATCACGCCGCCGATGGCCGGGGCCAGGGCGACCGTGTAGTAGGGGTGGATGATGCCCTTGGCGTAGCTGAACACCGCCGCCGTGACGAGCAGCCAGCCGCCCCAGAGCAGCAGCGCGGCGCGGGTCCGGTCGGTGCGGATCGCCGTGCGGGTGAACCACAGGCCGGCCACCAGCAGCACCAGTGCGCTGGGCAACAGCCAGGAGATCTGGCCACCCATGTCGGTGCCGAAGAGCCGGTTCCAGCCGGTGCTGCCCCACATCCCACCGCCGTTGCCCCCGGCCGGGCCGCCACCGCCGACGCTGCCGGTCTCGTTGCCGGTCAGCCGGCCGAAGCCGTTGTAGCCGAGGGTGAGTTCGAGGATCGAGTTGTGCTGCGAGCCACCGATGTAGGGACGGTCCCGGGCCGGGATCAGCGACACGATCGCGATCCACCAGCCGGCGGCGGCGACCAGCGCACCGCCGGCCAGCAGCAGCTGCCAGAGCCGGCGCCGGAGCGGGGTGGGCGCGGCCACCAGGTAGGTCAGTGCGAACGCCGGGACCACCAGCAGTGCCTGCAGCATCTTGGTCAGGAAGCCGAACCCGACCAGCACCCCGGCCAGCGCCAGCCAGCGGGTCGAGCCGGCCTCCAGGGCCCGGACCACGCAGTACGCGCCGGCGACCATCAGCAGCACCAGCAGCGCGTCCGGGTTGTTGAAGCGGAACATCAGCGCCGCCACCGGGGTCAGCGCGAGCACCGCGCCGGCGATCAGGCCGGCGACCGCGCCGGAGGTCCGCCGGACGGTCAGGTAGAGCAGGCCGACCGAGGCGACCCCCTCCAGCGCCTGCGGGGCCAGGACGCTCCAGGAGTGCAGGCCGAAGATCCGCACCGACAGGGCCATCACCCAGAGCGCGGCGGGCGGCTTGTCGACGGTGATCGAGTTCGCCGCGTCGGAGGAGCCGAAGAAGAACGCCTTCCAGCTCACCGAACCGGCCTGCACGGCGGCCGAATAGAACGAGTTCGCCCAGCCGGAGGCGCCCAGGTCCCACAGGTACAGCACCGCGGTGACCGCCAGCAGGCCGAGCAGGGTGGGCCGGATCCAGGCCGGATCGTCGGCCCGCCCGCGCACCAGCGCGGCCAGCCGCCCGGTCCGGCGGGGCATCGTGGCCGGCGCGCTGGGGCCCGGCAGCAGAAGGGTGTGAGTGCTCATGTCAGACAGCCTGATACGCCTTGCTTGCCGCAGTCTGTGCGCTGTCTGAAGGGATTCCGTGCACCGGCAGCGTCACGGTGAACCGGGTGTCGCCGGGCAGGCTGCGCACCTCGATCCGGCCGCCGTGCGCGGCGACGACGGCGGCCACGATGGCCAGCCCGAGCCCGGTGCTGCCGGCCTTGCGCGAACGTGACTCCTCGCCACGGGAGAACCGCTGGAAGATCTCGGGCATCAGCGCGGCCGGGATGCCCGGCCCGTCGTCGGCCACGGACAGCAGCACCTGGTCGGCCGCGGTGGCCAGCGACAGGGTGACCGTGGTGCCCGGCGGCGTGTGGGTGCGGGCGTTGGCCAGCAGGTTGGCCACCACCTGGTGCAGCCGCGGGCCGTCACCCTGCACCAGCACCGGATCGTCGGGCAGCTCCAGCCGCCAGCTGTGGTCCGGGCCGGCGGCGTGCGCGTCGCTGAGCGCGTCCACCGCCATCCGGGTCAGATCCACCTCGGCCCGGTCGAGCGGCCGGCCGGCATCGAGCCGGGCGAGCAGCAGCAGGTCCTCCACCAGTGTGGTCATCCGGCCGGCCTCGGATTCGACCCGGCTCATCGCGTGCGCGATGTCCGGCGGTGCGATCTCCCTGCTGCGCCTGGTCAATTCCGCATAGCCGCGGATCGCTGCCAGCGGCGTGCGCAGCTCGTGGCTGGCGTCGGCGACGAACTGGCGGACCCGCGTCTCGCTGCGGTGGCGGGCGTTCAGGGCGTCGGTGACGTTGGCCAGCATCCGGTTCAGGGCCACGCCCACCTGGCCCACCTCGGTGCGCGGGTTGGCGTCCGGCACCCGTTCGTGGACCGCGACCTCGCCCTCCTCCAGGTTCATCTCGGCGACCCGGGAGGCGGTGGCGGTGACCCGGCGCAGCGGGCGCAGGGCGAGCCGGACGATCGACGCCCCGACCAGGCCGGCGACCACGAGCGCCAGCAGGGTGAGGCCGACGATGGCCAGCGTCACCCGGTTGAGCGTGTCGTGCACGTCCTTCAGCGGGAAGGCCAGCACCCGGACCAGGCCGCCGTCGGTGGTCACCGAGGTGGCCCGGTAGTCGCCGAGGCCGGGCAGCGAGATGCCGTGCGGGTGGCCGTCGGCCGGCACCGCGGCCAGCGCGCCGGTGACGTCGGAGGCCAGCGGGGGATGGGTGTTCGCCGCGTCCTCCAGCTGGGAATTCAGCACGGTCCCGCCGCCGAGGTAGACGCCGACGGCGCCGATCGGTGAGCCCGGCGGCAGGGCGAGCCGCGGGCCGTCGCCGTCCGGCGCTCCCCGGCCGCCACCGTGGAAGTTGCCGCCCGCGCTGGTGAGCTGGCGATCCAGCGCGGAGGTAAGGGAATTCTTCACCGCGAGGTCGGCGAGCACGCCGATGCCGACGCAGACGACGAGCAGCAGCCCGAGGAAGCTGGCGATCAGCCGCGCGCGCAGCGTCCAGTCGCGCGGGTGCAGTGCCCAGTCCCGAGGATGCGGTGCCCAGTCCCGAGGGTGCGGCGGTGGCAGCCGGCCGGGCATCGGGTCAGCTCGCGGGGCGCAGCACGTAGCCGACGCCGCGCAGCGTGTGGATCATCGGCTCGCGCCCGGCGTCGATCTTCTTGCGCAGGTAGGAGATGTAGATCTCCACGACGTTCTGCTGGCCGCCGAAGTCGTAGTTCCAGACCCGGTCCAGGATCTGTGCCTTCGACAGCACCCGGCGCGAGTTGCGCATCAGGTAGCGCAGCAGCTCGAACTCGGTGGCGGTCAGGTTGATCTCCTCGCCGGAACGCATCACCTCGTGGCTCTCCTCGTCCAGGGTGAGGTCGCCCACGCTGAGCACCGAGCCGCCCTGGGCGACGGTGATGGTGGTGCGCCGCAGCAGGCCGCGCACCCGGGCGACCACCTCTTCGAGGCTGAACGGCTTGGTCACATAGTCGTCGCCGCCGGCGGTCAGCCCGGCGATCCGGTCCTCGACGGCGTCCTTGGCGGTCAGGAAGAGCACCGGCAGGTGCGGTGCGTTGTCGCGCAGCCGGCGCAGCACCTCCAGGCCGTTGAGGTCCGGCAGCATCACGTCCAGGATCACCGCGTCCGGCCGGAACTCCCGGGCGGCCCGCACCGCGGACAGGCCGTCGTGCGCGGTGCGGATCTCCCAGCCCTCGTAGCGCAGGGCCATCGTGAGCAGGTCGGCCAGGTTCGGCTCGTCGTCGACGACGAGCACCCGGACGGGTTGCCCGTCGGGACGGACGAGCGAGGACGGGCGGGCGGCGCTTGCGGTCATGCTGTATAGCGTGCGGCAGCCGGCTGGTGTTTGTCTGGCAGCCGCCTGTGGCAATTCTGTGGATAGGCCACGGCCGGTGGATGCACAGCGTGTTGCCAGGCTCGGTTGGCAGGGTGGGGCCCCGATTCGTCTGGTCCGGGAGGGTGCTTCGTGCAGGAGATGTGGACGCCGCCGGCGCCGGGCAGCTACCTGGCCGCCCGGCCGGCGCGCTGGTCGGCGCGCCGCACCGCTGCGGCCGTGATCGTGGCGGTGGCGGTGGGCGCGGCGGTCTCGGTCGGGGTGTCGTTCGCCGACACCGGCTCGACCGCGACCACCCCGCGCGGCTTCACCGGACGGCCCGGCTCGGGGCAGAACGGCTTCGGGCAGAACGGCTTCGGGCGAAGCGGTGGCCGCATCGGCCGGGGTCTCGGCGGCACCGGCAGGTCCGGTTCCGGCGGGCAGCAGGGCGGTGCCGGCCGGCTCGGCGGGGTGCCGGGTCCCGGCCAGGGCAGCGTGCCGCAGCCGGACCCGACCTCGACCACCTGACCTGGTTCGTCCCGCACCGGACGACCCGCTAGACTCTCCCGCGTCGCGGTTCGCCGTGCGCCGCCTTAGCTCAGTCGGCAGAGCGTCTCACTCGTAATGAGAAGGTCTAGGGTTCGATTCCCTAAGGCGGCTCCAGTCAGGCATTCCGGTCGGGGAAGTACCGCCATCGGATTCGGTCGGCAGCAGGTTCGAGCGGTTGGACGGATCGTCTAGCGGGCGTTGACCGATTGGCGCCGATTCCCTACTTTGCAGCCGCATCGTTCTTTCCTCGTGGGAGGACTGTCATGCGGAAGGCATGGATCGTCGCCGGGCAGGCCGCGGTGACCGCCGCTGCGGTCGTGGGGGTGACGGCAGCGCCGGCGGCGGCCGTGGCGGCTCCGGGAGCCACCGGCACCGCGACGGAATGCGAGTACACCGTCACCGCTGCCGGCGACGGACAGCTGGCCAGGTGCGGCTCGAGCCTGAGTTCGCCGGTAGCTTTCATGCTGCATGCCGGCGATTCCTACTACCTGCTGGGGAAGGCCGGCAGCCGGGTCGGTGACGGCATCGTGTGGCGTGCCGACCCGAGCTACTACGTGACGGGTGAGAACCTGTGGTACCCGACGCAAGACACCGCGAGCGGCACGTACTACCTGGTGAGGATCGCCGGCAGCTGCGACGTCATGTAGCCCCTTCTCGGCGGTGAGCGAACCGGCCGGCTGCCGTGCTCACGCGACAGGGTGCCGGGGCCGAGTTCCCGACCCGTCGAGCACGGCTCGACACTGCCTGGTGCTTCGAAACTGCCTATCTCGGATCTGCCTAGTATCCGGATCTGCCTAGTATCCGGGGATGCACGCGCGCGCGGGAATCGTCGTCACCGGCACCGAGGTGCTCACCGGCCGGGTCAGCGATCGCAACGGTCCCTGGCTGGCCGAGCAGCTGCGCCGGCTCGGCTGCGACGTGGCGCACCTGCTGGTGGTCGGCGACCGGCCGGCGGACCTGCGCCAGGCGCTGGAGTTCCTGGCCGGCACCGGGGTCGCGCTGATCCTCACCTCCGGTGGCCTGGGCCCGACCGCGGACGACCTCACCGCCCGGGTGGTGGCCGACTTCCAGGGCCGGCCGCTGGCGCTGGACGCCGCCCTGGAGCGGCGCATCGCCGGGATCGTCGCGCGGCTCAGCGCCGGCCGCGGCTGGCGGCTGGACCCGGCGGCCACCGCCGCGGCCACCCACAAGCAGGCGATGGTGCCGGCCGGGGCGTTCCCGATCGAGCCGGTCGGCACCGCGCCCGGCCTGGTCGTGCCGGCCGCCGACGGCCGGGCGGGGCCGCCGGTGCTGGTGCTGCCCGGGCCGCCCGCGGAGCTGCGCGGCATGTGGCCGGCCGCCGCGGCGCACCCGGTGGTCACCGCGGCGCTGGCAGATGCCGAGGAGCTGCGCGAGCGCACCGTCCGGCTGTGGAACGTCCCGGAGTCCGAACTGGCCGCGGTGCTGCGCGCGCACCCGCGGCTCACCGCCGATCTCGAGGTGAGCACCTGCCTGCGCGACGGCGAGCTGGAGATCGTCACCCGGTTCCGGCCCGGCCAGCAGGCGACCTACGACGAGCTGCACGCGGTGCTCGCCGCCGCCTACCGCCAGGAGGCGTACTCGCTCGACGGCCGCACCGTGGACGAGCTGGTCGCCGACCGGTTGCGGGCCGGCGGGCGCACCATCGCGGTCGCCGAGTCGTGCACCGGCGGGTTGCTGGCCGGCCGGCTCAGCGAGCGGCCGGGCTCCTCGGCGTACCTGGTCGGCGGCGTGGTCGCCTATGCCAACTCGGTGAAGCAGGAGCTGGTCGAGGTCGAGCCCGAGCTGCTGGCCGCGGCCGGCGCGGTCAGCGCCGAGGTGGCCGAGGCGATGGCGGCGGGGGTGCGCAGCCGGTTCGGCGCCGACCTCGGGCTGGGCGTCACCGGTATCGCCGGCCCGGACGGCGGCAGCGAGGCCAAGCCGGTGGGCCTGGTGCACCTCTGTGCCACCGACGGTGCCCGCACGCTGGCCAGCCGGATCGTGCTGCCCGGTTCCCGCGCCGACGTCCGGGCCCGCGCGGTGACCATGGCGCTGCACCTGACCCGGCAGCTGCTGGACGCCGACGGCTGAGGTTGCCCGCTCCTTGACCGAGCCCCGTAGCTGCCGCACGCTCCGGCAGCGGCCAGCACGGCTGGTCACCACCTGCCTCGGCCAGCCCCGGTAGGCCGCTAGCCTGGTCCGGTGCGGCGGATCCGGGGCAAGAAGATCGTCGAGCTGTCCGCCGCGGAGTACGCCGGGCTGGCCGGCCGGTACGAGCGGATCGTGCTCGACGTCGGCACCGGGGACGGCAAGCACGCCCTGCAGCTGGCGCGCCGGCACCCGGCCGCGCTGGTCGTCGGGCTGGACGCGGCCAAGGACAACCTGCGCAAGGTCTCCGGCCGCACCGACACCCCGAACCTGCTGTTCCTCTGGGCGCCGGTCGAGCAGCTGCCGCCGGAGCTGACCGGCATCGCCGAGGTGCACGTGCTGATGCCGTGGGGCAGCCTGCTGCGCGGCGTGCTGGGCGACGGCTCGGACACCCTCGCCGAGCTGGCCCGCCGCTGCACGCCGGAGGCCCGGTTCCTGATCACCCTCAACCTGCACGCCTGGCGTCCGCCGGTGCCCGAGGTGGGGGAGCATCCCGAGCCGGATCCCGACTCCGCCCTGGCCGCCCTGGCCGAGCGGTACGCCCGGCAGGGCTGGACGCTGGAGCGGGCGCACTACCTCGACGACGCCGGCATCGCCGAGCTGGCAACCTCGTGGACCCGCCGGCTGAACTCCTCCCGCGACCGCCTGGACGTGCTGGCGCTGGCCGGCCGGATCAACGCTCAGAGCTGAGTTTCCCCCGACAGGGACAGCACGAACGCGTATGCGGTGCGCCGTGACCAGCCCGGCAGCGCCGCCACCGCCAGCGCCACGCTGCGCGGGGTGACCGCCTGCGCGAGCAGCTCACGCACCAGCGCGACCGGGTCGATCGCCGCCTGCTGGCCCGCGTCCGGTCGGCCGGCGGCCCGGCACACCAGCTCCCCGCGGTCGGGCAGCCCGATCTCGGACAGCCTGCCGCGGACGGGGCGTTCCGGATCGTCCGGCGTGACCACGACCAGCTCGGTCCGGTCCCGGCCGAGGGTGGCCAGCACCTTCGGCAGCTCGGCCGCCGGGCAGCGCAGCACTACGGCCAGCCCGGGCTGACCACCGGCCAGCGGGGCGAGCTCGCGGGCGGTGAGCCTGGTGGCGACCAGGGCCGGCTGCCGGTCCGCGGCGGCCGCGCTGACCGCGGCCTCGGCGGGCAGGCCCAGCACCTCGACCCGCGCCGCGGCGGCCAGCGGCCCGGAGAGGTCGGCCTCGCCGGTGGCGCCGACGGCCAGCACCCGGCCCCCGCCGGCCAGCACCGCGGCGGCCTCGGGCGGCCGGCCGGTGACCAGGTCGCCGGCCAGCGCCCGGCCCGGCGCGTCCTCGGCGACGACCAGGTCGGCGGCGGCGGCCTCGGCGCGCAGCCGGGCGCCGGCGCCCGGCTGGGCCTGCAGCCGCACCAGCGTCCCGCCGGCCGGGCCAGCCGCCCGTTCCACGGTCACGGTGACCGCAGCGCCGGCGGCAAGCTCGCGCACCAGCTCCCGGGGCAGGCCGTCGGCGGCCAGTTCGGCGTCGGTGGCGAAGGTGTCGGCCAGCCGCCGGCCGCTGCGCCGGATCACCGCGGTCCGGCCGGGCTGCCAGCCGGAGTTGCCGGTGGCCAGCCAGCTCAGCGTGTGCCCGGCGGCGGACAGGGTCAGCCGGACCGGTCCGGCGACGGCCTGGTCCGGCAGCTCGGCGGCCACCCCGACCACGCAGGTGGCGCGCTCGGTGATCTCGGCCTCGGCGGTGAGTTCGAGGGTCTTGCCGTGGGTGGCGCGCAGCCGCGGGTGCCCGCGCGCCGCGAACCGGGCGAGCACGGTCACCGCGCGGCGACCGCGGTCGTCGGTTCGAGCCGCACCGGGAAGTTGACCGACCGGGCGATGAAGCACAGCCCGTGCACCCGTTCGTGCAGCTGGCCGGCGACCGCCGCGGTGCCGGTCCCGGCGACGGTCACCGCGGGCCGCAGCACCACCTCGGTGAACTCGCCGCTGCCGTCCGGGTGCAGCCGCATGGTGCCGACCGCGTGGTCGACATAGTCGGTGACTGCAACGCCGGACTCGGCGGCGAGATGCAAATACCAGAGCAGGTGGCACTGGGACAGGGACGCGACCAGCAAATCCTCCGGGCTCCACCGGTCGGCGTCGCCGCGGAATGCCGGATCGGCCGACCCGAGGATGGCCGGCCGGCCCGGCGCGGTGATCTCGTGCTCGCGGCCGTAGGCGCGGTACGCCGAGGTGCCCGTTCCTCGATTGCCTTTCCA
>DATJNU010000040.1:0-31151 GCA_035507775.1 Jatrophihabitans sp.
AGGCTGAGCCCGGTGGGCAGCGAGCCCGGCTGGCCGGCCGCGGGCACGCTCCAGGAGTAGCCGGTGCCGGAGCCACCGGTGGCGCTGAGGGTGATGGTGGCGATCGCGGTGTTCACCGGCCCCTGGGCCGTCGCACCGAGCCCGGACGGGACGAGATCGGCCAGGATCTTCCAGCTGAAGGTATCGGTGTCGCTGCGGCCGAATGCGTCTGTCGCGGTGAGCGTCACCGAGACCCCGTTGCTGACCGGGCCGGTCGGGCTGCCGGCGATCAGGCCGGTCGCCGAGTTGATCGACAGGCCGTCGGGCAGGGTATCGGTGCCGTTCACGGTGGACGACCAGGTGACCGGGGCGACCACCGCAGGCGAGGTGAGCGTCGGCTGCAGGTTGATCGCGTCGTTGATCGCCGAGGTCTGCGCCCCGGGGTCGACGATCACCGGCGCGGCCGGTGGGGTCTGGTTGAGCAGGAAGTTCGGGTCGCTGTCGGTGCTGAGCAGGGTGTCGGTCACGTACACGCAGGTGTTGTGACCGCAGTGCGGGCTCGGCCAGCTCACCGCGACCACCACCCGCAGGAACGCGGCGACGGGGATCGTGCCCGCATAGCTGATCGTGCAGGCGGTCCCGTTCGCGGCCAGCAGCGGCAGGCTGCAGCTGCCGATGTAGTTGGTGGCCGTGTAGACGGTGCCGTTGATCGTCTGGGAACTGGTCATCGGCAACTTCGCGGTGGCCCCGCTGTTGTCGCTGACCTGGCTCACCTGGGTCAGCAGGGTCGCCACCTGGGCCGGCGCGGCGGCGAATTCGCTCGCCACCGCGGTCGCCGACCGGCCGATGGTGGTGTCGGTCGGCTGCATCGCGCGGATCCGGTCGACCGTATTGTCGGCGTACATCACCGCCGACTGCCGGGCGCGGAACTGGCTGGTGACGCTGGTGATGGTGACGAAGAAGTTGGTGAGGCCGGCCATCACGATCACGATCAGGCTGATCGAGATGATGGATTCGAGCAGGATGAAGCCGTCGTCGGAGGCCGCCTCCGTCCGACGATGCAGCAGCGGCATCCGTCCCATGGCGTCAGTTCGCGGTGGTGGTCTCGAGCTCGGTCCTGAGCTGGTCGGCGGCGGCCTGCGACACCGGGGTGACGAAGACCGAGAGCTTGGTGGTCATCGTCGATCCCGGGTCGATCGAGGCGGCCGCGGTCTCGCCGCCGGCGTCGAGCTGCGCGGAGGAGACCAGGGCGGCCCGCGGCCCGGTGTGCTGGATCGCGTCCAGGAACGAGCGCTGGGCGGCGAACGAGCCGGTCGAGGTCAGCGTCACCGGGATCACGAAGGTGCTCCCGGCCGCGGCGGCGGACGGCGCCGCGCCGGCTGTCCCGGCCACCGGGCCCGGCCCGCCGATGGTGATGTCGGTGAGGGTGACGTGGCTCTGTGCCGCCTGGGAGTTCAGTTGCACGGTCAGCTGCGAGTAGCTGGCGTCGACCGGCAGCGCCAGCAGGCGCCCCTGCAGCTGGGTGACCAGGGCGGGCAGGTTCTCGCTCTGCCGGCGCAGCCGGGTCACCTTGGCCTGCAGGAAGCTGTTCTGCGCCTGGGCGTCGGTGGTCTGCGAGCGCAGGCTGGAGGTGTGCGAGAGCTCCGGGCCGATCACGCCGAACCAGGCGCCGGCGGCCAGCACGGCGAGGGCGGTCACCCCACCGGCGATCCAGGTGCGTTCGGACTGCAGCGCGTTCATCGTGCCCCCTGGGCCCCGAGGTCGTAGTGGTGGGAGAGCAGCTGGTCGGTGAGGGACAGGTTCAGCGCGTAGGTGACGGTCTTGCCGCTGGCGCTGTTCGAGGTCGGGAGCACGTTGGTCACGCCCGGCAGCGACTTCAGCGCCAGCACGTACTGGGCGAGGTCCGTCAGCGACGAGCTGGTGCCGGTCAGCTGGATAGTGCCTATCGCCTGGTGCCCGGAGGTGTCCAGGCTGGTTCCGGTCGAGCTGTTCTGCCCGGTCGCCGACGCCGCGCCGGCCTTGCTGATCGAGACGTTCAGCGAGGTCAGGGTCATCTTCGCCGGCAGCAGGCCGCGGACCTTGCCGACCGTCGTGGCCAGGTCGACGTCGGCGGTCATGAGCTGGGACAGCCTCGCGTCGATGCCATCGATGGAGGCCTGCACCCGGGTCGCGCCGGAGTACTTGCCCTGCTGGGCGATCAGCGCCTGCGACCTGGCCTGCTCCATCTGCAGGTCGGAGCTGGCCGAGCGGGCCTGCAGCCAGGCGTAGCCGAACAGCCCACCGAGCAGGATCACCAGCAGCACCAGCGCGCTGATGCTCAGCTTCTGGATCACCTTGATCCGGCGGGTGACGATCAGCTCCGACGGCGTCAGGTCGGCGACGATGCCCCAGCCGGGCATCGAGCTCCAGATCTGGCTCGGTGACGCGACGGTGGTCATGCGGCAGCTCCCATGGCCAGGCCGACCGACACCGCGCTGGCGGAGCCATCGGCTTCCTCGGACTGCGCCTGCTTGGATGCCCACCGGTTGCGGATGTGCTGCATCGGCGTCACCACGTTCGTCGGCACCCCCATCTGATCGGCCAGCGCGGCTGCCAGTCCAGGCAGGCCGGAGGCGCCGCCGGTCAGCGAGATCCGCTCCAGCTGGGCACCGTCGTTGGTCGAGCTGAAGTAGTGGATGGAGCTGCGGATCTCGGCCAGCAGCGGCCGGATGCCCTCGCCGATCACCTTGGCGACCTGGCGGTGCGGCCCGGTCAGCCCATTCTCGGCCTTGGCCCGCTCGGCGTCCGGGACCGAGAGCTCGAGGTCGTCGATCAGCCGGTCCGTCAGCTCCTGGCCGCCCCGGGGGACGGTGCGCACCACCTTCGGGATGCCCTGGTTGTGGATCACGATGTTGGTCAGGTGTGCGCCGAGGTCGATCACCGCCTCCACCGACAGCTGCTCGTGCGCGATCGAGCGGAGCGCGGCGAAGGTCGACAGGTCGACCCGGGCCACCTTGAGGCCGGCCCGTTCGACGGTAGTGACCGCGGCCAGCACCGGCACCCGGGGGGTTGCGATCAGCAGCCCGTCCACGGTGTCGGTCTCGGTGTTCACCTCGCCCAGCCGGGCGAAGTCGAGCAGCACCTGGTCCATCGGCAGCGCGACGATCTCGCGTGCCTGGAAGGGCAGGGCCTTGGCCTGCTGGTCCGGCGGCAGGTTCGGCACGGTCATGTCACGCACCACCACCTGCTGATTGGTGATGCCGAGGATGACGTTGCGGCACTCGAACCGCTGCTGCTGCCAGAGCTGCTTCAGCGCGGCGGTGACGGCCGGCTGGTCCACGACGATCCCGTTCGTCACCGCACCCGGCGGCAGGTCGACGTGCCCGATGCCGTGCACGGTGACCGACGGCCGGCCCTCGTGGGTGCCCGGTGCCAGGATCGCGGCCCGCGCCGAGGTCGCGCCGAGGTCCAGGCCGATCGCGTGGCCGTCCGGGTTGATCAGCCCGACCTTGCTGATACCAGTCTGCCTGTGCTTCATGCCTGCTCCGATTCAGAGAGGGAACGCTGCCCGGTCACGTGCCGAGCACCGTGCGCGCGTACCAGTCGCCGACCGGCATGCTGACGAAGATCGCCAGCACCGCACCGGCGATCATGAACGGCCCGAACGGGATGGCGGTCTTGCGCCCGGCCCGGCGCCTGGCCAGCAGCGCCACCCCGAAGATCCCGCCGAGCACGAAGGCCGTGAACGCCCCGACCAACGCCGCCCGGTAGGAGACGAAGCCCAGCACCGCCCCGATCAGACCGGCCAGCTTCACGTCTCCGAAGCCCATCCCGGCGGGATAGCTGAAGGCCAGCACGAAGTAGCAGCCGAAGAGCGCCAGCCCGCAGATCGCCGCTCGCAGCAGGTACGCGGGCTGGTCCAGCGCCACCGCGCCGAGCGTGAGGCCGAACGCGACGACCAGATAGGACGGCAGCACGATGGCGTTCGGCAGCCGGTGCACGTCCACGTCGATCAGCGCCAGCGCGATCGAGATCGCGGCGAAGTACCAGTAGGTCGGCAAGGCGGCCAGCAGGTGCAGCCGGTGCAGCTGCCAGGCCAGCGCGACGAACAGCAGCGCGGTGCCGAGTTCCACCAGCGGGTAGCGCGGGCTGATCGGAGCCCGGCAGTCGGCGCACCGCCCGCGCAGCAGCAGCCAGCCGAGCAGCGGGACGTTGTGCCGGGCCCGGATCCGCTGCTCGCAGGCCGGGCAGCGCGAGGGCGGCGAGCTCAGCGACAGTTCGGCCGGCACCCGATGGATGACGACGTTGAGGAACGAACCGACCGCCAGCCCGAGCAGGACCGCGGCGAGATACACGATCGGCACCGGGCAATCCTCTCCGGGAGGCGCTGACTCTCGTCGCGTCGCTGTGGACGTTCTCGGTGGTGCGGAACTCGATGCTGTGGAAGCGGGAACACTCGTGATCCGCCGACGACCGGCCGGCCTTCGTGCGGACCATGGCTGCTCCTCTTCGGGAGGTGACCTCTCCGTCCGGGCGAGCGCTGTTCGCCCGGACGGATAAGCTGATTCAGCTGACGGTCGTCTGGCCGGTCGAGCTGTCGTAGGTGTACTTCTTGCCGCTACCGCTGGTGGCCGAGCCCAGCAGGGTGTAGCCGGTGCAGACGTTGCCGGTGCAGCCGGTTGAGGTGTAGGTGAAGGTGCCGGTGCTCGGAGAGGTGTTGATCCGCTGGCCGGCGCAGCCGGTGAGCGTGGCGTAGGCGTTGTTGGCGGCCGCGCCCAAGTCCTTGGGGTAACCGTTGTTGTCGGTGTTGCACTGCTCGAGGATGGCGACCGCGTTGCGGACGTCCGACTGCGCCGCCTTGTCGTTGGCGCCCTTCTTGTAGTTCAGGTACAGCGGGATCGCGATCGCGATCAGGATGCCGATGATCACGACGACCACCAGCAGCTCGATCAGGGTGAAGCCGTGCTCACCCTGCGCGCGCTCCTCGCGGAGCTTCTGGAGCTTGTTGAGCATGAGAGCCTCCTGGCTCGGGTAGGGGGTAGGCCGCGGCGGAACTGCTGGCCGTGCTGTGAACTTCGCTCTAAGTCATCGGCGTTCCACGGGGCTGGATAAGCCCTTGCCGCGGACTTTGTTGGGTGCGGCGCGTATCGAAACGGCCACGGTGTCGGGACCAAAGTCCCGAACCGGGCACCCGATGCGGTATGGCCGATGCATGGCCGCGGGCCGCGCCCCGTCCGGGATGCGGCCCACCGGCTGGTGCGAGGGTCAGGACTGGATGTGCTGGTAGATCGAGAACATCGGCAGGTACAGGCAGATCACCATGGTGCCGATGACCGCGCCGAGCAGCACGACCAGCAACGGTTCCATCGCCGAGGTGAGCGAGTCGGTGGCGGTCTCGACCTCCTGGTCGTAGAAGTCGGAGACCTTGTCGAGCATGTCGGTGATCTGACCGGTCTCCTCGCCGACCTCGAGCATCTGCACGACCATCGTGGGGAACAGCGGATTCTTCGACAGCGGGCCGGACATCTGAGCGCCGACCCGGACCGCATTGCGCACCTCGATCATCGCCTCGCTGACGACCGCGTTGCCGGCGGTGCCGCCGACGATGTCGAGGGCCTGGATGATCGGCACGCCGACCGCAAGCAGGGTGCCGAGGTTGCGTGCCCAGCGGCTGATCGCGAGCTTGGTGAACAGCGGGCCGAAGACGGGCAGCCGCAGCTTGACCCGGTCGACCTTGAGCCGGAAGGGGTAGCTGCGCTGCAGCGCCCTGCGATAGACCCGCATCAGCACCAGCGTGCCGCCGACGAGCAGCGGGCCGGCCCAGTACATGTTGTGCGAGAGCGTCACCATGATCTTGGTGGGCAGGGGCAGGCTGCCGCCGAGCTGGGAGAACATCTTCTCGAACACCGGGACGATGAACATGATCACGCCCGCGCCGAGCAGCAGCGAGAAGATCAGCACGATCACCGGATAGGTCATCGCCGACTTGATCTTGGCGCGCAGTGCCGAATCCGCCTCGTACATCTTGGCGATCCGGGCCAGCGCATCGTCCAGGAAACCGCCGGTCTCACCGGCCCGGATCATGTTGACCATCAGGTTCGGAAAGTGATCAGGGTGCTCGGCCAGCGCGGTGGACAGCGGCATGCCGCCCTGCACGTTGGTCCGCACCTGGGTGAGCGCCTGTTTGAGTTTCGGCTTGACCGTCTGGTCTTCCAGAATCGCCAGGGCCCGAATCAGGGTCAGGCCGGAGGCGGTCATCGAGGCGAACTGGCGGGACAGCACCGCCAGATCCTTCAGGCCGGTCCGGCCGCCGATGCCGGGCAGCTTCAGTTCCTTGTTCAGGCCCTGCCCGGCGCCGGTGACGGCCAGCGGGACGAGTCGCTGGTCGGCGAGCATGGTGGCCGCGTTCTCGGCCGAGTCCGACTCGATCTTGCCCTTGAGCACCGTGCCGGAGGCGTCGAGGGCCTCGTAGCTGAAGGTCTTGGTGGGCATGGCGTCAGATCCGGGCCAGCCGCTTGAACTCGGCCGGGTCGTGGGCCAGCTCCAGGGCGGTCATCTTGCTGATCACCTGATCGGCGTAGCGCTGGGCCAGGTGCTGGTCGAAACTGATCATGCCGACCTCGGACGAGGACTGCAGGAACGACGGGATCTGGTGCACCTTGCCCTCCCGGATCAGGTTCCGGATCGCCGCGGTGGCCAGCATGATCTCGCAGACGATGGTGCGGCCCATGCCGTCCTTGCGCGGGGCCAGCGCCTGGGTGACCACGCCCTGCAGGCAGTTGGCCAGCTGCGCGCGGATCTGCTGCTGCTGGTGCGGCGGATAGATGTCGATCAGCCGGTCGATGGTCTGGGCCGCCGACTGGGTGTGCAGGGTGGCCAGCACCAGGTGACCGGTCTCGGCGGCGGTCACCGCCACCGAGGTGGTCTCCAGGTCACGCAGCTCGCCGACCAGGATGATGTCCGGGTCCTGGCGCAGCACGTGCTTCAGCGCCACCGAGAAGTCGGCGGTGTCAGAGCCGACCTCGCGCTGGTTGACCACGCTCTTGCCGTGTCGGTGCAGGTACTCGATCGGGTCCTCGATGGTCACGATGTGCCCGGCCCGGCTGTTGTTGGCGACGTCCAGCAGGCTGGCCAGGGTGGTCGACTTGCCGGAACCGGTCGGGCCGGTCACCAGCACCAGGCCGCGCGGCAGGTGGGCGAAGTGCTCGACCGACTGCGGCAGGCCGAGCTCGTCGAGGCTGCGGATCTTGTGCGGGATGGCGCGCATGACCGCGCCGACCGCGCCGCGTTGGCGGTAGACGTTCATCCGGAACCGGCTGACGCCCGGCAGCGCGTAGGCGGTGTCGAGCTCCTGGGTGGCCTCGAACTTCTGCCAGTTCGCGTCGCTGAGAACCGACCGGATCAGGGTCTCGGTGTCCACCGGCAGCAGCCGGTCCCGGCCCTCGAGCGGCCGCAACTCGCCGTTGATGCGCATGCACGGGGCGATGCCGGCGGTGAGGTGCAGGTCGGAGCCGCCTCGTTCGACCAGCATGGTGAGCAGTTGGTCGAGCTCCTTCTTGGCCTCGCGCATCGAGAAGGCGCCGTCCAGCGCGGTCAACGGGTTCAGTGAGAATCCCTCGTCGAAGGGAGCAGATTGCGTGGTCATACCGTCACCCGTAAGACTTCCTCGAGGCTGGTCAGGCCGTCCGCGGTCTTGCGGAGGCCGTCGTCGCGCAGCGCCACCATGCCCTCGGTGATCGCCACCCGTTTGATCTCGCTGGACGGTGCGCGCTGCACCGCCAGACGTTCAATATCTTCGGACACCGGCATCACTTCATTAACCGCGAGCCGTCCCCGATATCCGGTTTGTGCGCAGGAGCGGCAACCGACCGGGCGCCAGAGCCGGTCCGGTGTGCCGTAGCTCTCGAACGGCCACTGCGCACCGATCAGGTCCTTCTCCTCGGGCTCGTAGGCCTCCTTGCACCACTCGCAGAGCTTGCGCGCCAGCCGCTGGGCGAGCACGGCGTCGAGCGAGGACCCGACCAGGAAGGGTTCGACCCCCATCTCGACCAGCCGGGTCACCGCGCTCGGGGCGTCGTTGGTGTGCAGGGTCGACAGCACCAGGTGGCCGGTGAGCGCGGCCTCGACGGCCAGCTGGGCGGTGGCCCGGTCCCGGATCTCACCGATCAGCACCACATCCGGGTCCGACCGCAGGATCGCCGGCAGCACCGCGGCGAAGGTCAGGCCGGCCTTGGCGTTGACCTGCACCTGGTTGACGCCCGCCATCCGGTACTCGACCGGGTCTTCGACGGTGATCACGTTGACCTCGGGCCGGGCGATCTCGCCGAGCGTGGCGTAGAGCGTGGTCGACTTGCCCGAACCGGTCGGCCCGGTCACCAGCACCATGCCGTGCGGCTTGGAGAAGCTGGCCGAGAACCGGGCGTAGTTGAAGTCGGAGAAGCCGAGCTTGCGCAGTTCCAGGTCGATGCCACCGGTGTCGAGCACCCGCAGCACCACGTTCTCACCCCAGACGGTGGGCAGGGTCGCGGTCCGCAGGTCGATGTTGCGGCCGCCCATGTCCTTGGTGATGCGGCCGTTCTGCGGCACCCGCCGCTCGGTGATGTCGAGGCCTGAGAGGATCTTGAGCCGCGAGATCAGCGCAGCCTGGATGCCGCGCGGCACCGCGTCCACCTCGTGCAGCACGCCGTCGATGCGCAGCCGGATCTTCAGATCGTGCTCGCTGGGTTCGAGGTGGATGTCGGAGGCGCGGCTGGTGATCGCCCGCTCCAGCAGCGAGTTGACGTAGCGGACCACCGGGGCGTCCTCGCTCACCCCGGCCAGCGGATCCGGGGCGCTGGTGGTCTCCTCGGCCTGCGCCTGCGCGGCGGCCTCGTCCAGGTCTGTGCTGGCCCGGATGTAGCGGTCGAGCAGCCGGTCGAGGTCGTCCTTCGGCACCACCATCGGCCGCACGACCAGACCGGTGGCAGCCCTGATGTCGTCGAGGCCGAGCACGTCGCCGGGGTCGGTGACGGCGACCGTGATGGTGGTGTCGGTGACCGCGATCGGCAGCATCCGGGTGCGCCGGGCCAGGGTCAGCGGGATCTTCGTCATCGCGGTCGGGTCGACCGGGAAGTTCGTCAGCTCGACCGCTTCGACGCCGTACGCCTCGGCGACCGCGGAGGCCAGCTGGAACTCGGTGACGATCTGGTCGTCCACCAGCACGGTGCGCAGCGGGCGCGAGGTCAGCTCGGCCGAGGCCATCGCCTGCTGGAGGGCCTCGTCGGTGGTGCCCCGGGAGCGCAGCGCCGCGACGATGGCGCGCAGTGCTGGGTCCATGGGTCCTCCGCTGACGGGTGCGGCGGTGCGGACCGTGTCCGATGGCGAGCATCGAGAACGGGCAGACACCGCTCGGTCCTACCTATCGGCGGCACCGGCGAGACCTGAGCGGCTGGGCCAGGTTTTCCCGCGCCAAGCCGCACTTCATGACCAAGCCGCACTTCCGCGCACAGCGTCCCGGTCGTGGGGCCCTGGTCGCACTGGCCGTGATCGGCGGCTCCGGCCGTCGGGCAGCACCGGCAGCAGACTCCATCCGAGCAGGGGTGCTGTCCGCTGGCGTCAGCGGTCCGACCGCTGACGTCCAGCGAGGAACCCGGCACCCGGCGTGCGGTCCGGCCTGGCACTCCCCGCTCCGCTCAGGCGCCCGCACCGCCCAGGCGCGCCCGGCTCAGCGGAAGTCGCGGGACCGGTGCCGGATGCCGAGTTCCAGCTTGTCGATCCGCTCGGCGTTGACGTTCACCACCCCGCCGGCCCGTTCGAGCATGCCCCGGATCAGCAGGCCGCCGGACTGCCGGGCGACGGTGCGGTGCCGGTGCCAGACCACCGGGTCGCAGACCACGTTCACCATGCCGAACTCGTCCTCCAGGTTGATGAAGGTGACGCCGCGAGCGGTGGCCGGTCGCTGCCGGTGGGTGACGACGCCGGCCACCATGACCCGGGTGCGGTCGGGCAGCTCGCGCAGCCGGCCGCTCGGGGTGACGCCGAGCGAGTCCAGCCGGTGCCGGATCAGCGCGGTGGGGTAGGCGTCCCGGGTGATGCCGGTGGCCCACAGGTCGGCCAGCAGCTGCTCGGGCTCGGTCATCTCCGGCAGCGGCGGGGCGGGCGTGTCGGGGGTCAGGTCGAGCTGGCCGGGCCGGTAGTCGGCGGCCGCCCCGGCCGACCAGAGCGCCTGCCGGCGGGACGAGCCGAGCGAGTCGAACGCGCCGGCGGTGGCCAGCGCCTCCAGCTGCTCGGCGGTCAGCCCGACCCGCCGGGACAGCTCCACCATGCTCGGGTAGTCGCCGTGCGCGTCCCGGTCGGCGACGATCCGCTCGGCCAGCTCCGTCCCGATGGTCTTCACGCTCGCCAGCCCGAGCCGGACGGCCGGCTGCTCGGGGCCGGGCCCGCGGTAGTCGCTCTCGCTGCCGGACGCTTCGAGGCTCGCGGCGGCGGCCGAGGCGTTGAGGTCCGGGCCGCGCACCACCACGCCGTGCCGCTTGGCGTCCTGCACCAGCGACTGCGGCGAGTAGAAGCCCATCGGCTGGGCGTTGAGCAGGGCGGCGCAGAACGCGGCCGGGTGGTAGAGCTTCAGCCAGGACGAGGCGTAGACCAGGAACGCGAAGCTGATCGCGTGGCTCTCGGCGAACCCGAACGCGGCGAACGCCTTGATCTTGTCGTAGATGTCGTCGGCGGCCGCGCCGCTGATGCCGTTGGCCCGCATGCCGTCGTAGAGCCGGGCCCGCAGCCCCTCCATCCGCTCGGCGCTGCGCTTGGAGCCCATCGCCCGGCGTACCTGGTCGGCCTCGGCGGGGGTGCAGCCGGCCCCGTCGATGGCCAGCTGCATCAGCTGCTCCTGGAACAGCGGGATGCCGTAGGTCTTCTCCAGCGCCCGCTGCAGCCGCGGGTGCGGGTAGCTGACCGGTTCGAGGCCGTTCTTTCTGCGAATGTAGGGGTGAATCGAATCGCCCTGGATCGGGCCGGGCCGGATCAGTGCGATCTCGACGACCAGGTCGTAGAACCGGCGCGGCTTGAGCCGGGGCAGCGTGGCCATCTGGGCCCGGGACTCGACCTGGAACACCCCGATGGTGTCGGCCGCGCAGAGCATGTCGTACACCTTCGGGTCCTCGGCCGGGATGTCGTGCAGGTCGTAGCGCTTGCCGTGCCACTGCTCGACGAACTCGAAGCAGTACTTCAGCGCCGAGAGCATGCCGAGCCCGAGCAGGTCGAACTTCACCAGGCCGGTCGCGGCGCAGTCGTCCTTGTCCCACTGCAGCACGGTGCGGTCGGCCATCCGGCCCCACTCCACCGGGCACACCTCGATCACCGGCCGGTCGCAGATCACCATGCCGCCGGAGTGGATGCCCAGGTGCCGGGGCGCGTTCTGCAGCTGGGCGGCCAGCTCCAGCACCGGCGCCGGGATCTCCTCGGTGTCGCGGGCGGTGAGCACGTCCCCGGCTGCGTTTCCGGTGTGCTCGTCGGCTGCCGCCGGCAGCGGCGCGGCCCAGTAGTAGCCGTGGTCGATCTGCTTGCTCCAGGCGTCCTGCTGGCCCTGCGAGTAACCCAGCGCCCGGGCCACGTCGCGCACCGCCGACCGGGGCCGGTAGGTGATCACATTGGCGACCTGCGCGGCGTGCTGGCGACCGTGCTTGGCGTAGACGTACTGGATCACCTCCTCCCGCCGGCCGGACTCGATGTCGATGTCGATGTCGGGCGGCCCGTCCCGTTCCGGAGCCAGGAACCGTTCGAAGAGCAGGCCGTACTTGACCGAGTCCACCGCGGTGATGCCGATCGCGTAGCAGACCGCCGAGTTGGCCGCGCTGCCCCGGCCCTGGGCCAGGATGCCCTGCCGGCGGCAGAACTCGGTCAGGTCCCAGACCACCAGGAAGTAGCCGGGGAAGCCGAGCTCATCGATGATCGCCAGCTCGTGCTCGATCTGCCGGTACGCCCGTTCGGTGCGCTCGCCGCGCGGGCCGTACCGCTCGGCGGCGCCGGCGTAGGCCAGCTCGCGCAGGAAGCTCATCTCGTCGTGGCCGGCCGGCACGTCGAACGGCGGCAGGTTGGGTGCGATCAGCCTCAAGGGAAAGGCCAAATCGGTGCCGAGCCGGGCGGCGTGCGCCACCGCCTCGGGGTAGCGGCGGAACCGCTGGGCCATCTCGGCACCCGAGCGCAGGTGCTGGCCGGCCCAGGCCGGCAGCCAGCCGTCGATCGCATCCAGGCTGGAGCGGGCCCGGACCGCGGCCAGCGCGGTGGCCAGCGGCCGCTCGGCGGGCACCGCGTAGTGGGCGTTCGCGGTGGCGACCAGCGGCAGCCGGTGCCGCTCGGCGAGGGCGGCCAGCGCGGCGTACCGCTCGTCGGCCAGCGGTTCGAGGGCGTGGGTCAGCTCGACGGCGACGTTGGCGCGGCCGAACCGTTCCACCAGCTCGCCGAGAGCCTGGTCGTGGGTCCCGGTGCCGAGCGCCTGCCGGACGACGCCCTTGCGGCAGCCGGTGAGGATCAGCCAGTTGTCGTTGGACAGTTCGGCCAATTCATCCAACTCATAGACCGGCCGGCCCTTGGCCCCGCCGCGCAGCTGGGCCTGGCTGATGGCCCGGCACAGGCTGGCGTAACCGGCAGGGTTGCGGGCCAGCACCAGCAGGTGACTGCCGGGCGGATCGGGCACGCCGACCCGGGCCGCGATCGAGCGTTCGGTCTGCGTCTCGGGCAGCGGGATGCCCAGGTTCAGCTCCGCGCCGAAGACGGTGGGCAGCCCGTGCGCCTCGGCCGCCTCGGCGAACCGGGCCACCCCGTACAGGCCGTCGTGGTCGGTGAGAGCGAGGGCCTTGAGGCCGAGCCGGACCGCCTCCTCGACCAGCTGCTCGGGATCGGACGCACCGTCGAGGAAGGAGAAGGACGAGTGCGCGTGCAGCTCGGCGTAGGGGATTTCGGCGGCGTGGCTGGCGACCGGCGGTGGCTGGTAGGCCGGCCGCGTGCGGCTCCAGGCGGGGGCATCGCCGCCGTCCCGGCCGCGGTCGTCCCCGTGCCCGCGCCGGCCACTCGGCTCAGGCTTGGCTTCGGGCTTGGCCTCGGGACGGCCGGACAGCCGCCGTTCCAGCTCCGACCACGGGGTGGCCGGGTTGTCGAAGCCCATACCTGCCAGTATCGAACACGTGTTCGATCACTGGCAAGCTGCCTGCGCGAGGGCGCCGGTCAGCCACCGGTCCGCCGACGCGTGGCCGGTCAGCCGGACGACGGGCAGTTCCGGTCGCTCCCGCAGCAGGTCGGCGATCCGGGCCGCGGTCGAGCCGTGGGTGCGCCAGGCCCAGCGGACGATGTGCCCGTCGTGGGTGAAGATCGTCCACAGCGGCGGCTCGAGGTTGCCGTTCCACAGCGGCTCTCGCCGCAACCGACGGCGCAGCGTGCGCCGGGTGACCTGCCACATGACCCGGGGCCGCGGCAGGTCGAGCCACACCAGGGTGTCCGCGGCACCGGCGAGCTGAGCCCGGACGTGGTCGTACTGCCACTCGGTCACCCATCCGGGCTGGGCGATCAGGCCGGCGACGTCCTCGGCGAAGCTGGGTCGCGGGACCCACCCCGGACCGTGGAACAGCGCGTCGATCTCCACGTGCGGGACCGACAGCACCGAGGCGATGCGCACTGCCAGCGTGGTCTTGCCCGAGCCGGAGGTGCCTGCCACCAGCACCCGCCGCGGCTGGGGCGGGAGCTCGTCGGACTCGTCCAGCATCGGCACGGGACCACCCTAGGACCCCGCCTCGGGGTCAGCGGTCGCGGCGGGTGCGCCGGCGGGCCGCGACCACCGGCCGGCGCTGGGCGGCCCACGTGGTGAGCCGCTCGTCCTGGATCGGGCGCAGCAGCCTGGCCGGCACCCGGTGGGTCAGGTCGGGCGGCAGCATCCAACCGCGCCAGCGCGCGATCAGGCACAGCGCGCCGCCGAACGCGGTCGCCACCACCAGCCCGACCCGGGCGTGGCCGGTGTGCTGGAAGAGCACCATCAGCGCGCTGGCCGCCACCGCGCAGGTCGCGTAGAGGGTGTTGCCGCCGAGCACCGCCGGCACCCGGCGCAGCACGATGTCGCGGATCATCCCGCCGCCCACCGCGGTCACCGTGCCGAGCAGGATCGCCGCCAGCCAGCCCAGCCCGACCGCCAGCGTCTTCTGAGCGCCGGCCGCGGCCCACGAGCCGAGCGCGATCGCGTCGACCACCGGCCACGACCAGCGCCAGGCGTGTCCCTCGAACGGCACCACGAACGCCAGCGCCGCCGCGGCGAGCGCGGTGAGCACGTAGGCGTAGTCGGTGAGCGCGATCGGGGTGCCGTGCTGCAGCAGGGTGTCGCGCAGCACGCCGCCGCCCAGCCCGCTGATCAGCGCGATCACGGTCAGCCCGACCAGGTCCAGCCGGGCGGTACGGGCGATCACGGCACCGAGCGCGGCGTTGGTGAACACGCCGGTGAGGTCGAGGATCCGGAAGACATCGGACAGCGGTGCCGCGGCGGTCACCCGGTCGACGGTACCGAAGCGGCACGGCCGGGCCCGACAGGCGCCGATTCGCCCGGTCCGGCGCGTTGTCCGGTTCGCGTAACCCAACCTGAACTCGGCCGTCCTACGGTCGCCGTCCCGAGACCGACTGGCGGATCGAAGACGGAGCGCACCATGACCATCGCAGCACAGTTGCCCACCGACGCGGCGCTGTCGGGACCCGAGCCCGACCCGCAGGCCCGAGCCTTCCGCGCGGACTTCGACGCGCTCCTCGGCCGATATCGCACCGGCCGGCTGGCCGGGTCCGAGCTGCGGGCCTGGCACCGCGACCGGCTCGCCGGCGTGCTGCGGCACGTCACCGCGCGGTCCCGGTTCTACCGCGACCACCTCGCCGGCGTGGACCTCGGCGCGGTCAGTCCCGAGGACCTGTCGGCGTTGCCCTTCACCACCAAGGCGGATCTGCGCCGGGAGCTGCACGGGGTGCTGTCGGGCACGCCGGCCGACGCGGCGGTCTACTACGAGACGACCGGGACGACCGGGCCGTCCACACCGTGCCCGCGCGCGGCCATCGACCTGCACGCCAGCGACGCCCACGTCGTGGAGTCGTTGCGGCAGCTGTTCGCCCACCGGTTCGGTTCCCGCAAACCGGTGATCGGCCTGATGGGCCCGTCCGAGCTGTACGCCTTCGGCGACACCTTCGGCGATGCCGCCCGCGCGATCGGCGCGGCCCACGTCAAGATCTGGCCGGAGTCGCCGCGGGTCGGTTTCGCCAAGGCGCTGCGGCTGATGCACGAACTCGGCGTCGAGGTGGTGGTCTGCGCCCCGGCGCTGTGCCTGAGCCTGGCCAAGGCCGCCCGCCACCACGGGTACGACCTGCAGCGGGACCTCGCGGTCAAGCTGTTCCTGGTGCTGGGCGAGATCTGCACGCCGGCCTTCGCCGCGAACGTCGCCTCGATCTGGAACGCGCCGGCCCTGTCGACGCTGTACGGCTCGCAGGAGGCGATGGCGATCGCCGCCGGCTGCACCCGGGGCCGGCTGCACCTGTCCCAACCCAACTACCTGGTCGAGGTGCTCGATCCGGCGACCGGCGCGGTCCGCGGTTCGCGTGGCGAGGGGGAGCTGTGCCTGACGATGCTGGTGCCCGGCATCAAGCCGCTGATCCGTTACCGCACCGGCGACCTGGTGTCCGTCGACGGCACGGCCTGTGACTGCGGCCTGCCCGGTCAGGTGATCGAGGTGCAGGGCCGGGTGGCCGACGAGCTGGTCCTCAACGGCGACGGCGTCCGGGCCAGCGACCTGGAACAGGCGGTGCTGGAAGGCGTCGAGGGCGCGCTCGGCTACCAGGTCGTGGTGGACGACGGCCCGGACGGGGCCGACCGGCTGACCGTCCGGCTGGAGCTGCTCACCGAACGGGCCGCCGAGGCCGGCCGGTTGCGGTCCGCGATCGGAGCGCGGATCGAGTCGCGGTTCGGGGTCCGGGCCGACGTGCTGGTGATCGATGAGCTCGACCCGATCACCGCGACCGGATCGTTCGTGAGCTGGAAGGCGGCGCGGCTGCTCGACCAGCGGGCCGGGGCGACCAATCCCGACGTCGCGGCCGCGCGGGCAGCCGCGGCGCGCCAGGTCGTCACCAGCTGAGCGCGGGAGGAGACGACGATGACGGCGACCATCACACACGAGCGCACCGTCGCGGTCCGGTCCCGGCGGCTGCCGGCCGGCCGGGCGGATCCGCTGACGACCTACCTCCGGCTGGCCGAACGCTTCGGCCGCGACGGGGTGTTCCTGCTCGAATCGGTGGCGGGACCCCGCGCGGACACCCGCTACTCGCTGGTGGGCTTCCACCCGTTGCTCGAGGTGTCGGTGCGCCGCGGCCTGGTCCGGCTGCGCGGCGTGCCGGGGCTCGTCGCGCTGGTCGAGCGGCGGGCCGGTGGGCTGCTCAACCGGATCGGCGACGAGCTGGCACTGCTCGACCGCAACCACATGTGGGACGTGCTGCGGGCGGTGCAGGACTGCTTCGACTCCGCAGGCTCGGCCGAGGAGTTCCGGTTCGGGTTCCTGGCCTTCTTCGGCTACGACACCGCCCGCTACATCGAGAAGCTGCCGCTGCTCATCGAGCAGGAGCCGGAGCTGCCGGACCTCAGCCTGGTGCTGCACCAGGGCCACGTCCGGATCGGGCCCGACGGCGCCGCCGAGGTGGTGGTGCACTCCGCGGCGGCGTGGCCGGACCTGCCCGTGGAGGACCTGCTGGGCGGCGGGTGGCTGCCGGAGACGGCGTCCGAGCCGAGCCCGGTGCCGAGCCCGGTGCCGATCTCGGACAGTGTCAGTCCCGACCGGTACCGGACGACCGTGCTGCGCTGCCTGGAACATGTGGCCGCCGGCGACATCTACCAGGTGCAGGTCGGGCACGAGCTCACCATGCGCAGCGACCTCGACCCGGTCGAGGCCTACCGCCGGCTGCGCGAGCGCAACCCCTCGCCCTACATGTACCTGGCACCGCTGGCCGGACACCTGGTGGTGGGCGCCAGTCCGGAGCTCTTCGCCCGGGTCGAGCGGGGCGTGGTCACCATGCGCCCGATCGCCGGCACCCTGCCGTGCGAGCCGGCCGGGGCGCGGGTCGAGGACGCCGCTCGCCGGTTGCGCCAGGATCCCAAGGAGATCGCCGAGCACGTGATGCTGGTCGACCTGTGCCGCAACGACATCGGCCGGATCTGCGCCACCGGCACGCTGGACGTCCCGCAGCTGCTCGCGGTCGAGCGGTACTCCCGGCTGCTGCACCTGGTGTCGACGGTCGAGGGCCGCGTCGCCGACGGCCTGGACGCTTACAACGTGATCGCCGCGCTGTTCCCGTCCGGGACCATGACCGGCGCGCCGAAGGTCCGTGCGATGGAGATCATCGAGGCGGTCGAGACCACCAGGCGAGGCCTGTACGCCGGTGCGCTCGGCCTGATCGACGTCGGTGGCTACCTCAACCTGGCACTCTGCATCCGCACCCTGGTGCACCGCGACGGCGTCTACCGGGCCCGGGCCTCGGCCGGGATCGTGGCCGACTCCGTGCCGGACCGCGAGTGGGCCGAGACCGTCGCGAAGCTGGGCGCGGCCCGCTGGGCAGTCTGCGGCGAGGAGGCCCCGGCATGCGGGTCCTGATCATCGACGCGTTCGACAGTTTCGTCCACGTCATCTGCCAGTACCTGCGGTCGGCGGGCGCCGAGGCGAGCGTGCTGCGGTCCGAGGGGGCCGCCCCCGATCAGGTGGCCGCACTGGCGCCCGACGTGCTGGTGCTCGGCCCTGGGCCGGGGCACCCGGCGGACTCCGGGCACGTCGAGCTGGTCACCCGCTTCGCCGGCGCCGTCCCGATCCTCGGGGTGTGCCTCGGTCACCAGGCGATCGGCCTCGCCTTCGGCGCCGGCGTCGTCCGGGCGTCGCCGAAGCACGGCAAGACCAGCGCGGTGCGGCACGACGGCCGGGGGATCTTCACCGGCATGCCCCAGCCGTTCGAGGCGACCCGCTACCACTCCCTGGTGGTGGCCGAGGCCGGGTTGCCGGCCGCGCTGCTGGTGACCGCCCGGTCGGCCGACGACGGGCAGGTGATGGCGCTGCGGCACCGGGAGCTGCCGATCGAGTCGGTGCAGTTCCATCCCGAGAGCATCCGCACCGAGAACGGCCTGCGGCTGTTCACCAACGTCCTCGAACTCGCGGGCGCGCCCCTGCGCCCGCCGGCCACCACACAGACAGGCAGGTAGTCACGTGACGGTTCTCGTCGTAGTACAGGAGCGGACGGACCAGGCGGACCTGGACCGCGTCATCGAGCTGATGTCGGCAGCGGGCTCGGACCTGCGGGTGCACAGCCGCCAGATCCTGTCGGCCGCCGGTGACCGCGACCGGATCGCGACCGCGCTGGCCGCCCAGGATTGCGTGCTGCGGGTGGCCAGCATCCCGGGGCAGCACGCGCTGGCCTCGCTGCAGTCGCGGATGGATGTGCCCGGCTCGGTCGACGTCGGCAACTGCCGCATCGGGCCGGGCTCCTTCACGGTGATCGCGGGCCCCTGCGCGGTGGAGAACGCCGAGCAGCTGCTGCAGATCGCCGAGGCCGTGCGCACCGCGGGCTGCCACGCCCTGCGTGGTGGCGCGTTCAAGCCGCGCAGCTCGCCGTACGCCTTCCAGGGACGGGGCCGGCCGGCGCTGGAGATGCTGGCGGAGGCCAGGGCGATGACCGGGCTGCCGGTGGTCTCCGAGATCGTCGACGTGCGCGACCTCGACGCCATGGTCGAGGTCGTCGACCTGCTGCAGGTCGGCGCGCGGAACATGCAGAACTTCGCGCTGCTCCGCGAGCTCGGCGCCTGCCGCACGCCGGTGCTGCTCAAGCGTGGCCTGTCCGCGACGGTGGACGAGACGCTGCTGGCGGCGGAGTACCTGCTGGAGGGCGGCAACGAGCGGGTGGTGCTGTGCGAGCGCGGCATTCGCACCTTCGAGAGCAGCTACCGGTTCACCCTCGACCTCGGCGCGATCCCGGTCCTCCGCGAGCGGACCCACCTGCCGGTGATCGTCGATCCGAGCCATGCCGCGGGGGAGGCCCGGCGGGTGATCCCGCTCGCCCTCGCGGCGGCCGCGGTGGGAGCGGACGGGATCATCGTGGAGTCCCACCACGACGCGGCGCAGGCGCTGTGCGACGGGCGCCAGGCACTGCCGGTGTCCGAGCTGGACACGCTGATGAGCCGGTTGCAGCTGGCCACCGCGGCGGCCGGCCGGGTGCTGCGCCTCGGCGGCCGGGACGAGCACGAGGACGTGCTGATGGACGACGCCCCGGTGGCGCTGGCCGCCGGCCTCGCGGAGCCTGTCGGCTAGAGCACCCCGCCGGCGATGGCCTTGCGGATGGCATCGACCCTCGACACGGCGCCGAGCTTGGCGTAGATGCTGGTCAGGTGCCGCTTCACGGTCGCCTCGGCGATGTAGAGCCGGCTGGCGATCTGGGAGTTGGTCAGGGCCTGGGTCGCCAGCCGGAGCACTTCGAGTTCCCGCTGCGACAGCACGGTGTCCGCCGGCCGCCGGCCGTAGAGCTGCTGGAGGGTGTCCCGCGACATCGACAGCGTCACGGTGTCCCCGCGGAACGTCGCCCGCAGCCCGGCCAGCAGTTCCAGCCGATCGATCGTCTTCACCAGGTAGCCGGCGGCACCGGACTCCAGCAGCTCGCGCAGCAGGCCGGCGTCCTCGTGCATGGTCAGGATCACGGTCTTGACCTCGGGGTGCAGCCGGGCGAGCTCGGCAACCGTCGCACCGGCCCCTCGTCCCGGCATCTCCACGTCGAGCAGCACGATGTCGGGCCGGTGCCGGCCGGCCAGCGACACGGCCTCGGGCCCGGTCGCGGCCTGGGCGACCACCTCGAAGTCCCCGTGCGCGGTGACCATCTCGACGAGCCCCTGGCGGAACAGCGTGTGGTCGTCGGCCACCACCAGCCGGATCGGCCGGGTGCCGCTCATCGCGGGCCGGGCCGGACCGGCACCTGCGCCGCAACCGTGGTCCCCTGGCCCGGGGCGCTGACGACCGTGATCCGGCCGCCGACCCGCTCCACCCGCTCGCGCATGGCGGTGAGCCCGAACCCCCAGCCAGGCTGCGGACGGCCCGGGTCGAAGCCGATCCCGTCGTCGCGTACCGAGATCCGCAGCGCCGCACCGTCCACGGTCACCGCCACCGCGAGCTCGCCGGGGCCGCCGTGCCGTACCGCGTTGTGGATCGCCTCGCGTGCCATCAGGAAGAGCTCGCCGCCGACGCCGGCCGGCAGGCGTACGTCCTCCTCGCAGGAGAACCTGACCTGCACCTGCGGCGGAACCTCGGTACGCAGGCAGCGGAGCAACGCCTCGCGCAGCGGTCGGTCGGTGGCCGAATCGAACAGTGCGGCCGACAGGCGACGCACGCTGTCCAGCGCCTCGCGCACGTTGCGGTGGGCGTCCCGCAGCTTGGCGTGGGCCCGCGGCGGGTCGGTGGGCAGGTAGACGTCGTGCAGCTCGAGATCCTGCAGCGCGACGCGCAGGGTGTGCGCCGTGCGGTCGTGCAGCTCGCCGGCGAGCTGCCGTCGCTGCCGGCCGAGGTCTCGGGCGGCCGCGCGTTCGACCGCCTCCCGGATCCGCGCCACGGCCTCGGCTATCGGGGGCGGCGTGCCGTCGCCGGGCGGCCACGGCTCGCCGCCCGCGCTGACCAGTGCCGCCAGGTACTCGTCCACCCCCGTGCGCAGGGTCGCCCCGGACAGGCGGTGCCCCGATGCCTCGGACTGCGACGTGCGGCGCTGGCCGACCATAGCTCCCCGCCCTGATCCCGTGGCGGTCATCGGGGAACCATCACCCGATGGGTGTAAGGCTTTTACACCATGCCATCCGATGTGTGCTATGCGACCTTAGATCACTTTCGACTGATACTTCTAGACCTAACACGTGAAAACTATCTTTGCTAGTTTGTGTCAGCTTGAGCAGGTCATGAGGCTTTCGTTAAACACGTTCGTTCGGCGAATATCCAGCGGAACCGATCGTGACAACACCTGTCGAAAGAAACTGACACTATGTCTATATCACCGGACACTATGCCTAAAATATCGAACATTTCGGATGCCGAGAGACTCGTGGTGCGGTGCATGGGCGGATTCTCGGTGCGGATCTGCGGCGAGCCGGTTCGGCGCTGGCACGCCGGCAAGGCGCGGAGCCTGTTCCAGCACCTGCTGGTCAACCGGGGTCGGGTCGTGCTGCGCGACACGCTGTACGAGTTGCTGTGGCCGGAACAGGGATGTTCCCGCCGGTCGAGTTCGCTCAAGGTCGCCGTGCACGCGCTGCGGCGCACCTTGGCCGAGAGCCAGGCGCCGGTCCGGATCGACCATCAGGACTTCGGCTACGTGCTGCGTGCCGACCGGATCTGGGTGGACGCCGAGGAGTTGCAGGCCGCGTTCTCGTCCGGCCGGGCCGCCGAACTGGCCGGGAATCACGTGGTTGCGGCGGCCTGTTACGAGCGGGTTGCTGCCCTGCACTCCGGCGACTTCCTCGCCGGTGACAGCGCCGACTGGATCGACGAGCAGCGCGAGTGGTACCGGTCGGTGGCCCTGCGCGCGCTGGCCTACCTGCGCACGACGGCCGTCGACCGCTCCGACTATCCCGCCGCGATCGGCTGGTCCCGGCAGTCGCTGTCCATCGACCGGTATCAGGAGGAGGCCTACCAGGCGCTGATGGCCGTCCACGGCCGGCTCGGCGAGCTGGACCGGGTGCGCGGCTGGTACCAGCTGTGCGCCCGGCGGCTGCGCGACGAACTCGGCATCGCGCCCTCGCCGGAGACCGTGCGCACGCTGGAGTCGGCCATCGGCGGCGCGCTGCGCGGCCCGCTCCCCAGCTCGGCTGCCTGAGCCTGCCACGACGCTTGTGCGCGCCCGGGTCGGGCGCGTTCTCGACACCGCCAATCCCCCAAGGAGTGCAAAACCATGTCCTATCCGACCCCCTTGAAAGTTCTCGCCATCAATGGATCCGAGCGGCCGGACGGCAACAACATGGCCGTCCTGGATTACGCCGGCAAGCTGCTCGCCGAACGTGACTGCGAGCTGGACGTGATCCGGCTGTGGGATTTGCGGATGACGCCGTGCGGGCCGTGCGGGGACTGTAACTTTCGCGACACCCCGTGCGCGGTCGGCGACGACGTCGCCGGCGTCGTCGAGCAGATGGTTGCGGCCGACGGGATCATCTACGCCACGCCGATCCACGGCTACACCGCCGCCCCGCTGATGCCCGCCTTCATCGAGCGATCGGGCACCGGATACCTCAGGTTCGACCGCAGGCTGACCAACAAGGTGGCCGGGGTGATCGTCACCGGCCGGCGGTACGGCCATGTCGAGACGTACTCCAACCTGATGGCGAACGTGCTGCTCAACCGGATGATCGTGGCCGGCTTCGGCTTTCCGTCGGTTCTCTTCGGCGACGAGCGCGGCTCGGTCCTGCAGGACGAGGAAGGCATGGAGATGGTGACCCGGATGCTGCATCGCATGGTCGACCTGATGGCGCTGCTGAAGGAGCACCGCGAGCTGACCGGACGTGACGGGCTCGAGGTCGAGGTGGCCAGCGAACGCGCCCGCCTGTGACCTGACCTTGTCCAGCACCGACCGGTGCGACGATCATGGCCGGATGGACGCACTGCGCACCCCGGACGAGCGATTCGCCGACCTGCCCGACTTCGACTACGAGCCGCACTACGGGCAGGTGTCCGATCCGGACGGCGGCACCCTGCGGATGGCGTGGGTCGAGGCCGGGGAGGGCGAGCCGGTGCTCTGCCTGCACGGCGAGCCGAGCTGGTCGTTCCTCTACCGGACGATGATGCCGGTGCTGGCCGGGGCCGGCCTGCGGGTGATCTGCCCGGACCTGATCGGCTTCGGCCGGTCCGACAAGCCGGCCGCGCAGGCCGACCACAGCTACGCCCGGCACGTCGGCTGGGTCCGCGAGCTGGCTTTCGACGTGCTGGACCTGCGCCGGGTGACCGTCGTCGGCCAGGACTGGGGCGGCCTGATCGGGCTGCGGCTGGCGGCCGAACACCCCGAGCGGTTCAGCCGGATCGTCGCCGCGAACACCGGCCTGCCGACCGGTGACCACCCGATGCCCGAGATTTGGCACCGGTTCCGCGAGGCGATGCAGAACGCGCCGGCCGTCGACATCGCGCGGTTCGTGCAGTCCGGCTGCCGCACCGAACTGCCGCCGGCGGTGCTGGCGGCCTACGACGCGCCGTTCCCGGACGAGAGCTACTGCGCCGGCCCGCGCGCGATGCCGGGCCTGGTGCCGATCACCCCGCAGGACCCGGCGACCGGGGCGAACCGGCTGGCCTGGCAGGCGCTGACCGAGCTGCCCATCCCGATGCTGGTCGCGTTCAGCGACTCCGACCCGATCACCGGCGGCATGGCGCCGGTGCTGCGCAAGCACATCGCCGGCGCCCAGGGCGTCGAGCACCCTGTCATCGCCGGCGCCGGGCACTTCCTGCAGGAGGACGCCGGCCCGGAACTGGCCGAGCACATCGTGCGGTTCGTGCGGCAGCACCCGACCGGCTGAGGTTTGCCGGGGTGGGGGGTTCGCCGCTCCGGCCGGCGAAACCCGCCACCTCCCGGCGCCGCTCACCGGGCCAGGTGCTTGGCCAGGAACTCGATCACCTGCGGGTAGGCGTCCAGCTGGTTGGCCCGCTTGGCCAGACCGTGGCCCTCGTCGTCGTAGACCAGGAACGGGCAATCGGCGCCGGATGCCCGCACCGCGGCTACCACCTGCTCGGCCTCCGACAGCGGCACCCGGGGGTCGTTCGCGCCGTGGATCACGAACAGCGGGGCCCGGATCGCATCGATCCGGTTGAACGGCGAGGCCTGCTCCAGCAGGTCGCGGTCCTCCACCAGCCGGCCGTACTCCCGCTCGCGGTAGGCCCGGCGGTAGGCGGAGGTGTTCTGCAGGAAGGTCACCAGCGACGACACCCCGACGATGTCGACGCCGGCCGCCCACAGCTCCGGGTAGTACGCGAGCCCGGCCAGCACCATGTAGCCGCCGTACGAGCCGCCGTAGAGCGCGACCCGGTCGGTGTCGACGCCGACCGAGGGCAGCCAGTCGCGCAGCGCGACCAGGTCGGCCACCGAGTCCAGCCGCTTGTCGATGTCGTCGAGGGAGACCCAGCGCCGGCCGTAGCCCGCCGAGCCGCGGACGTTGGGCAGCAGCACCGTGTGGCCGGCCAGCGCCAGCGCCGCGGCGACCGGGCTCCAGGTCGCTACGACGGCCGCTTCCGGGCCGCCGTGGATGATCAGCACCGCCGAGCCGTCGGCGTGCTCCGGGCGCAGCAGGTAGGTCGGGATCTGCTCGCCGTCCGGCGTCGGCACCAGGTGGGAGCTCAGGTCGACCAGCCCCGCGGTGGCCTCGGCCGGATTGCTGGTGGTGCGCCGGCGCGCGGCGGTGTCACCCGGCTGCCAGGTGTGCACCTCGGGCGGCTGCACCATCGAGCTGAAGGTGAAGCCGAACACGGCCGCGTCCGGCGACCACGCCAGCCGGGTGCGGGAGGTCAGCACGCCCTGGCCCGGCAGCTCGACCGGATGGTCGCCGCCGGCGTCGCGGATGGTCAGGCTGTCGATGCCGTCCACGGTGCGCACCACGGCCAGCCGGTCGCCGGCCGGCGCCGGCCAGACGAAGAGATTCACCCCGTCCTCGCCGAGGAAACTCGACCACGTGGCCGCCTCGACGTCGTAGCGGTGGACGGCGAAGAAGTCGGTGTGGGTGTCGGTGGAGGCCAGCAGTCCGGAGGAGTCGGCCAGCCACTTCGGGTTGTCCCAGGCCCCCGGAGCGCCCGGGTCGGTGATCGAGCGGACGGCGCCGGACGCGGTGTCGACCAGCAGCAGCTCGCTGGAGGCGGCGATGGTGGTCATTCGCGACAGCAGCACCCAGCGCCCGTCCGGCGAGGGCACCGCGCTGTCGAAGTAGCCGCCGCCGTCGAACAGCACCCGTTCGGTCCCGTCGGACACCCGGCGCTCGATCACGTCGAACTCGACCCCGTCCCGGCGGTTGGTCGCGTACACCACGACGTCGTCCCGGACATCGAACAGGGCGTGGATGTAGGCCGGATCGTGCACCAGCGGGCTGAGCTCGCCGAGCCCCTGCTCACAGATCCGCAGCAGCGAGAGCTGGGCCCGCTCGGTGCCGCCGGTGTCGGCCGAGACGACCACCGATCGGGTGCCCGGCAGGTACCGGCCCGAGCACGGCTCACCGAGGTCGGTCAGCTGGCGCCACTGCCCGTCGGGCGAGATCTCGTACAGCTGGGCGGAGCCGGTCTCGTCGTTGGTGACCAGCATCCGCCCGGTCCCGTCAAGGTCCTGCAGCGTGGTGCGCCGCAGTTCGAGCAGTTCGATGAGCCGGTCGGTGCTGGAGATCGTCATGCCTCGCATCGTGCCACGCGGCACCGACAGGTCCGTGCCGTGACCGGCCGGCCGCGACTCAGCCGAAGTGCAGTTCCACGTCGTGCAGTTGATCCGGGGTGTACCGGATCGGTGGGTGGCTGCCGACCTGAATGTCGTAGAAGCGACGGTGTGCCGGCGGCTCGATGGCCGTCCCCGGTGACGCTCCAGGCGCCGATCACGGCCGACGCCAGTAGGCGCCGCCCCTGCGCCGGCTCGCGACCGTTTCCGGGTTATTCATGCCGATCTGTCCCATCTGCTTCGTTGGAACAGATGGTCACATGACCGAACGCGCGATCAGGCGAGTAGGACAGATTTCCTGTTCACCGGGCGCGCGGTGCAGTGCTGCGTCAGCGCGGCTGCGCCGCGACCCCGGCGTCGAGACGGTCGGTCAGGCAGCCGGCCGGCAGGTCGAACCAGCGCAGGTGCTCGAAGTCGTCCGACACCATACCGGCCGCGACCTGCTCGGCCAGCGTGTCCGCACCCAGGGCGGGCGGCACCGCGGCGGCCAGCAGCGCCGCGCCCTCGGTGAGGTAGCGACCCAGTTCCGACTCCGGCGCGTGCTGCTGGTGCTTGGGGTAGCGCAGCAGGCCGTCCTCGTCGTAGCGCAGCAGGTGCAGCCGCAGTGGGGGCTCGACCGTGCCCCGGCGGTGCCGCCAGAGGCCGGTGGCCGGCTCGAAGACGTAGTCGCCGAGCAGCCGCCAGCCGTCCCGGGCGACCAGCCGCACCGCCTCGACCAGGTAGCGGAACACCGGCTCGGAGATGAAGTAGTTGAAATTGATCCGCACCCAGCCGGGCTTGATCCCCTCGCAGCCGCCGGTGATCTCGCGCTCGAACTCGTGGGAGCGGTCCAGGTCGATGCCCAGCAGCCGGTGCCCGTACGGCCCGGCGCAGGAACAGCCGCCGCGGGACTGGATGCCGAACAGGTCGTTCAGCAGCGCGACCACGTAGTTGTGGTGCAGGTACCGCCCGGTCGCCGGGTTGCGCACCACGAACGAGACGATCGACAGCCGCTCGGCGTCGAGGTTGCCGAGGATCTCCAGCGCCGGCTCGTCCTGCCAGGCCTGCACCGCCTGGCGCAGGTAGTGCTCCTCGTGCGCGCGGATCACGTCGATGCCGACGGCCTGCTTGAGCTGGAACACCAGCCCGGCCCGGATCGACTCCACGATGGCCGGGGTGCCGCCCTCCTCCCGCTGCTCCGGATCGGTCAGGTAGCGGTGCTCGGACGGGTTGACGTAGGCGACCGTCCCGCCGCCCGGCACCGCCGGCACCCGGTTGGTCAGCAGCTCCCGCCGCGCCACCAGCACACCCGGGGTGCTCGGGCCGCCGATGAACTTGTGCGGGCTGAGGAAGATCGCGTCGAGGTAGGCGCCGGGGTCGCCGCCGGCCCGGTTGTACATGTCGATCTGCACGTACGGCCCGGCCGCGGCGTAGTCCCAGAACGACAGGGCGCCGTGCCGGTGCAGCAGCGCGGCCACCCGGGCGACGTTGCTCATGATGCCGGTGACGTTGCTCGCGGCCGAGAAGGAGCCGATCTTCAGCGGCCGGTCGGCGTAGCGCTCCAGCTGCTCGGCGAGCTGGTCGATGTCGATGTGGCCGTCGGCGTCCTGCGAGATCAGCACGACGTCGGCGATCGACTCCCGCCACGGCAGCTCGTTGGAGTGGTGCTCGTACGGGCCGATGAAGACCACCGGCCGCTCGGCCACCGGGATCTGCTCGGTGAGCCGGTAGGCGTCGTCCAGGCCGGCCGGGATCCGCAGGCCCAGCACGCCGATCAGCTTGTCCACCGCGCCGGTGCAGCCGGAGCCGGCGAAGATCACCGCGGTCTGCTCGTCGCCGCCGACCGCCTCGGCGATGATGGCCCGCGCGTCCTCCCGCAGCCGGGTGGTCTGCAGGCCGGTTCCGCTCGATTCGGTATGGGTGTTGGCGTAGCGCGGCAGCACCTCGTCGACGATGAAGTCCTCGATGAAGCTCAGCGCCCGGCCGGAGGCGGTGTAGTCGGCGTAGGTCACCCGGCGCGGTCCGTACGGGCCCGGCATCACCTGGTCGTCGCCGATCACCGCGTCCCGGATCCGGCGCAGCAGGGGTGTCTCGACCGGTGCCGTGTCGGCAGGAACCTGGGTAGTCACCGGGTGAGGGTAGCGCCGCGGCCGGGACCGGCACATGCCCCGACCGGCGAGCAAGAATGGGCCTATGACCGATTCGATGACGGTGGCAGACGTCCTGACCGAGTCCTTCGACCGGATCCGGCAGCTGGTGACCGGCACGCTGACCGGGCTGACCGCCGAGCAGCTCGCCTTCCAGCCGAAGCCCGGGGCCAACAGCGTCGGCTGGCTGGTCTGGCACCTCACCCGGGTGCAGGACGACCACCTCGCCGAGGTGGCCGGCACCGAGCAGGTGTGGACGGCCGAGGGCTGGCACGAGCGGCTGGGGCTCGCGCTGCCCGCCGGCGACACCGGCTTCGGCCACGGCCCGGAGCAGGTGGCCGCGGTGCGGGTCTCCGATCCGCGGCTGCTGATCGGCTACCACGACGGGGTGCACCGGCGGACCGCGGAGTTCGTCGGCGGGTTGACCGAGGCCGATCTCGGCCGGGTGGTGGACGAGCGCTGGGACCCGCCGGTCACCCTCGGGGTGCGGCTGGTGAGCGTGATCGGCGACGACCTGCAGCACGTCGGCCAGGCGGCCTACCTCACCGGCCTGCTGGACTGAGGCTAGCGGCGGGGCGGGTGCTCGGGCAGCCGCACCCGGAACACGCTGCCCACGCCCAGCTCGGACTCGAACCCGACGCTGCCGCCGTGCCGGTGCACGATCTCCTGCACGATGGCCAGCCCCAGCCCGGTGCCGGGCAGCGCGGCGGCGTGCGCGTTCGCGGCCCGGAAGAACCGGGTGAACAGGTGCTCGCCGTCCTCGGGCGGAATGCCCATGCCGGTGTCGGTGACCGTCACCAGCACGCCGTCGTCCGCCTCCTGCGCCAGGCGCACCTCGACGTGACCACCGGCCGGGGTGAACTTGCAGGCGTTGCCGACCAGGTTGGTGAACACCTGCTCCAGCTGGTGCGGGTCCGCCTCGATCTTGCAGCCGGCCGGCGCGGTCAGCCGCAGGTCGATGCCGTCGGCGGCGGCCTGCGGCAGCAGCGCCTCGTGCACCGAGGAGAGCACCGCCGAGACGTCCACCGAGGTGAGTTCCGGGCGCAGCCGGCCGGCGTCGATGCGGGACTGGGTGAGCAGGTCCTCGATCAGGTTGCGCAGCCGGGTGGCGTTGCGGTCGACCACGGTGAGCATCTGGTGCGCCCTGGCCGGCAGCTCGCCGGCGTCGCCGTCGCGGATCATCTCCAGGTAGCCGGTGATCGAGGTCAGCGGCGTGCGCAGCTCGTGCGAGACGGTGGAGATGAAGTCGGCCTTGGCCTGGTCGAGCTCGCGCAGCAGCCGGACCGCCTCGGCCTGGGTCTGGATCAGGTGGGCCTGGGTCAGGCTGTGCGCCAGGTCGGCGGCCAGGAACTGCGCCATGCCGGTCTCGGTCAGCGTCCAGTGCCGGGAGTGCCCGGCCATCGCCAGCCAGATGACGCCGAGCGCCCCCTCCGCGTCACCGATCGGGACGACCAGTGACGCGCTGGTGCCGACCGCCTGCGCCAGCCCGAAGAGCATCCGGCCGGCCGGGGTGGGCTCGTAGGTGCGGTGGTCGTCGATGCCGATGGTGTGCCCGTTGTCCCAGAGCCGCACCGCCAGCTGCAGCAGGTCCTCGACCTGGTAGTCCAGCGGCGCGGCCAGCGGCTTCAGTGGTGCCCGCTGCCACTGCGCGAACAGCTGCGGCACCCGGTCGCCGGCGAAGACGTAGAGCCAGGCCCGGTCCACCTCGAAGGCGTCGCCCAGCCCGCGCACCAGGTGCTCGGCCATCTGGTTGCCGTTGCCGGTGCGCCGGATGGTGGAGGAGATCAGCCGGGCCCGCTGGCGGAACTGCTCCGCGTCGCGGTCGGCGGCCGCGTCGGCCCGGGCCCGGCGGCCCACCCCGTTGACCGCGCGGGCCAGCGCCCGCACCTCGGACGGGCCGTCCTGCTCGTTCGCATGGGCCTCGAGGTCGCCCCGGTCCAGCCGGGCGATCACCGAACGCAGCGAGCGCAGCGGCCGGTTGATGCCGCGCGCGGTGCGGTAGGCCAGCAGCAGCGCGACGACCACGGCGAGGGCGGTGGCCCCGATCAGCAGCGGCACGGCCAGCGAGTGCAGCCGCCGGGAGTCGGCGCGCAGCCGGTCGCGGGTCTGCTCCAGCCGGGTGTCGACGCCCCGGTCGGCGTTCCGGTACTGGTCGAAGGTGGTCTTGGCCGTGTTCTGCTGTGCCGGGCTGGGCAGCATCGAGTCGTTCGGGTTGGCCGCGATCGGGTCGGCGTACCGGGTCAGCCACTGCTCGGCCAGGGCCCGTTCGGAGGCCAGGGCCGCGTCCAGGCCGTGGATGCCGGCCCGGTCCAGCACGGTCCGGGTCTGGTCGAGCTGCGGCAGGATCTGCGGCCGGGCGGTCCGGTACGGCGCCAGGAAGGTCGTGTTGCCGGTCAGCAGGTAGCCGCGCACCGCGGTCTCGGCGTCGAGCATCAGCGGCAGCACCTGCTGGTGCGCGGTGTTGGCGGGCGTGTAACCGCTGCTGATCCGGCCGGTCTGGTTGGTGGCGATCTGGATCGCCGCGACGCCGCTGATGCCCACCAGCAGGAGCAGCAGCAGCATGTCGGTCACCAACCGGCGCAACCGGGTCGCGACGCTGTCCCGGTTGTCCGGCAGGATCGCGCTGGTCACCCTCGGGTCCGATCCAGCACGGCATCGACCCGTTCGACCAGCTCGCGCGGGCTGAACGGCTTGACGATGTAGTCGGCCGCGCCGGAGGCGATGCCGGTCTCGACGTCGAACTCCTGGCTCTTGGCCGAGAGCAGGATCACCGGGATCGCGGCCGTGCGCGGGTCGCCGCGCAGCGCGCCGATCACGTCCAGTCCCGAGGTGCCGGGCATCATCACGTCCAGGATCGCCACGTCGGGCAGCCGCTCGCGGATGGCGGCCAGCGCGGCCGTCCCGTTCGACACCGGGATCACCCGATAGCCGGCACCGGTCAGCTTCGTGCTCACCAGTTCCCGGATGTCGCTGTCGTCCTCGGCGATCACGGCAACTCGTAGGGACCTGTCACCCCGGTCATCGGTCATCGGCGCAGCGGTCCCTTCGCCCCGTAGCCATAGATCATGCCGCGCCTGCCGCGGTTCGCAACCCGTGCCCCAGCTGCAGCTGGGCGGCCAGCCGGTCGGCCGGGTCGGCGAGGTCCAGGTCGAGCTGCCGGCCGGCCCGCCGCAGCCGGTGCCGGACCGTCGTCGGATGGACCCGCAACTCGGCCGCGACCCGGCTGACGTTGGAGCCGGTCTCCAGGTAGCGCAGCAGGGTTTCCGCGCTGGCCCGGTCGGTGGCGACCAGCTGGGCGATCCGTGGGTCGAGCAGGTCTGCCTGGTGGCTCAAGCAGTGCCGCACCGCCTCGGCGATCAGCCGGTTCCGGGCGCGGGTGAACGACAATACCGGCTCGCCCGAACGCACCGAGAGGGCGCGCTCGGCATCCCGCGCGGAGTCGGCGGCCTGGCTGGCCGAGGCCACCACCGGGCCCAGCCCGCCGCGTGCCGCCGGATCGAGGTGGCGCCGGACGGCGATCACGGCCTGCTCCAGCATCGCCAGCGCGTCCGGCGCCTCGCCGCCCGCGTCCGGTGGCGCGGTCAGGCCGGGCAGCAGCACCAGCAGCCGGCCGTCGGACTGCTCCACCACCGCGTG
>DATJNU010000041.1:0-12205 GCA_035507775.1 Jatrophihabitans sp.
GGTGTATCGGCTGCTGGCCGGCAGGTCGGCGCTGACCGCCGGACGCCGGGTGCTGGCGGCCGCGGCCGGTGGCTACCTCGGCTTGAACGCCGCCGCGCTGGCCTGCGCGATCGAGCTGGGCATCCAGCCGGACCTCTTCCACAACGCCCAGGGCACGCCGCTGTACTCGCCGTACCACCTCTCCCAGACCATCCCGGCCATGCTGCTGGCCCACCTGACCGTGGCCGGCCTGGTCGAGGGCGCGTTGACCGCCGGCGTGCTGGCCTACCTGCAGCGGGCGAACCTGCCACTGCTGCGGGTGAACCACCCGGGCCTGTCCGCGACCGGCCCGTCCCCGCGGGTGCGGCCGGTCCGGGTGGCAGTCGGCGCGGTGGCGATGATGGTGCTGCTCACCCCGCTCGGCCTGCTCGCCCCGGGCAGCGCGTTCGGCGAGGATGCACCCGACAGCCTGAACCTGCAGAAGCTGCACCTGTCGGCGGTGCCGTCCGGGCTGGCGCGCTACAACGGCTTCTGGCACGCGGCGATCTTCCGCGGCTACGACTTCGGCCACGACGCGCACCCGGCGCTGGGCTACCTGCTCTCGGCGCTGGTCGGCATCGCGGCGATCGCGCTGGTGGTCTTCGCGGTGGCGTTCCTGGTGCAGCGGTTCGGCCGCCGCCCCGGTGCTACCTCGTCGGAACGGTTCGCCGGAACCCGGTTGTGACGGCCACCCCCGACTGGCTGCTGGCCCGCGACGCGGCGCTGTGCCCGTGCGGCTGCATCGGCAAGCGGCGCAAGGGCTCGTACGTGCAGAAGACGCTGACCGGCGGGGCCGACCTGCTGCGCCAGGTGATGTTCTCCGACGACACCAGCTCGGCGGCCGGCCTGCTGCAGCGCGTCGAACCCCGCGCCAAGCTGATCGGCCTGCTCGGGCTGGTGGTCGCCGGGGCGTTCCTGCGGACGATCCCGGCGCTGCTGGTGCTCTACGCGGCGACCCTGGCGCTGGCCGCGGCCAGCCGGCTGTCGATCGGCTTCTTCGTCAAGCGGGTGTGGCTGTTCGTGCCGATCTTCACCGGCATCGTGCTGATCCCGGCCACCCTGAGCGTGGTGACCGGCGGGGACGTGGTGCTCACGCTCTGGCACTGGCACGGGCACCCGGAGGGCTTCACCAGCCAGGGCCTGACCTCGGCCGGGCTGGTGGTGTGCCGGGTGGCCGCCTCGATCAGCCTGGTGGTGCTGCTGGCCCTGACCACCCCGTGGACCCGGCTGCTCGCCTCGCTGCGGGCACTGGGCGTGCCGCGGATGTTCATCCTGGTGATCGGCATGGCCTACCGGTACCTGTTCCTGCTGCTCGGTTCGGTCACCGACATGTACGCCGCGCGGGCCGCCCGCACGGTCGGGGCCGAGCGGCACGACCGGGGGGCGCGCAGGTTCGTCGCGGCCTCGGCCGGCGCGCTGCTCGGCCGCACCATGGCGATGTCGGAGGAGGTGCATCAGGCGATGACCTCGCGTGGCTACCGCGGTGACGCCCGCACGCTGGCCCAGCCGCGGCCTGTCGTCCGAGATCTCGGTTTCGTCGCCGCAGCATTCCTCTTCGGGGCGGCGTTGCTGGTCGGGGAGCGGGTACTCGGTGGCTGAACTCGGAAGCGTGGCGGAGCCGATCCTGGCCTGCCGCGGGGTGCGCTACCGCTACCTGGACCGGTTCGTCGCGCTCGACGGGGTGGACCTGGCCGTGCACCGCGGTGAGAAGCTGGCGCTGCTCGGGGCGAACGGCTGTGGCAAGTCGACGCTGCTGAAGATCCTGGACGGCCTGCTCTTCCCGGACGAGGGGACCTTCACCGCCTACGGCGAGCCGATCACCGAGGACTCGCTGGAGGACGAGCAGCTCAACGCCGGGTTCCGGTCGCGGGTCGGCTTCGTGTTCCAGAACAGCGACGCGCAGGTGTTCTCCCCGACGGTGCGGGAGGAGCTGAGCTTCGGGCCGCTGCAGCTCGGCCTGTCGCGGGATGACGTGACGCGGCGGGTGGACGACGTGCTGGCGCTGCTGCAGATCGCCGACCTGGCCGATCGGGCGCCGTTCCAGCTCTCCGGCGGGCAGAAGAAGCGGGTCGCGATCGGGACGGTGCTGGCAATGAATCCCGAGGTGTTGCTCTTCGACGAGCCGACCGCCGCGCTCGACCCGCGCACCTCGGAGTGGCTGACCGGGCTGATCGAGGACCTGGCCGCGACCGGCAAGACGATCGTGCTGGCCACCCACGACCTGGACAGCCTGGCCCGGCTGGCCGACCGGTGCGTGGTGTTCTCCGAGGAGCACCGGATCGTCGCCTCGGGGACGCCGGCCGAGGTGCTGGCCCAGCGCGACCTGTTGTTGCAGGTCAACCTGATCCACCAGCACACCCCGCTGCCGACGGCCTGAAGCCCAGACGTTCCGCCCAGTGGGACGCGGCCGGTCCGCCGATCTGATGTCCCGCACCGGGACGCCCGTGATCCGCTGGCGGCGGTGAGCCCGGCCAGGGCGGCGCAGGTGGTTCTGCCCGACCCGGCGGGGCAGCACACCTGAAGATCACCCGGCTCACCCGCCGACCGGACGCGCCGGCCCGCTTTGCCGGTGATGCGCTGCCCTGCGATGCTCGCATCATGTCGACCTTGGCCCGCCGGTTGTGGCAGCAGTACGAGCCGATCCATGACGTCACGTACTTCAGCGACGAATCCCAGGCCGCAGCGAAGGATCTGGGACTGCGCGGATACTGGATGGGCTACTTCGCCTTCCGGGCCGCGCCGCTCGGAGCCGTGGGGCCGGAGGTGGTGATCGCGACCTTCTACAACTTCGCACCGGCCCGGGTGCGGCGGGCGCTGCCGGATGCCTGGTCGTACGCCGAACCAGAGGCGGTGCTCACCGCGCGACTGCACGCGGTCGACCGAGCGATGCGGGCGGTGCTCGGTCCGGCGGTCGAGTCTGCCGAGCTGGCCGAGGCGGCCGAGCTGGCCTGGACCGCGGCCCGGGCCGCCGACATCGCCGGGCGCCCGCTGGCTGCCGCCAACCAGGCGCTGCCCAAGCCCGACAAGCCGCACCTGGTGCTGTGGCAGGCGGCGACGGTGCTGCGCGAACATCGCGGCGACGGGCACAACGCGGTGCTGGTCAGCCGGGGCATCACCCCGCTCCAGGCGCATGCCGTCAAGGTCGCCACCGGCGAGTCCGACGGTGAGCTGCTGCGGACCGGTCGCGGATTCACCGAGGACGAGTGGGCTCGTGCCGACGCGGAACTCCGCGAGCGGGGCTGGCTGATCGACAAGGGGCTCACCGAGCAGGGACGCCGCGAGCACGACCTGGTCGAGCAGCTGACCGACGCGGCCTGCGCGCAACCGTGGCAGGAGGTGGGTGAACGGGACAGCCTCCGGCTGCTGGAAATCCTGCGCCCGCTGGCCGGCCGGGTGATCGACAGCGGTGCGGTGCCGGCGCTCAGCCCGGTAGGGGTCGTCCGGGACTGAGCGCCGGCACCGCCTGTCATCGGTGCGGTTGCGCTGGCCTCGATGCGCGCCCAAGGCCTTTCTGGTACGGCGGTGTTGCCCTCCGCGCGTCAGCGATCCGACCGCTGACGCGCGGGAGGTGCTCCTGTCCCGGACCGGCGGGTGACCAACCTCGACAAGGAGCTGTTTCCGGGACGTCCGGGCGAACCGCCCACCCGCGGTTGCCGGAGCTGACCTGGGCGCCATCCGGCTTACCGCGCATACGCCGTCAACCAGGCAGCGGGTCATCCCGGGCGGGTGATGCCCGGCCGGGCCGCGCGGGCGAAGGTAACCGCGAGCACCGAAGGTAACCGCGAGCATCGAAGGTTCCGCGAGCACCGAAGGTTCCGCGAGCACCGAGGTAACCGCGAGCATCGGAAGTAGCCGCGAGCACCAGCCCGGGCAGGCGAGCGCCAACCCGGGCAGGAAGGACGCCGTCGTGACCGCTGTATCCGCCGACCCGGCCGCACCCGGCGATCTCGGGCCGATCGAGCTGATGGTGATCGCCTTTCCGGGTGGCCGGTTCACCGGTGAGATCCGGCCGCGCATCGAGGACCTCGTCCGCCGCGGCATCATCCGCATCGTCGACGCCGTCCTCGTCCGCCGGGCGACGGACGGCACCGTGTCGCTGCTCGAACTGGAACAGCTCGCCGACGACCCGGAGGCCACCGCGCTCAGCGACGCGCTGGGCGACCAGCTCGACCTGATCTCGGCCGACGACGCCGAGCAGCTGGTCGCCGAGCTGCAGCCGGGCGCCGCCGCGCTCGCCATCGCGTTCGAGCACACCTGGCTGAAGCCGGTGCGCGAGGCGGTGCGCGGCTCCGGCGGGCTGCTGCTGGCCGACCTGCACGTGCCGTCCACCGCGGTGCAGGAAGTGCTGTCCGCGGTCGCGACCGGCTGAACCGCTCGAGCTGAACCGCTCGAACTGAACCGCTCGAACTGAACCGCTCGAACTGAACTCGCCCGAGGTGCATCCGCTGAGCAGGAGGAACGGCAGTGTTACGACGACGCGTGGGACGTCCCGGACTGGTCGGCACGATGGCCCGCACCGCGGTGGTGGCCGGCACCGCGACGGCGGTCTCCGGCAGGGTCCAGCAGCGCCAGCAGGCCAAGGCCGAGCAGCAGGCCGAGCAGCAGGCCGCCTACCAAGAGCAGCAGGCCGAGCAGCAGCCGCCGGCCCAGCAGCAACCGGCGCAGGATCCGGTGGCGCGGCTGCGGGAGCTGGCCGAACTCAAGCAGCAGGGCGTCCTCACCGACGAGGAATTCGCCGCCATGAAAGCAAAGTTGATCGGTGCCTGACCTGCTCGTGACGCGCGGGCAACGACCGCTGGACGGTTCCGTCCGAACCTGGAAGATTCTGTTCGAGCACGTTACGTTGTGCACTGTGAGCGATCAGGGGCTGCGCGCGGCGCGAGCGAAGATGGCGGATGACGGCGTGGCCGGGCAGGCGATCGAGACATTCGCCCATTTCTACCGGCAGGTCGAGGAGGGTGCCTCCGGCCTGATCCACGAGGGCGACATCGAGCCGGTGCCGCGGCTGCCCAGCCTCGACGAGCTCGACCAGCCCTCGGCGGCGGATGCCGCGGCGGCCGCCGCCGAGACGGTGGTGCTCAAGCTCAACGGCGGCCTGGGCACTTCGATGGGGATGGAACGGGCGAAATCGCTGCTGGTGGCCAAGGACGGCACCACGTTCCTCGACATCATGATCCGGCAGGTGCTCCGCGATCGGGAGCGGTACGGCGCCCGGCTGCCCCTGATCTTCATGAACAGCTTCCGCACCCGGGACGACGTGGCCGAGGTGCTGGCCGGCTATCCGGAGCTGGCCGTCGGACAGCTGCCGGTGGACTTCCTGCAGAACCGCGAGCCCAAGCTCGACGAGCAGGCACTGGAACCGATCTCCTGGCCGGACGACCCGGAGCTGGAGTGGTGCCCGCCGGGGCACGGTGACCTCTACCCGGCGCTGCTGGCCAGCGGGCTGCTGGACCGGCTGCTGGCCGACGGTTACCGGTATCTCTTCTGCTCCAACTCCGACAACCTGGGTGCCACCCTGGAACCGCGAATCCCATTGTGGATGAAGGCGAACGAGGTTCCCTTCCTGGTCGAGTCGTGCCGCCGGACACCGGCCGACCGCAAGGGCGGCCACCTCGCGATCAGGCGGTCGGACGGCCGGCTGATCCTGCGCGAGACTGCGCAGACCTCGCCCGAGGACCTCGAATCCCTGATGGACCTGAGCCGGCACCGCTACTGCAACTCCAACAACATCTGGATCGACCTGGGCCGGCTGCGCACCGTGCTGGACGAGGCCGACGGCGTGCTCGACCTGCCGGTCATCCGCAACGTCAAGACGGTCGACCCGCGCCGGCCGGACACCCCGAAGGTGGTCCAGATCGAGTCGGCGATGGGCGCCGCGGTGCAGTGTTTCGACGGTGCCCGCTCGCTGGTGGTCGGCCGGGCGCGGTTCGCCCCGGTCAAGACCACCAACGACCTGCTGGTGCTTCGCTCGGACGCCTACCGGCTGACCCCGGAGTTCCGGATCGAGCTCGCCCCCGAGCGGGCCGGCGGCGAGGCGCCGTACGTCGACCTGGATCCCCGCTACTACAAGCTGATCGACGGCTTCGACGAGCGCTTCCCGGACGGCCCGGTCTCCCTGGTCGGCTGCGACCGGTTCGTGGTCGAGGGCGACGTGCGGTTCGGGGCGGGCGTGGTCGTGCGGGGTTCGGTGACGGTCGGCCAGGGCGACGGCAGGCTCGAGATCGAGCCGGGCAGCCGGCTGGAATGAGCTCGCCGGACGGTACCCGCGGTGCCGGGCGAAGTCGGCAAAGCCGACCCCGGACGGCCCGGCGTCGGTAGCATTCGAGGCCGCCGCGCCGGCGCCACTCGGGCCGGCCAGGCGGCGATCGGCAGGAGGGAGGACCCGTGCTCGCAAGCCAGCGGCAGGCCCGCATCATGGAGGAACTGCGCCGCCGCGGCGGTGCGCGTGTCGCCGATCTGACCGAGCTGTTGGGCGTGTCGGACATGACGGTCCGGCGGGACCTGACGCGGCTCGAGTCGATGGGCTCGGTGCAGAAGGTGCACGGCGGCGCGATGCTCAGCGCCACCGCGTCGGACGAGCCCGGCTTCGAGGCGAAATCGGTGCTGGCCCAGCCGGCCAAGAGCGCGATCGCCGCCGCCGCGGTCGAGCTGATCCGGCCGGGTTCGGCCATCGCGCTGTCGGCCGGCACCACCACCTGGGGGCTGGCGCAGCTGGTCGGCTCGGTGCCGGGCCTGACTATCGTCACCAACTCCACCACAGTGGCCGACCTGATCGCCGGCTCGCCGACCCGGTACGAGAGCACCGTCATCCTGACCGGCGGCGTCCGCACGCCCAGCGCCGCGCTGGTCGGCCCGGTGGCCGACCAGAGCCTGCGCAACCTGCACGTGGACCAGCTCTTCCTGGGGGTGCACGGCATGGACCCGGCGACCGGCTTCACCACGCCCAACCTGGCCGAGGCCGAGACCAACCGGGCCCTGATCGCCGGCGCCAACCAGGTGATCGTCTGCGCGGACTCCAGCAAGTGGGGCTCGGTCGGGCTGGCCTCGTTCGCCCCGCTGTCGGCCGCGGACGTGCTGATCACCGACGACGGCCTGCCGCCGGAGGCCCGCAGCACGCTCGCCGACACGGTCGGCCGGCTGGTGCTGGTGACCGCGCAGGAGAAGCCGCAGCGCGAGCGCGCCTGAGGCCGGCCCAGCTCAGCCGGTGGCGACCAGGCTCACCAGCAGCGCGCTGATCGGCCGGCGCGCCGGGGCGGGCAGGCCGACCGCCGCCAGCGCCGCGCCGGTCAGCACCAGGCCCTCGCCGGGCCAGTCCTGGACGTCCGGGCCGAGCTGGCCGGCCCGGTAGCGCCGCTCCGGGTCGAGGCCCGGCACCCGCAGCGGCAGCGGGTCGTGTACGTGCTCGTCCAGCTGGAAGTGCCCGACCACCGCCCGCGACCGGTCCGGTGCCAGCACGCCGTGCAGCCAGTCGCCGGTCCCGGTGTCGACCCGCAGCAGCCGGCCGCCGTGCAGCAGCTCCCGGTGCTCCTTGTAGGCCGCGATCCAGGCGGCCAGCCGCTGCCGGTCCACGGGTGTGGCCGCGGCCAGGTCCCACTCGATGCCCAGGTCGCCGAAGAACGCGGTGGCCACCCGGAAGTCCAGCCCGATGCCGCGGCCGCTCTGGTGGTTGACCGGCGCGCTGACGTGCGCGCCCAGGTACTCGGCCGGCACCAGCTGCCCGGTCCAGCGCTGGATGGACTGCCGGGCCAGCGCGTCGGTCATGTCCGAGGTCCAGACCCGCTGCACCCGCTCCAGCACCCCGAGGTCGATCCGGCCGCCGCCGGAGGCGCAGCTCTCCCACTCGACGCCCGGATGCGCGGCGCGCAGCCGGTCCAGCAGCGCGTAGAAGCCGAGGGTCTGCCGGCGGGCCCCGGCGGCGCCCGCCAGGTCGCGGGCCGCGGCGTCGGGCAGCTCGCGGTTGTGATCCCACTTCACGAACGAGATCGGGTAGGCCGACAGCACCGCGTGCAGCTGGCCGAACAGGTGCTCGCGCACCTCGGGCCGGCCGACGTCGAGCACCAGCTGGTTGCGGTAGCGCAGCGGCTCCCGGCCGGTCGCGGCCAGCACCCAGTCCGGGTGGGCCCGGTAGAGCTCGGAGTCCGGGTTGACCATCTCGGGCTCGAACCACAGCCCGAAGTCCATGCCGAGCGCGCGGACCCGGTCGGCGAACGGGCCCAGCCCGCCCGGCCAGGCCGCCGGCGAGACCACCCAGTCGCCGAGGCCCGCGGTGTCGTCCCGCCGGGCCCCGAACCAGCCGTCGTCCAGCACCAGCCGCTCGACGCCCACCTCGGCGGCCAGTTCCGCCAGCCGCAGCAGCCGGGGCAGGTCGTGGTCGAAGTACACCGCCTCCCACACGTTCGCCACCACCGGCCGGGGACGGCGCGGGCTGGCCGGCTGCGCGCGCAGGTAGCCGTGGAACTGCCCGGCGATCCCGTCCAGCCCGTCGAGGGACGCGGCCAGGTAGAGCCAGGGCGTGCTGTAGCCCGCCCCGGGCGCCAGCATCAGCTCACCCGGCAGCAGCAGCTCACCGCCGCCGAGCGTGACCAGCCCGGACGGCTGCCGCTCGACGAACAGCCGGCTGTTGCCGCTCCAGCCGACGTGCGCGGCCCACACCTCGCCGGCGCCGAAGCCGAAGCCGGGCGTCCCGGCCACCAGCTGGGTCGCGGCGCCGTGCCCGGGCCGGCCGCCGCGGCTCTCGCGCAGCCACACCCCGTCCTGCACCGGCCGGCGCTGCGGCTGGCGTTCCAGCGCCCAGCGGCCGGTGAGGTCCAGGGTCTCGGCGGCCCGGTCGGGCAGCGGCACCGTGACCTCGAGCCAGTCCAGCACGTACGGGTCGGCGCCGGCGTTGGTCAGGGTGTGCCGCAGCCGGAGCAGGCCGCCGGGCACCGACTCGGCCTCGGTGCGCAGCTCCAGTCCGGCCTCCGCCGCCCGCGCGCTGACCCGCACCGCCCCGGGCACGGTCTCGACGTCGGCGCCGGTGAACGACGGCGCCCAGCCGGCACCGGTGCCCTGCCGGTGGCCGGCCAGGCCCGGCCGGCCGAGCCAGCCGTCGGCGGCCGAGGTCAGCAGCGGCACCGCCCGGCTGGTGTTGCCGTGCGGCGACTCGGCCGGACCGGCCACCCCGACCGTCGCGGCCACCCCTTCCGGGTCGAGGCCGGGCCGGGCCGGGCCGACCCAGCAGAGTCGCGGCAGCCCGTCCGGAACCGGTTGCAGGACGAGGGCGGCGCCCGGGCCGGCGTCGGGACCGAGGAGCACGGCGGGCGTCTCGGGCAAGGCGAGCCTCCGGGCGGGTCAGCGGGATTCGACCTGCGGGCAACGGTAGTGAGACCGGTCCCGGCTGTCGATCGGTGTGCGAGCCCGGCACCGTCGGCAGGCCCGTTCCGCCACGCTACGACAATGCATCGCGCGAGCGTTGGAAATCCAGACAAGATCGCTCAGCATGCCGCCGACCCATCGTCATTTGAATGCCGAAATCGCGGGAAAGTTGGTGAAGCCGGCCATGCGCCGGGTCTCAATTTCAAACAACTCTTGACGTGGACGCACGCGATACAGCATCGTCATGCCCCGGAAACATGCGAGAGCTGGATCACAACCGACCCTCGAGGAGGCCACCCGTGCCCCGTTCGGACGTCCCCCACAACCCCCTCTCCGGACTGCCGGTCAGCCGCCGCACCGTCCTGCGGACGGCGTCGGCCGGCGTGGCCACCGCGTGGGCGGTGCCGCTGCTGGCCGCCTGCACCGGCACCACCGCGAAGGCCGGCAGCGCCGCCACCTCGACCACCACCACGCTCGGTTCCAGCGCCTCCGACGCGGTGCCGAAGGCCGCCATTGCGGCGATGGTGTCGGCCTTCGAGGGTTCGTCCGGTGACAAGGTCACCATCAACACCAAGTCGCACAACGACTTCCAGAACCAGATCAGCTCCTACCTGCAGGGCAGCCCGGACGACACCTTCACCTGGTTCGCCGGCTACCGGATGCGCTACTACGCGGCCAAGGGACTCGTCGCGCCGCTGGACGACGTCTGGGAGAAGCTGGGCACCGGCAACTTCGGCGCGGGCATCGTCAACGCCTCCACCGCCGACGACGGCAAGAAGTACTTCATCCCGAACTACAACTATCCGTGGGCGATCTTCTACCGCAAGAGCGTCTGGAACGCGCACGGCTACACGGTGCCCACCACGTTCGACCAGCTGCGCAGCCTGTGCGCGCAGATGAAGAAGGACGGCCTGATCCCGATCTCCTTCGGCGACAAGGACGGCTGGCCGGCGATGGGGACGTTCGACTACCTGAACATGCGCCTCAACGGCTACCAGTTCCACGTCGACCTGATGGCGCACAAGGAGAACTGGAACCAGGCCAAGGTCACCACGGTCTTCGACACCTGGAAGTCGCTCCTGCCCTACCAGGACGGCGGCGCCCTCGGCCTCACCTGGCAGGAGTCGGCGCAGAAACTGGCCACCAAGAAGGCCGGCATGTACCTGCTCGGCTCCTTCGTCACCCAGCAGTTCACCGACCCGGCGGTGCTGGCCGACGTCGACTTCTTCCAGTTCCCGACCCTGGACGAGAGCTACGGGCAGGACGCGCTGGAGGCGCCCATCGACGGGTTCATGGCCTCGAAGAAGGGCGGCGACAACAAGGCGGCCAAGGACCTGCTGGCCTACCTCGGCAGCCCGGCCGGTCAGAACACCTACGCGGCCAAGGATCCGAGCAACGTCGCGACCAACAAGGGTGCCGACTTCAGCAAGCTGACCCCGCTGCAGCAGAAGGCCCAGCAGACCATCGCGAACGCCAAGTACATCTCGCAGTTCCTCGACCGGGACGCGCTGCCGGCCTTCGCCAACAACGTGATGATCCCGGCCCTGCAGAGCTTCCTCAAGGACGGCTCGTTCAACGCCGGCAGCGTCGAGTCGCAGGCCAAGGCGCTGTACGCCGCGCAGTAGCCGGGGGTTTTCGATGACCGATCTGCCCACCGTCGGCCTGCCCACCGGGACGACCACCCGGACCACCCCGGTGACAGCCACGGCCGGTGGCCGGCGCAAGGTCCGCCGGCTCACCTCGCGGGACAGGGCCGTGCTCGCCGTGATGGTCGCGGTGCCGGTGCTGGTCGAGGCGGTGCTCGTCTGGATCCCGACGCTGCTGTCGGTCGGCCTGTCGTTCACCCGGTGGAACGGCCTGGCGCTGAACAACATCCGCTCGGCCGGGATGAGCAACTACAGCTTCGTGGTGCACGACTACCCGCCGTTCTGGCCGGCCGTGCGGCACAACCTGCTGTGGCTGGTCTTCCTGGCCCTGGTCGCCACGCCGCTCGGCCTGCTCATCGCGGTGCTGCTCGACCAGCGCCTGCGCGGCAGCCGCATCTACCAGACGGTGTTCTTCGTCCCGGTCATGCTGTCGCTGGCCCTGGTCGGCATCATCTGGGAGCTGATGTACTCGCCCGACTCCGGCCTGATCGACAGCCTGCTGGGCAACGCAGGCACCGGCCACGCGATCGACTGGCTCGGCAACCCGAGCATCAACATCTGGGCGGCGCTGATCGCGGCCACCTGGAAGCACGTCGGCTACATCATGATCCTCTACCTGGCCGGCCTGAAGGGCGTCGACCCGGCGCTGAAGGAGGCGGCCGCGATCGACGGGGCCAACGAGCGGCAGGTCTTCTTCCGGGTCGTCTTCCCCGCGATGCGCCCGATCAACATCGTGGTCGTGGTGATCACGATCATCGAGTCGCTGCGGGCCTTCGACATCGTCTGGGTGTTCAACAAGGGCACCAACGGGCTGGAACTCATCAGCGCCCTGGTGATCCAGAACCTGGTCGGGGAGGGGCAGGTGATCGGCATCGGCTCGGCGCTGGCGGTGATCCTGCTGGTGGTCGCGCTGATCCCGATCGTCACCTACCTGTCCCGGACGTTCCGGAAGGACGCGGGCCGATGAGCGCCGTCGCCGACGTTCCCGCCGCCGCGGAGCTGGCACCGCCCGCCGGCACCCGGCCGGCGCCGCGCACCCGCCGGCCGCGCTACGGCACCCACCTGTTCCTGGTGGCGATGTCGGTGCTGTGGCTGGCGCCGCTGCTCTGGACGCTCTACACCTCGCTGCGACCGAAGAGCGACACCGACCGGCACGGCTATTTCAGCCTGGCGCACGGCCTGACCCT
>DATJNU010000042.1:0-67095 GCA_035507775.1 Jatrophihabitans sp.
GCTCACGCCAGGCCGGGGCCTTTCGTCATGCCAACCCGCCAGAGAACCGGCCCCCAGCCGTCCACCAGTCCCGTCCCACCACCCGGTCCTCCACGTACCGACCTGTCATGAAGTTCGATCGCTATGGCGAGCGAAATTCATGACAGCTCACGCGGAGGGCAGGAACGAGGCTCACACCAGGAAGCGGGCCATCGGGCTGTCCGGCGGCAAGAGCTCGATCTGCGGCGTGGCCTGGCGCATCCGGTCCATCAGCGGCCCCAGATCCTCCGGCCGGCCCAGCTCGATGCCTACCAGGGCCGGCCCGGTCTCCCGGTTGTTGCGCTTGACGTACTCGAAGAGCGTGATGTCGTCGTCCGGGCCCAGCACCTCGTCCAGGAACTGTCGCAGCGCACCAGGCTCCTGCGGGAAGTCCACCAGGAAGTAGTGCTTGCGCTGGGAGTAGACCAGCGACCGCTCGATGACCTCGGCATACCGGCTGACGTCGTTGTTGCCGCCGGACAGCAGGCAGAGCGTGGTGCTGCCCGGTGCGGTGAAGATGGTGTCGCGCAGCGCCGCGGCGGCCAGCGCCCCGGCGGGCTCGGCGATGATGCCGTCCACCTGATAGAAGTCCAGCATCTCGCAGCACACCCGGCCCTCGCTGGCCGCGACCAGCTCGGCGCCGGCGTCCCGCACGATCGGAAAGGTGACGGCGCCAGCCCGCCGCACCGCCGCGCCGTCGACGAAGCCGTCCAGCGCCTCCAGGTCGACCGGCCGGCCGGCCTTCAGCGCCGCGGCCATGCTGGCGGCGCCGGCGGGCTCGACGCCCACCACCCGCACCCCGGGATGCCGTTCGGCCAGCCAAGCCAGGGTGCCGGCCAGCAGGCCGCCGCCGCCGACCGGCACCACCACCAGGTCCGGTGCCAGGCCCAGCTGCTCGAACGCCTCGCGGATCACGGTCCCCTGGCCGGCGATGGTGGCCGGGTGGTCGAAGGCCGGCACCAGGGTCGCGCCGGTCCGCTCGGCGTGCTCGCACGCGGCCGCCGCGGAATCGTCGTAGGTGTCGCCGCCGACCGAGATGTGCACCTGCGCCCCGCCCAGCGCGGCGATCCGGTCGAGCTTCTGCCGCGGCGTGGTGCGTGGCAGGTAGATGGTGCCGGGCACTCCGAGCAGGGCGCAGGCATAGGCAACGCCCTGGGCGTGGTTGCCCGCGCTGGCGCACACCAGGCCGGCGGCCCGGCCGGCCGGGGAGAGCTGCGCGATCAGGTTGTACGCGCCGCGCACCTTGTACGAGCGGACCGGTTGCAGGTCCTCGCGCTTGAGCCACACCTCCCCGCCCATCCGGTCGGACAGGCGCCGGGAGCGCTGGATCGGGGTGGGGTCCAGGACGCTGGACAGCCGGGCGGCGGCGTCGTCGACGTCGGCCGCCGAGACGGTGGGTGGGTGGGCGTCGGTGGCAGGCATGGCCAGAGCTTTCGTCGGCGTGGTGGTGGGCCTGGGGTCGCGCGGCGCCCGCTGCCGGTCGCCGCGCTAGCTAATGCGCTGCCATGCCATGTCGAGGTCCTTCCGGCGCTCAGGCCGTTACGGCCAGCGTATTCGGCTTGAACGCGGGCAGGGTGCGCTCGTACTCGGCGATCTCGTCGGCATGGCGCAGGGTCAGCGTGATGTCGTCGGCCCCCTCCAGCAGCCGCTGGCGGATGCCCTCGTCGAGCTCGAAGCCGACGGCGATGCCCCCGGCCCGCACCTCACGCCGCTCCAGGTCCACCGTGATCTCGGTGGCCGGGTCGGCGTCGATCAGCTTCCACAGTTGCTCGATCACGGCCTCGTCCAGCACGACGGTGAGCAGCCCGTTCTTCAGCGAGTTGCCGCGGAAGATGTCGCCGAACCGGGACGAGAGCACCACCTTGAACCCGTAGTCGCGCAGCGCCCAGACGGCGTGCTCGCGCGAGGAGCCGGTGCCGAACTCGGTGCCGGCCACCAGCACGGACGCCCCGGCGAACCGCGGATCGTTCAGTACGAAGTCCGGCTGGGCGCGCCAGCGGTGGAACAGCGCGTCCTCGAAGCCGGTCCGGGTGATCCGCTTGAGGAACTCGGCCGGGATGATCTGATCGGTGTCGACGTTGGACCGGCGCAGCGGCAGGGCCGTCCCGGTGTGCGTGGTGAAGGGGTCCATCAGGCTTCCGTCCTGTTCGGCAGGTCGGCCGGCGCGGTCAGCCGGCCGGTCAGTGCGGTGGCGGCGGCGACGGCCGGCGAGACCAGGTGGGTCCGTGCACCCTTGCCCTGGCGACCCTCGAAGTTGCGGTTCGAGGTCGAGGCACTGCGCTGGCCGGGGCCGACCTGGTCCGGGTTCATGCCCAGGCACATCGAGCAACCCGCGCCCCGCCACTCGGCCCCCGCCGCGGTGAAGACCCGGTCCAGCCCCTCCTGCTCGGCCTGCAGCCGCACCCGGGTCGAGCCGGGCACCACCAGCATCCGGATGCCGTCGGCGATCCGGCCACCGCGCAGCACCGCGGCGGCGGTCCGCAGGTCCTCGATCCGGCCGTTGGTGCAGGAGCCGACGAAGACGGTGTCGATCTCGATGTCGCGGATCGAGGTGCCGGGCGCCAGGCCCATGTAGGCCAGCGCGCCCTCGGCGGCGGCCCGCTCGGCCGGGTCGGCGAAGGACTCCGGCTCGGGCACCTGGGCCCCGATCGGCGCGCCCTGGCCCGGGTTGGTGCCCCAGGTGACGAACGGGGTCAGCGTGCCGACGTCGATCGTGATCTCCTTGTCGAACACGGCGTCGTCGTCGGTGTGCAGGGTGGACCAGTACGCCACCGCGGCGTCCCAGTCGGCCCCCGCCGGAGCGTGCGCGCGGCCCTTGAGGTAGTCGAAGGTCACCTGGTCGGGGGCGATGGTGCCGGCCCGGGCACCGGCCTCGATCGACATGTTGCACATCGTCAGCCGGCCCTCCATCGACATCTCGCGCACCGCCTGGCCGCGGTACTCGATGACGTAGCCCTGGCCGCCGCCGGTGCCCAGCGTGCTGACCACGGCGAGGATGACGTCCTTCGGGGTCACGCCGGCCGGCAGCGTCCCCTCCAGGTTCACCGCGAGGGTCTTGAACGGGGCCATCGGCAGCGTCTGGGTGGCCAGCACGTGCTCGACCTGGCTGGTGCCGATGCCGAAGGCCAGGCCGCCGAACGCGCCGAGCGTGGAGGTGTGCGAGTCGCCGCAGACGATCGTCATGCCGGGCTGGACCAGCCCGAGCTGCGGGCCGATCACGAAGACGATGCCCTGCTCGATGTCACCGAGCGAGTGCAGCCGGATGCCGAACTCGGCACAGTTCGCGCGCAGCGTCTCCAGCTGCAGCTTCGAGACGGGGTCGGTGATCACGCCGACGTTCTCGGTGGGCACGTTGTGATCCTCGGTCGCGATGGTCCTGTCGGGCCGGCGTACCGGCCGTCCGGCCATCCGCAGGCCCTCGAAGGCCTGCGGGCTGGTCACCTCGTGGAGCATGTGGAGGTCGATGTAGAGCAGGTCCGGTTCGCCCTCGACCCGGCGCACGACATGTGCGTCCCACACCTTCTCGGCCAGCGTTCGCCCCATCGTCCTCATCCCTCGGGTGTCATGTCGCGTCCTGCCGCCCCGCATCGTCTCCGGGCCCGGCGGGCCGGAACCCGGTCGCGTCCCGGCGATCCCAGCTCCGCGCCAGCGTCTCATTTTATGAGACATACTGTCTACAGAGCGATACGGCAGCTTCCCTGGAGGTTACCGCACGGGCCGTCCAGGTGCACCGGTTCGGCAGCCACCCGCTCCATCGTCCCGAGTGGGAACGACTGCCGACAGGGCGGATCGGGCGCTCGGCGCGCGCGGGCGCCATCCGGGCGAGCGGCGCGCATGCGACATGTCTCAACAAGTGGGACGTGATGTGCGAAGTATGGACTTCGGCATTCGCGGTCATTACCGTCGATTTCGTTCGGAGGCCGCGCGCATGGCGGCGTCCCCCCGGCCGGTCGAAGATCAGCGGGAGCACCGTGTCTATGGATACCAAAAGTATGTCTACAGACCTGATAGAAAAAATAGCGCAGGACGACCCCTCCTGCCACGTGATCGCCGAACTGTCATCGTGGTTCACGCGGCCCGCCGACGAGGTCGACGAGAAACTGGGTCCGGAGCGCGACCGGATCGCCGCCGCCCTGAACGAGATCAACGCCCGCCAGCGCGGCGGCGACCGACAGGCGTTCTACCTGCAGCAGCTGCTGCTCTCCCGGATCTACCAGCTGCACATGCTGCTGCCCGACCAGCCGAACGCGGAGGGCTCGGCGGTGCTGCACGAGGTCACCCGCAGCCTCGAGCGGGCCACCCTCGGCGCCGAGAGCGAGCGGACGGACGTCACGGTCCCGGCCTCCGCCGCGCAGTCGCCGGAGGCGTACCTGACGTGGCTCAAGCAGACCGCGCGCAGTCACCGCGCCTTCAAGCACCCGTACTACACCGACTTCGTCCGCAACCGGGCGACCGCCGCCGACCTGCGCGACTACGCGATCCAGGAGTCGGTGGTCGACGGCCGCTTCGACGACCTGCTCGCGATGATGCAGGTCGGCACCCGGGGCGCGGCCAAGCTCGAGATCGCCGGCAACTATTGGGACGAGATGGGCAACGGCCGGCCGGAGGAGGTGCACACCTTCCTGTTCAACAAGATCCTCCAGACCTTCGAGGTGTCCGAGAGCGAGCTCGAGGGTGACCTCAGCGCGGAGGCGCTGCTGTCCGGCAACCTCGCGGTGCTGCTGTGCCGCTATCGCAGCCTCTACCCCGAGGCGGTGGGCTTCCTGGGCATGACCGAGTGGTTCGTGCCCGATCGGTTCGTCGACGTGGTCAAGGCCTGGGAGCGGCTCGGCCTGCCCGAGGTCGGCATCGTCTATCACCGGCTGCACATCACGATCGACGCGACGCACGCCTCCGGCTGGTTCCACCGGGTGGTGCTGCCGGCGGCCGGTTCGGAGTTCATGCGGCGGGGGATGACCCGGGGCGCGCTGATGCGGCTGAACACCTCGGCCCGCTACCTCGACGAGCGGCTCGCCGCGGCCGAGGGCCGGCCGGCGCGGGGTGGCTGACGTGGCCGGCGGGACGGAGCCCGAACTCGTCGAGGCCGAGCTGCTCGGCCTGGTGCGCGAGGTGAAGAACTGCGAGCCGGCGCCGCTGCTGGCCGGCAACCGGGACCTGGTCGGCAGCCTCGGCCTGGACTCCCTCGACGTGATCGAGCTCTGCGTCCGGCTCGATCGGCGCTTCGGCGTCCAGATGGGTGCCCGGGCCGGCGACCTCGACGCCCTCAACGACCTGGACAGCTTGATCGAGCTGGTCACGGCCAGGCGCATCCGGTGAGTGCGGAGCTGCCCGCCCTGCTCCGTGAGATCGCCGCGACCGCCCGCCGGCACCCCGACCGGGAGGCACTGGTCGCCGACGGCGGCAGCGTCGGCTACGCGGAGCTGGACCGCCGGGTCGACGAGCTGGCCGGCCGGCTGCTGGGCGCCGAGTGCCGGCCGGGTCAGCTGGTCGGCGTGGTCGGGCACAAGAGCATCGAGGCGGTCGTCGCGATCCTGGCGGTGCTGCGGGCCGGTGCCGGCTACCTCCCGATCGACCCGCGGCTGCCGGCGGCCCGGGTGGCCGGCATCCTCGCCGATGCCGGCTGCCGGCTGGTGCTCGCCGGGACGGCGCAGGACGAGCAGCTGCTCAGCCGCCGGCCGGCCGGCTGCCAGGTCCGGCGCCCGGAGCAGCTGCCCGGCCCGCCGGCCCGGTCGCTGCCCGACCGGATCGAACCGGAGCGGATCGCCTACTGCATGTTCACCTCCGGCAGCACCGGCCGGCCGAAGGGCGTACAGGTCTCGCACCGGGCGATGGCGGCGTTCTTCGCGGCCGTGCACCCGCTGCTGGAGGTGTCGGCCGGCGACCGGTGCATGAACACCTCGGCGCTGAACTTCGACGTCTCGGTGGTCGATCTCTGGTACCCCCTGAGCCGGGGCGCGACGGTGCTGCTCACCCCGCTGGTGCCGCTGCCGCCGCTGCTGGTCGACCTGCTCGAACGCGAGGACATCTCCTGCTTCGCGGCCGTGGGCTCGACGCTCGACCTGCTCTGCCGCTACACCGACGGACTGGCGGGCCGGCGGTTCCCGTCGCTGCGCCGGGTGATGACCGGCGCCGAGGTGCTCAACCCGGCCACGGTGAACGCGTTCCTCTCGGCCGCGCCGGGGGCCCGGGTGATCAACGGTTTCGGCCCGACCGAGGCCACCTGCCTGGTCACCGCGCACGTCATCGACGTGCCCGAGCCGGAGCGCACCCTGCCGTACCCGATCGGCCGCCCGCTGGCGGGCGTCACGGTCCGGTTCCTGGCAGCCGACGGTAGCCTGTCCGAGGACGGCCCGGGCGAGATCCTGGTGGCCGGCGCCCAGCTGATGTCCGGCTACCTGAACGCGCCGGCGGCCACCGCGGCCCAGCTGCGGCCGCACGACGGAATCCCCTTCTACCACACAGGTGATCTCGGATACCGCGGTGCGCACGGCCTGATCGAGTTCGCCGGCCGCGGCGACCAGCAGGTCAAGGTGCGCGGCTACCGGGTGAGCCTGGACGAGATCGGCCAGGCATTGGAAGGGCAACCGGGGGTCCGGCGGGCTTTCGCCGCCAAGGTCGTCGACCATCGCGGGCAGGAAGCGCTCGCGGCGGCGGTCTGTGCCGACGCCGACCCGGCCCCGGACGAGCGGCAGTGGTTCGCCACGCTCGCCGACCGGCTGGCGGCGGTGCTGCCGCCCTACATGGTGCCCACCCGGTTCCTGCTGCTGGACGAGCTGCCGACCCTGGCCAGCGGCAAGCCGGATACGGCCGGCATCCGGCGGCGGCTGGCGGAGCAGCCGGTTTCGGTGCGGTCGTGACCGGTACGGTCGCCGGGCGCATCCCGCTCTTCCTGCTACCACCGGCCGCCGGTTCGGCGGTGAGCTTCGACGGCTGGCCCGACTCGCCGGAGCTGGCCGCGCAGCCGCTCGAACTGCCGGGGCGGCGCTTCGGCGACCCGGCACCCCTGGAACTCGACCTGGCGGCCGCGGTCGACTGGCTGGACCTGCACCGCCCGGCCGGCGGTGCGGACTGGGCGCTGCTCGGCCACAGCATGGGCGGCCTGCTGGCCGCGGCGTGGGCCGAACGCGCGACGGCGGCCGGCCACCCGCCCCGGCTGCTGGTGCTCAGCTCGGTCACGCCGCCGTGGCCGCGCTCGCAGGCGGTCGAGCTGCTGGCGGCGGGGCCGGACGAGCTCTGGGACCGGATGATCCGGCTCGGCGGCATCCCCGACGAGCTGTCCGGCTCGCGGACGTTCCGCCGGCTGATCGAGCCCCGGCTGCTGGCCGACGTCCGGCTGGCCGCGTCCTGGCAGCCGGCCGGCCCGCCCCGGCTGGACTGCCCGATCCTGAGCTGCTCCGGAGCCGACGACGCCTTCGTGCCGCCGGCGGCGATGCTCGGTTGGGCCGCGTGCACCGGGCCGGGCCGGTTCCGGCACCGGGTGTTGCCCGGCGGTCACTTCTACCGGTCCGGGCTGGTGGACCTGCACCCCCTGCTGACCGATCCCGAACCGGCCGCGGGCCGGCCGGGACCGCGGTGACACGAGAGAGGCTGATGCGATGACGACCCTGGAAACCCCCGCCACCCCGCGCAGCACCGCCGCGCCGACCGTGCTGCTGGCGCCCGGGGTGCTGGACGAGGTGATCGCCGACGCCGTGGCCCAGTACCGCACGGCCTGGCAGGTGCGCACCAGCGGCGAGCGGTACCTGCCGCGCTGCTGGGCACTGCTGGTGGGCGACTACGAGGCGAACCTGCTGCGAGTGCGTGCCATCCGGTGGGCAGGCAACGTCCGGGAGAGCGACGCGACGGTGCTGGAGGAGTTCTCCGAGGTCATCGTCCCGTGCTTCGGTTCCGGCTACACCAACGGCCGTCGGGGGTACTGGTGCGACCCGGCCGAGCTGCTGGCGATCACCCGCGAGGTGGAGGACGCCGGCTACGACGTGCTCGGCTCGGTGCACATGCACGCCGACATGCACCGGTTCTGGCCGGAACACGCCGGCGGCCTGGAGCTGAGCGAGCACCCGACGCCGATGGACGAGTACCTGTTCCGCAACGGCGGCTGGCCGCTGAACCTAATCCTGCACCTGGAGGCGGTCGGCGACGACATCACGATGCGCTTGGGTGCCTGGTCGCCGCCGGCGTTCGAGGACGCCGGCGGGCGGGCGGCCGGCTGCCGGGTGCTTCCCGTCGTCGGGGAGCGCTGAGGTGATCACCCGCACCGTGCTGCTCAAGGCACACGATCGCCCGCTGGTCGAGAAGACCCTGCTCGCGATGGCAGAACTGCCCGCCCGGGTGGACTGCCTCGACTCCGTCACGGTGTCCCGCGACCGCAGCGGCCGGTCGCTCGGCTACGACCTGATGATGGTGCTGACCTTTCGTACCGAGGACGACCTGCGGGCCTGGATCGAGCACCCGGAGCACGTGCCGTTCCGGGACGCGCTGCTCGATCGCGAGGCGGTGGAGCTGCTGGTCTTCGAGTCCGGCCGGGACGGGCTGGCGTAGCGTCCCGGACCTCTGCCGGAATCTCGCTCCGTGGGAATGCGGGCGGGCTTTTCCGGACTTGCGGGGAGCGCCACGGCGTGCCGGCAACCATCCCGTCGGGTCGGTATTTGCTGGGCTTCGGCATGCTGCACCGCCGAATCTGGTGCGAATAGGCCGAGAATCCTTGCTCCGGCACGAAACGCCTGCCTATACTCCGGCGACCACAATTTGATACTAAAATCTCACACAATGGGATTGATCGAGTGAGCGAATTCGCCAACGAGGGCGCGGAACCTCCCCTTACCGGGGTGCGGGTGCTGGAGCTCGGCAACTACATCGCGGCACCGACCACCGGGCGGCTGCTCGGCGACTTCGGCGCCGAGGTCGTCAAGATCGAGCGACCGGGGGCCGGGGACGAGCTGCGCCGCTGGCGGCTGGCCGAGGGTGACACCTCGATGCTCTGGCGGACGCTGGCCCGCAACAAGCTGTCGGTCACCCTGGACCTGAAGAGCGACGAGGGCCGAGAGATCGCGCTGTCGCTGGTCGAGCAGTGCGACGTGGTGATCGAGAACATGCGGCCGGGCGCGCTGGAAGGGCTGGGGTTGGGGGTCGAGCAGCTGGCCGAGCGCCGGCCCGACCTGGTGCTGGTGCGGATCAGCGGATACGGCCAGGACGGGCCGTACCGCAAGCGCGCCGGCTTCGGCGGGGTTGCCGAGGCGCTGGGCGGCCTGCGGCACCTGACCGGCTACCCGGACCGGCCGCCGACCCGCCTCGGGGTGAGCCTCGGCGACACCGTGGCCGGCATGTACGGCGCGCTGGGCGCGGTGATGGCGCTGCTCGGCCGCCGGCCGGACCGGCCCAGGGTCGAGGTGGTCGACGTGGCCCTGTACGAGGCGGTGTTCTCCCTGACCGAATCGATGGTTCCGGAGTTCGATGCCTACGGCCTGGTCCGCGAGCGGACCGGGACGACGCTGCCCGGGGTGGTGCCGAGCAACACCTACCGCTGTGCGGACGGCAGCTGGGTGGTCATCGGCGGCAACGCCGACGCGGTGTTCCGGCGGCTGATGCACGTGATCGAGCGCCCGGACCTCGCCGACGATCCCGAACTGGCCGACAACCGGGGCCGATCCCGGTACCCGGAGCTGCTCGACACGGCGATCGGCAGCTGGACCGAGCAGCACCCGCTCGCCGTGGTGCTCGACACCCTGGAGGCGAACGGCGTGCCCAGCGGCGCGATCTACGACGCCGCCGACATCGGCAAGGATCCGCACTTCGAGGCACGCGAGATGCTGCTGCCGGTCGAGGTCGAGGTCGCGCCGGGCCGGCACCGCGAGGTGCGCTTCCCCGGCATCGTGCCGAAGCTCAGCCGGCGGCCCGGCTCGCTGCGCTGGCTGGGCCCGGAACTCGGCGCGCACACCCGCTCGGTGCTCGGCGACCTGCTCGGTCTCGGCGAGGCCGAGCTGGCCGAGCTGGCTGCCAAGGGGGTGATCTGATGCTGCCCGAGCAGGTGCTGATCACCGACGTGACGCTGCGCGACGGCCTGCAGAACGAGCCGGCGGTGCTCACCGTCGCGCAGAAGGCACGGATCGCCGCCGCGCTGCGCGGGACGGGGGTCCGCTCGATCGAGGCGGGCAGCTTCGTCCGGCCCGATCTGGTGCCGCAGCTGGCCGGCACCGGCGAGCTGCTCGCCACCCTGCCCCGGGTCGAGGGGATCAGCCTGGTCGCGCTGGCGCCCAACCTGCGCGGCGCCACGGACGCGCTGGCCGCCGGCGTGGACGAGGTGCGGTTCGTGCTCTCGGCCAGCGAGGGCCACAGCCGTGCGAACACCGGGCGCAGCCGCGCCGAGGGCATCGAACGGGTCGGCGAGGCGGTGCGCCGGACCCGGCCCGGCGGCCCGGCGTGCGGATCACGGTGGCGGTCGCGACAGCCTTCGTCTGCCCGTTCGACGGCGCCGTGAGCAGCGCCGAGCTGGTCGACGTGGTGCGCCCGTTCGCCGCCGCGGGGGTGGCCGCGGTCTACCTGGCCGACACCATCGGCCGGGCCGGGCCACGCCAGGTCACCGAGGCGGTGGCAGCGGTGCGCGCGGCGTTCCCGGAGCTGCCGCTCGGCCTGCACCTGCACGACACGTACGGCCGCGCGCTGGCCAACGCCTGGGCCGGGCTGCTGCAGGGGGTGGCGCTCTTCGACTCCGCGGTGGGCGGCATCGGCGGCTGCCCGTTCGCCCCCGGGGCGGCCGGGAACGTGGCGACCGAGGACCTGGTCGAGCTGATGCACAGCTGCGGGCTGCCTACCGGCATCGACCTGGATCGGGTGGACGAGGCGAACGAGGTGCTGTCGGCCGAACTCGGCCGCCGGCTGGATACGGTGACCGGTCGGGCCCGCCGATCGAGCCGGCGAGCGGCGGAGGCGGTGGGCGCGCGATGACGGCGCCAGCAGTGGAGTTGAGGTCGGTCCGGCGGGACTTCGCGACCTCCAGCGGGGACATGTACACCGCCGTGCACGGCATCGATCTGACCATCCCGCACGGCAGGTTCGTCTCGGTGGTGGGCCCGACCGGCTGTGGCAAGTCCACCGTGCTGAACATGGCCGCCGGGCTGCTGGCGCCCACCGAGGGCGACGTGCTCAGCTTCGGCCAGCCGCTGGCCGGCATCAATGCGCGGGCCGGCTACCTCTTCCAGCAGGAGACCCTGCTGCCGTGGAAGAGCATCGTGGACAACGTCAAGCTCGGCCTCACCATGCGCGGCGTCTCCGGCCGGGAGGCCAAGCAGCAGGCCCGCTCCTGGCTGAAGCGGGTCGGCCTGGCCGGCTTCGAGGACCGCTACCCGCACCAGCTCAGCGGCGGCATGCGCAAGCGCGCCTCGATCGCCCAGGTCTGGGTGACCGACCCGGACATCCTGCTGATGGACGAGCCGTTCAGCGCGCTGGACGTGCAGACCCGGCAGGTGATGGAGAACGAGCTGCTCCAGCTGTGGCAGGGCTCGGACAAGTCGGTGCTGTGCATCACCCACGACCTGGACGAGGCGATCGCGCTGTCCGACGAGGTGGTGCTCCTCTCGTCCGGGCCGGGCAGCTCCATCGTCGGCCGCTACGAGGTGGACCTGCCCCGGCCCCGCGACCTGCTGACCGTTCGCGACGAGCCCGGTTTCGGCCGCATCTACAACGAGATCTGGTCCCAGCTCCGCCAGGAAGTGATGAAGACCTATGCAGGAGTCTGAGCTGTCCGGCACCCGCGTCGACACGGTCGCGGCCGAGCCCGCCGCGCCGGAGCGTCCGAGGGTGCAACCGGCCACCGACGCGCGCCGGGCTGCCAGGGCCCGGGTGCGCCGCCGGCGGGGCCTGGTGCTGTCGCTGCAGCTGCTGATCGCGGTGATCTTCCTCGGCGGCTGGCAGATCGGTTCGGACACCGGCCGGCTGGACCCGTTCTTCTTCAGCAGGCCCAGCGACGTCGCGGTCCGGTCCTACCACTGGATCACGTCCGGCTACATCGTCGACGACCTCGCCGTGACCCTGCAGGAGGCGTTCTACGCCCTGGTGATCGGCTCGCTGGCAGGCGTCGTGGTCGGTTTCGCGCTGGGCCGGATCCGGTTGCTGGCCGAGGTGTTCGACCCCTACATCAAGATGCTCAACGCGTTGCCCCGGGTCGTCCTGGCGCCGATCTTCCTGCTCTGGTTCGGCCTGGGCATCTCGTCGAAGGTCGCCTTCGGCATCACCCTGGTGTTCTTCATCGTGTTCTTCTCGACCTTCGAGGGCGTGCGCAACGTCGACCGGGTGCTGGTCGACAACGCCCGGATGCTGGGTGGCAAGAAACACCATGTGCTGCGGCACGTTCTCATCCCGAGCGCGGCCACCTGGATCTTCTCCAGCCTGCACGTGAGCGTCGGCTTCGCCATCGTCGGCGCCGTGGTCGGTGAGTACCTGGGCGCCTCGCAGGGCGTCGGCTACATCATCGCCCAGTCCGAGGGAACGTTCGACACCACCGGCGTCTTCGCCGGCATGATCATCCTGACCGTCGTCGTGCTGGTGATCGACCTGATCGTCAACCGGATCGAGCGCAGGCTGCTGCGCTGGCGGCCGGACCAGCAGTTGAACTAACCGCCCCGGCTCCGGCCTCGGCACGCGTCATCTCATCCCCGCGCTCTGATTCGGAAGGGATCACCATGAGGGCGAAACTCCTGCGACTGCGGGCAGTCGGCATCCTGCTCGCCGGCGCGCTGGTCGTCACCACCGGCTGCTCCAGCCACGGGTCGTCGAGCGGCTCCGGCGGCTCGAAGAACGTCACCATCGGCGTGGGCGGCCAGAGCCTGCTGGTCTACCTGCCGACCACGCTCGCCCAGCAACTCGGCTACTACAAGGACGAGGGGCTGAACGTCAAGCTGCAGGACCTGCAGGCGGGCTCGAAGGCGCTGACCGCCTTGCTCGGCGGCAGCGTGGACGTGACCTCGGGCTACTACGACCACACGATCCAGACCCAGGCCAAGGGCAAGTCGATCGAGTCGTTCGTGACGATGCTGCGGCTGCCGGCGCTGGCCCTGGTGGTCTCGCCGAAGCACAAGGGCACGGTCAATTCGATCGCCGACCTGAAGGGCGGCAAGATCGGGGTCACCGCGCCCGGCTCGTCCACCGACTTCTTCCTGAACTTCCTGCTCACGCAGGCGGGCCTGTCCAGCGGCGACGTCAGCCACCAGGCCGTCGGCGGTGGCAGCACCGCGGTGGCCGCGATGGAGCAGGGCACCGTGGACGCCGCGGTGATGATCGACCCGGCCATCTCCGAACTGGCCAAGCGGCACCCGGACCTGAAGATCGTGGACGACCTGCGCACCCAGGACGGGGTGCAGAAGGTCTACGGCACCACCCAGTACCCGGCCGCTGTGCTGTACTCCTCGCCCGACTGGGTGAAGGGCCACCAGGACACCGCCAAGAAGCTCGCCGCCGCCATCGTGAAGACCCTGCAGTGGATCAGCTCGCACAGCGCCGAGGAGATCGTCGCCAAGATGCCGGCCAGCTTCGTCGGCAGCGACAAGGCGGTCTACACCCAGGCGGTGGCCGCGGCCAAGCCGACGTACTCCACCGACGGCACGATGGATCCGGCCGGTGCCGCCGAGGTCCTGAAGGTGCTCTCCTCCGATCCGGCCATCGCCAGCGCGAACATCAAGCTGGACACCACCTACACCAACGGGCTGTTGCCCTCGTCCTGACCGGGCCGTGCTGGCCGGCCCGCGATCGCGGGCCGACCAGTACGGCGGCTAGAGCGCGTCGGTGAGGGATCGCGCCGCCCGGACCACCGGCTGGGCGTACTGCCTGCCGGGCTCGCGGGTCATCCGGGAGATCGGGCCGGAGAGGCAGAGCGCCAGCAGCCGGCCGTTCGAGCAGTGGACCGGGGCGCTGACCGAGGCGACTCCGAGCGCCCGCTGGCCGACGCTCTCGGCCCAGCCCCGCTGGCGCACCCGGCGCAGCAGTACCGGGCCGAACGCCTGCTCCGACACGGCCTCCGTTCCCGGATCGGCCGTGAACGCAAGCAGAACCTGGGCCGCGGAACCGGCGCTCATGGTGAGCTCGTTGCCCATCGGCACCGTGTCCCGCAGGCCGGCCGCCTGTTCGACGGCGGCGATGCAGACCCGGACGTCGCCGGCCCGCCGGTAGAGCTGGATGCTCTCGCCGGTCGCCTCGTGCAGCTCCTGCATCACCGGACGTGCCGTGACCAGCAGCGGATCCGTGGCCTGGGCGGCCAGCTCGTGCAGCCAGGTGCCGAGCATCCAGCCGCCCTTGCCGTCCGGCGCGAGCAGCCCGGCGCCCTGCAGCGCGGTGACCAGCCGGTAGGTGGTGGCCCGGCTGATGCCGGTCCGTTCGGACAGCTCGCGCGGTGTCGCCGCTCCTGCCTGCACCGCCCTGAGCAGCTGGAACGCCTTGCCCAGCACGCCATAGCCAGATTGTGCTTCCACGATGGGGGATTATGGCAGCAGGAGCGGTAAGCGGGTAATGCTGGAAATCCCGGTATCTGAGACCGACGGTTCGCATCGTAGACGTGGTAGGTGTCGGGACATATATTCGTAAGCACTCCATCTGCGCCGTATGCCTCGCTCCCGGCACGTCCGGCAGGCGCTCATCACGACAAGGGAAGTGACATGTCCAAGCTCGATTTCGCCACCCGGGGCCAGCCGCGCCGGCACGCCTTCGAACTCGTGCAGGGCTACATCCTCTGCTCGGTGCTGGCTTCGCTCGACGACGCGGGAGTGCTGGACAAGCTCGAGCAGGACGGCCTGCGGGTCGCGGACGTCGGCGCCAACGCCCAGCTCTCGCGGGACACCCTGTACTACCTGGTGGATCGCGGGGTGGTCTATCCGGACGGCGACACCTACCGGCTGACCGGCTACGGCACGGAACTCTTCCACGACCGTGGCTACATCTTCTGGATCGCCGGCGGCTTCGGTTTCCCCTTCCTGCGCTTCGGTGATCTGGTCGCCGGCACGCACCACTACGGCACCGACATCACCCGGGACGGCCGGATCGTGGCGGTCTCGTCGGCCAACCTCGGTCTCGACGACGTCAAGCCCTACATCCACCGGATCCTCGAGGAACTCGACTACACCAAGGTGGCCGACCTCGGCTGCGGCAACGCCCGCAACCTGATCGGCATCGCGAACGCGAAGGGCGCGGCCGGCATCGGGGTCGACATCGACGCCGACGCGATCGCCGAGGCGAACAAGGAGATCGACAACGAGGGCCTGACCGGCAAGGTCAAGGCGGTGCTCGCCGACGCCTCCGACCCGAACGCGATCCCCGAGCTGGAGACGGTGGACCTGCTGGTCGGCTTCTTCTTCATGCACGAGGTGCTCGGCAAGGGCCTGGAGTACTTCATCGAGTTCGTCCGCGGCCTGTCCCGCCGGATGCCCGCCGGGGCCCACATCCTCGCGGTCGAGGTGCAGCCGCCGACCCGGGACCGGGCCGCGCCGGAGACCTTCACGCCCGAGTTCACGCTGATCCACGCGCTGATGGGGCAGGGCCTGCTCGACGAGGACGGCTGGCGCGACGCCTTCGACCAGGGCGGCTTCGACGTCGTCAAGTCCGAGCACCCGAACATCCCCGGCGGCGTGATCATGCTGGCCCGCAACCGCGGCGACCAGTAGCACCGCCGCCGCCCGATCCAGCCGAGGAGCAACGGTGTACCTGGTCTTCGTGAACTACATCGTGCCGGAGGAGGAGGTCACTCCGGTGCGCGCGCAGCACTTCGAGTTCATCGACCGGCATTTCGCGGCGAACGAGTTCGTGCTCGGCGGCCGGCGGTCACCCGGTGACGGCGGCTTCATCCTGGTGCGCGATCTCGGGCGCGAGAAGGTCGAGCAGATCATCGCCGAGGACCCGTACCTGGCCGCCGGCGTGGCGGTGCACGAGCTCATCGACCTGCACCCGGCCCGGGTGCAGCCGGCCATCGCGGACTTCCTCGGCCTGGAGCGGCTGGTGGGTCAGCGGTAGGCGGGGCGCCGGGTCCATCGGGGGGGAGCCGGCGGCGTCGGCCGGGGGATCGGGGTCGTCCGGCCGGCGCCGCTGTCGATGGGCGCGGTCAGCTCTCCTCCGGGCGATAGCCGTACTCGACCAGCTGGGGCTTCATCGCCTCCTTGGCCGCCTCGTGCTGGCCGCAGTCGCAGATGCCGTCGAAGCCGCCGGCCCGCCGCTCGCTGACCAGCAACCCGCCGCCGCCCCAGTTGTCGACCGCCACCTCGTCGATCAGGACGTAGATCCGCTCCGGGTGCTTGTTCATGACGTCGTGCAGCAGGTCCGTCACGCCCTGGACGAGCTGCCGCTTCTGCTCGCGGGTGACGTTCTCGTCGGTGAGTTCGATCCTCACGATGGGCACGGTCGGGCCTCCTGGTCATGGTGTTCGGGTGGGTGTGCGCGGGTGGACGGTGCGGCTCGGCTACGTGTCGGGAACGGGGACGCGGGAACTCCTCGCCCCGGCGGCACGGTTGCCGAATTCCACGGTTGCCTGCCCCACGGTTGCCAGCGCCGTGGTTGCCGGTGTGGCGCAGCCCGTCGGGTGGCAATAGTCCCTTTGGTAACCAGGCCAGTCTGCCCTGGTACGGTTTGACCCGTCAAGCCGTACCGCTGCCCGGACTGCCTTATCCGATAACGCTATTCGCAACCGGGCGCCGGTACCTGGCGGCCGGCCCGGACCGAGAGGCGCAGGTGACGCGATGCCCCCGGTGGACCGCCCGCACCGGGCCCCAGCCCCGGTGGGGCGCTACCTGCCCGCGGTGGTCGGCGGTGGGCTGATCCAGGTGTCGGGGCAGGGCCCGGTCGGGCCGGACGGTCCGCAGCCGCTGGTCACCGGCCGGCTGGGCGAGGCGGCCACCCCGGCGGACGCCCGGCGGGCGGCGGAACTCGCGATGGCCAACGTGCTCGCCGCGCTCCGGGAGGCACCGGTCCCGGCGCACCGGATGGTCCGGTTGCTGGTGCTGGTCGCGTGCGCTCCGGGCTCGGGCGGCCTGCTCGCCGGCGTCGCCGCGGCCGCGCTGGCGACCTGCGCGGCCGGCCTGCCCGGACCGGCCCCGGCCTGCACGGTGGTCGGGGTGCCGTGTCTGCCGTTCGACATCACCGTCGAGATCGAGGCGGTTGCGGCCGGCCGCTGAGCGGGATCAGCCGGGTGGCTTCGACCCCGGCAGGGCGAACCGGCCACCCGACAGCGGGTCGAGCAGGCCGTCGGCCACCAGGGAGTCCTGCGCGCGGCGGCGCTGCACGGCGTCCGGCCAGACGGCGTCCAGGCTCGCCTGGACGACCGGCCCGTCGGCGGCCCGCAGCACGTCCAGCAGCAGGCCCCGGACCTGCCGGTCGGTGCCGGCGAACCGCTGTGGCCGGGGCAGCGGGCCCTCGTAGGCGGGATAGCCGGCCGCCCGCCACCGGCAGAGTTCGCGGACCGGGCACCGGGTGCAGGCCGGCCCGGCGGCCGTGCAGATCACCGCGCCCAGCTCCATGATCGCCGCGCAGAACCGGGCCGCCGCAGCGTCCGGGGCCGGCAGCACCCGCTCCATCAGGGCCAGGTCGCGGGCGGTGGCCGGTGGCCCCGGCAGGCCCTGGCCGGTCACTGCCCGGGCCAGCACCCGCCGCACGTTGACGTCGACCACCGGTGCCCGCCGCCCGAACGCGAAGGCCAGCACCGCCCGCGCCGTGTACTCGCCGACCCCGGGCAGCGCGAGCAGCGCCGGCAGTTGGTCGGGGACCCGGCCGCCGTGCTCGTCGGTGATCGCGCTGGCGCAGGCGTGCAGCCGCAGCGCCCGGCGCGGGTAGCCGAGCTTGCCCCACATCCGCACCGCCTCGCCGGGCTGGTCGGCCGCCAGCGCGGCGGGGGTCGGCCAGCGCTCCAGCCAGGCGCGGTAGGCCGGCAGCACCCGGTTCACCGGGGTCTGCTGCAGCATCACCTCGCTCACCAGCACCGACCACGCCGGCGTGCCCGGGTGCCGCCAGGGCAGGTCGCGGGCGTGCTCGTCGAACCATTCGGTGACCTGGGCGGCGAGGGCGGCGGCGGCTGGCATGGCAGCGCCCATCCTGACATGGCGGTTCTCGGCGGGGCGTGCCCGGTCGCAACGGCCGTCTCCACTACGTTGTAGGCCACATGTTGCATCCGGTTGGTGATCAGGCCCCGTCCGTGTACTGGCGGCGGCGAATCATGCTGCTCGCGGTGCTGGCCCTGGCCGCCGTGAGCATCTACGCGCTGGCCTTCCGGAACGGCGGCGACGCGGCGCCGCGCGGCACCGGCAGCTTCACGCCGACCGGTCGCGGCAGCTCGACCCCGCCCGGCAGCCCGACCCCGCCCGGCAGCCCGGGCACGTCCGGTCCCGCGGCCGGGGTCCCGGCCTCCAGCGCCTCGACGACGGCACACCACAGCGTGCCCGCCGTGCCCAAGGCCTGCGCCGCCGGCCAGCTCGCGATCGCGGCCAGCACGGGGCAGCCCCGCTACGCCGCGGGCGCCCAGCCCAAGGTCGCCATCGTCGTGACCAACCGCGGTCCCGCGCCGTGCGTGGCGGACCTGTCCGACAGTCAGATCGAGCTGCGCATCTACACCGGCAGCGCGCGGGTCTGGGGCAGCCACGACTGCGCCATCCAGCCGGGAACCGCCCTGGCCACGCTGCCGGTCGGCCAGCCGATCCGCCGCGACATCCAGTGGTCGGGCCTGACCTCGCAACCGGCCTGTGCCGGCACCCGGATGCGGGTCGGCGCCGGCACGTACACCCTGCAAGCATTCCTCGGCGGGCACCAGGGCACGCCGAGCACGTTCGTGCTGGCCGGCTGAGCGCGGGCCCGTCAGCGGCGCGGCCCCGTCAGCGGCGCGGGCTCAGAAGCAGAACGAGCCGGTCCAGTCCGGCACGCCGGTGTGCGTCGCCGCCACCAGGGCCAGCGGCAGGCAGCTGAGCAACCAGCCGAGCAGCAGCCGCGGCCAGCGGCGCGGAGCCACCAGGATCGCGCCGAACCAGCAGCTGCCGAGCACCAGTGCGGCGATGCCGAGCGACTGCTGGCCGTCGACCAGGTTGCGGTGGTCGGCGGCCTGGCCGCACGTCGTCGACGCGCCCCAGACGATGTAGAACGCGGCGAGGGCCGAGATGATCAGCTCGACCAGCACGGCGGCCGCCCAGGCTGCCCACGCTCCGGCTCGCCACGGTTCCGGCGCCGGCCGCGGCCGGGCCAGCGGCAGTCGTTCGGAGTGGACGGTCATCGCGGTCAGCTCGGGTTCGCGGTCCGGCTGGACGCCTCTCTCGCCACGAGCTCGGCCTCGGCGACCGCGAGCAGGTCCTCGACGTACTGGCCGTCCCGGGGCTTCGAGGCGGAGGCGATGTTGCACGGCACCTTGTGCACGTGCATGGCCGCGCGCAGCCGCCGAGCCAGCGCGTCACCGTTCTGCGGCGGGCAGTCGGGCAGCAGGATGGCCAGGCCGGTGCCGTCTGCGTAGGTGCCGATCGCGTCGCACCCGGCCTGCATCATGGCCACGCTGCGCGCCGCGATCGGGTCTCCCGAGTCGAGCCGGACCACGGTGACCGTCGCGCTCGCCTCGACCACGACCCGGGCCACGTGCAGCCAGGCGTCCTGTGCCATCGGCCGCTCGGTGCGCTCCCGGGCGCGCAGCTCGGCCCTGGTGAACCAGCGCTGCAGGAAGACCGCGGCCGGCAGCGAGAGCCAGATCAGCGGCAGCCGGGCGGCCTGGACCCCGTATTCCAGCAGCGCAACTCCGAGCGTGATGAGTTCCAGATAATGCGTACGGGGGTGCAACATAACTCGGATACCGGCAAAATGTCCGGATGCACACATTGCCAGCGACACGGCGCCCACGCCGACCACCAGGTAGGCCGCGGCTGCCAGGCCGAGCGAGGCCGGCAGCGGCAGGGCCTGCCTGGCGACCCAGCTCGCGGTCGTCGCGGCCAGTACCGCGCCCGAGGCGCTGTAGACGTAGCGATAGAGCACCCGGTGGCCCGCCGCGTTGTACGACGGCCAGTCTCCGATCGCGGCCACCAGCGCGACGGCGCCCGCCAGGGTCGGTGGCAGCATCACCGCGGCCGCGAAGCACCAGGTGGCCAGCACGTTCGGGGTCACCGTGGGGGTTCGTTCGAAGAGCAGGTACTGCCGTGCCTTCTCCCATCCGACGACCAGCAGGGAGTAGGTGACGCTCAGCGAGGCGAGCAGCAGGGCGATTCCGAAGTCGGGACGGTGCACCGGCGCCCGGAGCAGTACCGGCAGCGTGACGGCCGCCAGCTCGACCACTGCCAGGACTGCCAGCACTCGGCGCTTTTCCTGCCGCAGAGGCCAGTTTGCCGCCCTGCTCTTCAACGCCGATCCTTTCGTTCGGTGAATCCTGACGCAGTGCAGGAACAGGAGGTGAAGACCGTGCGCAACTACGTGTGGAACTGAAGGCGATCTGACCTGCTAAGGGACAGACAGTACATAACTGGCGGCTTGTTGTCATCAATCGTCAGTCATCGAGAAGTGGCCGGCTGGATCGCTCCAGTCGGCCACTTTCGCTGTCCGGAGCACCGGGCAGCGACGTCCGTCCGGATGATCGGTTGGTCGGACGGGCGGACGATGTGATCACTAGGAATTACCAGTAATTCGGCGAGTTCGCCACCGGAGCGGCGCAGATCGTTGCGGGTCTGGACGAATTGCCCTGGTGGGCGGCCGGCGCCGGCGCAGGGTGGTGTCGCGACCCGCGGCTAGAGTCGGGACGTGCCCGCCGCCGCGCCTCCCGCCGGCATCGTCCGGTATGCCGAGGCTGCCCTGTCCGACCTGATGCCCTCCGCCCTCAGCGCGCTGGGGGTGCCCGGCGAGCGCAATCCGCTGCGGCTGCCGGCGGCCGAGTGCGTCGTGGTGCTGCTGGTCGACGGCCTCGGCTGGAACCTGCTGCGCGAGCACGAGTCCGCCGCGCCGTTCCTGGCCGGGCTGCCGGGCCGCGCGCTGACCGCCGGCTTCCCGACGACGACGGCGAGCAGCCTGGCCTCGCTGGGCACCGGCCTGCCGTCCGGCGAGCACGGCATCACCGGCTACACCTCGCTCGTCGCCGGCCTCCGGGAGCCGGTCAACTGGCTGCGCTGGCAGGCCGAGGGCGGTGCCGACCTGCTCGACCGGCTGGTGCCCGAGCGGCTGCAGTCCCGGCCGACCGCCTTCGAACGCGGCGCCGGCGCCGGCCTGGCGGTGTCGGTGGTGTCCTCGCGTGACTTCCAGGGCAGCGGTCTGACCCGGGCGGTGCTGCGCGGCGGGACGTACCGGCCGGTCGTCACGGCGGCCGACCTCGCCAGCACGGTGGCCGAGGCCGCCCGGGCCGACCGGCCGAGCCTGGTCTACTGCTACCTCGGCGAGCTGGACCTGATCGGCCACGGCTACGGGTGCCGGTCGCAGGCGTGGCGGGTGCAGCTGGCCCTGATCGACCGGGCGGTCGAGCTGCTCGCCGAGCGGTTGCCGGCCGGCGCCCGGCTGGTGGTCACCGCCGACCACGGCATGGTGGACGTTCCGGTGGCGGCCAGGCACGACTACGACGCCGAGCCGGCGCTGTCCGAGGGGGTGCGGGCGTTGGCCGGCGAGGCCCGGGTGCGCTACGTGCACGTCGAACCCGGCCGGCTCGAGGAGGTCCGGTGCCGCTGGCAGGAGCGGCTGGGGGACCGGTTCGCGGTGCTGGACCGGGACGAGGCCGTCGCCCGGGGCTGGTACGGGCCATCGGTGGCACCGGCCGCCTACGACCGGATCGGTGACCTGGTGGTGCTCGCGCTCGCCGAGGGCGCGGTGGTGCGGAGCCGGGCCGAGCCCCGGCTCTCGGCCCTCATCGGCCAGCACGGCGCGCTGACCGGGGACGAGCTGCTGGTGCCACTGCTGCTGCGCTGACCGCAGGCGGGGACGCCCCGCCCCGGGGCAGGCAGCGCTCCGGAGCCAGGGGTGGCCCGGGGCCCGCAGGTTCGACCGGAGGGAGTCGCGGGTGACCGAGGCCGACGAGGAGTTCGTCGCCAGGATCGGGTTGTTCGGCGAGCCGGTGGCCGATCCGGCTGCCGTCGTGCAGCGCGGCCCGGCCCGGTTCACCGTCCTCACCGATCGACTGCTGCGGCTGGAGTGGTCCGAGCACGGCCGGTTCGAGGACCGTTCCTCCTACGCCTTCCCGACCCGGCGCGGGCCGGTGCCGGACTACCGGCTGGACGAGCGGGACGGCACCCTGCTGCTGGACACCGGGGCGCTCCGGCTGCGCCACCGGGTGGACGGGCTGCCGTTCCATCCCGGCAACCTGCAGATCGAGCTGACCGGGATGCCGGCGGCCCGGTGGGTGCCGGGGCTGCGGGACCGGCGCAACCTCGGCGGCGCCCGGCGCACCGTGGACACCTGCCGCGGCGACGCCCGGCTGGAGCCGGGCCTGGTGTCGCGCTCGGGCTGGGCGGTGCACGACGACGCCGGTTCGATCCTGTTCGAGGACGGCTGGGTGTCCGGCCGGAGCCGCGAGCCGGGCGCGCTGGACTGGTACTTCTTCGGGCACGGCCACGACTATCCCGCCGCGGTCCGCGACTACACGGCGTTCGGCGGTGGGGTGCCGGTGATCCCGCGCTGGATGCTCGGGGCCTGGTGGTCGCGCTACTGGCCGTACCGGGACGGCGAGCTGCGCGAGCTGGTCGAGGAGTTCCGGCGCCGGCGGCTGCCGCTGGACGTGGTGGTGATCGACATGGACTGGCACCTGCCCGACAGCTGGACCGGCTACACCTGGAACCGGGAGCTCTTCCCCGATCCGGCCGGCTTCCTGGCCTGGCTGCACGAGCGCAGGCTGCACAGCACACTGAACCTGCACCCCGCGCTCGGCGTGCAGCCGTTCGAGGAGGGATACGCCGCCTTCGCCGAGGCGGTGGCGCACGATTCCGCCGGGGCGGTGCCGTTCCGGGTGACCGACCCGGCCTTCGTCCGGCACTACTTCGAGCTGCTGCACCATCCGCTGGAGGACGACGGCGTCGACTTCTGGTGGCTGGACTGGCAGCAGGGCCGCAGCTTCGACGGGGCCGGCATCGACCCGCTGCCGTGGCTGAACCACCTGCACTTCACCGACCTGGGCCGGCGGCCCGACCGGCGCCCGGTCACCTTCAGCCGGTGGGGCGGCCTGGGCAGCCATCGCTACCCGATCGGCTTCTCCGGCGACTCCTTCGCGCAGTGGTCGGCGCTGCGGTTCCAGCCCCGCTACACCGCGGCCGGCGCCAATGTCGGCTACGGCTGGTGGAGCCACGACATCGGTGGCCACGTCGGCCCGGACGACCCCGAGCTGTACGTCCGGTGGGTGCAGTTCGGCGCGGTCAGCCCGATCCTGCGGCTGCACAGCAACCAGGAGCCGGAGTCCGAGCGGCGACCGTGGATATTCGGCGACGAGGTACTGGCGGCGGCGCGGGCGGCGTTCGAGCTGCGGTACGCGCTGGTGCCCTACCTCCACACCGCCGCTCGGGAGGCGGCCGACTCGGGACGCGCGCCGGTCCGGCCACTCAGCTGGCTGGCACCGGCCGACGACAACGCCTACGCCGCCCGGTACGAGTACCTGCTGGGCGACGACCTGGTGGTCGCCCCGGCCGTGCATCCGGCCGACCCGGCGACGGGCCTGGCCACGGTGGACGTCTGGCTGCCCCCGGGCGAGTGGGTCGAGCGGCACACGCTGGAGCTGGTCACCGGCCCGCGCTGGGTGCGCCAGCTGGCCGACCTGCACCGGCTGCCGCTGTTCGTCCGGCGGGGCGCGGTGCTGCCGCTGGCGGCGCCGGCCCTCAGCACCGCGGACCAGCCGGACGACCACCTCATCCTCGAGGTGGTCCCGGGCGCGGCCGGTGCCGGCCGGCACTACCTGGACGACGGTGCCGGCTCGGCGCACCGGTCCGGCCAGCAGGGCTGGACGTCGTTCGAGGCCCAGGCCCCGGACGAGCGCAGCTGCCTGCTGACGATCCGGCCGGGCGCGGGCGTCGGGAGCCGCCGGTACACCGTGCGGCTGCTGGGCACCACCGCCCCGGCCGAGGTGCGGTTGAACGGGGCGCCGCACGCCGACTGGCGGCAGGACGGCGAGGTGACGGTGGTCGAGCTGCCGGCGCTGGCCGGGCCGTCCGTCGAGCTGCTCGTCCGCGCCGAGCGGGCGCTGTCGGTGCTAGGGGAGCGGCGCAATCGCCAGGTGCGCCGGGCTGATCTGCTGCGGCTGCTGGGAAATCTCGGCGATGACCCGGCGACTGCGGTGTTGGCGCTGCCGGCCGAACACCCGGCCCGCGGTGCGGCCGTCGGGCGGCTCGGCGGACCCGCCATCCGGGTGGACGAGCACACCGCGCCGGACGAGGCGGCGGACACGCTCGGCCGGCTGGTGATCGGCGTCGCGCCGGACGAGCGGGTCACCGCGCGCTGCACCTGGACCCTGCACCGCGGTGGCCGCACCACCGTCGTCGACCGGGAACCGGTGCCGGTGGCTGCCGGTGGCGAGGTCTTCGACGCGCCGTTCCGGTGGGACGACACGCTGGCGCCGGCCCGCTGGACGGTCGAGGTGACAGCGATCTGGCACGCCGCGCACGGCGATGTCGTGCTGCGGCACCGGCACGAGAGCGCGGTGCTCAACCCGTCGCTGGCCGCCTGGTCGGTGGCGATCACCGAGCTGGGCGCGGCGGAGCCGGCTGGGTCGGGCTGGGTCTGCCACCGGGCGGAGCCGTCCGATCCCGACTTCGGCGAGCTGACCGGGCGCTACCTGCTGCCGGTGCGGCGCGACCCGCGTGCGGTGCCGGATCGGGCCGTCACCGTGCATGCGCGGACCCGCCTGCGCGCGGCGTCGGAGCGGACGGTCGCGTTCCGCTACCTCGCCAGCGACGAGGTCGAGGTGCTGCTCGACGGCGTGCCGATCAGGCCCGAGGTCACCGGCAACGGGCCAGCCCGGTTCTACCAGCTGGCTCCGGCGCTCCGGCGCACCGCGGCGGTGCGGTTGACGGCCGGGGAGCACGAGCTGGTCGTCCGGTGCGCCAAGGCCGCGGAACTCCCGTGGTCGCAGTGGTGCCTGGCGGTCGAGGCAGTCGGAACGGACGGCGAGGTCCTGCTCGACCTGGGTTGTGACTGCGCCGAAAACCTCGATACGGGCGATGTCACCGGTGAGCACGGTACCGCTGGGGACGGTGCCGCTGGGCTGGTGTGAGGGGACTGGGCAGCGGCTGGCAGCTATGCCGCCTTCGTCGGTGAAGCGACCTCTCGCCTGATGTCTGCCACCATCGAATACCCCTGTTTCGCAACGGTATCTGGTCTCGACGAGCAGCAGGCGGCACCATGACCTGACGGCTGGTTTCGCTCGGAGCCGGCCGACGAGCCGCGGGCTGCCGGCTCGTGGCGAGGACGGGGAGGAGCGACAGATGCCGCTGTTCATGGATGTGCACAACCTTGACGGGCCGGTCGCCGCTGCCGAGGTGGCGAAGGCGCATGCGGCCGATCTGGAGACCCAGGAAGGTCACGACGTGCAGTACCTGCGGTACTGGGTCGACGAGGGGCAGGGCAAGATCTTCTGCCTGGTGGACGCTCCGACGGCCGATGCCGCTGCGATCGTGCACCGGCAGGCGCATGGCCTGGTGGCGGACGAGATCTACCAGGTTTCCGAAGGGGATTGACGCCTCCCACCGGCATGACCGGATCGGTCGCTGAGCTGTCGCGGCAGGGCTCCCTGCCGCGGCAGCCTGCCGGCCCGGCGGCCGGTTCGGGCCGCTCGGCTCGGGGCTCGGCAGCCGGGACGCGGGCCCGGTGGTTCCCGCCTCTGCGGTTCTGGCCCTGGCGTATCCGATGCGACGCCCGCGGCCGGTCTCGGCATCTGCCGTGTCGCCATGACGTGCTGCTGCCCACGCCTGCACCGCCCTGGCAACCGGTCCACGGGCTTGCCCGGTATCGATCTCGCATCGCCGGAAGGCTTCCGGCTCCGATGTCGTTCTGCCTTCATTACCAGTGCTGATCGGCGACGGCGCCGATCAGCGACAGTGATGTTCGGCGACCCCGTCGCCCGGCAGCACCGTGCCAGGCGCCCGGTGCGCCCATCGCGCGGGCACGCCGCGATGTCGACTTGGGAGTGGCAGATGTACGCACACCTTACCGGCGAGCTCGCTCGCTGGCGGCAGGCAGATCTCCTGCGCCGGGCCCGGTTGCAGCGGCTGGCCGACGAGGCCCGGTGCGCCGCGACCTCGTGGCCGGTGCCAGCGACCGCAGGTCTAGAGCGCCCGGGTCTGTTGGCGTCGGGCCGCCGGCTGCGGCTTGCCGTGCCTTCGCGGCCGGCATCCTGGACGGCAGCCCCGAGCCGGCAGGGCGAGGGCGACCGCAGGCGGCGTCGCCGGATCGGCGGCGCGGTCGAGGCTTCCTGCGCGACCTGCCCCTGCTGATCCCGCGCCCGGCGAGCGGGAGCGCAAGGCCCTGGTGCTGCGGTCGCGCGTCAGGAAGTGCGGGCGGTGTGGGCGCCCGGCGCGGTCTGCCCGACCACGCTGAACCACTGCACCCGCGAGGGTGCCGGCACGCCGGCCTCGCTGAGCGCGTGGCCGAGCCGGGAGTTCATGAACTCCAGCTGGCTCTGCTGCGAGTCCCACACCTCGAAGACGACCAGGCTGCCGTCCGGTGACGTGGCGCCGGTGTGGTCGAGCAGGCCCCGTGGCCAGTCACCGGCTCCGGTGCGGGCGTCGATCCCGAGAAGTGTGTTGACTGCCTGGTACTGCTGCTCGGTGACACCGGTGAATTCGAGCATGAGCGCATCCGACATCTCGTCCTCCCCGCAGTGGGTGAATCCCTAGTGGACGAAGCCGCAGCGGTGGCGGCGATGGCGCCCCAACCTAACGCCGAACGATGATCAGCTACAAGAGTTGCCCATGATCGATTGGGAAATCTCGATCGACCCGAGAGGCGACCGTGCCTGCCACAACCACGTGACCGAACCGAATCGCCCCCGACCTGATCGAAGCTTGCATTCGACCTGACCGAACCGAAACAGACCGGCTCGAACAGCGCTCGACCGGGCTGGCCGGCCGAGCCAAAATTCGTCCGGCCGAGCCGAGCCGCATCGGACCCGTCCGGCCGAGCCAAAATTCGTCCGGCCGAGCCGAGCCGCATCGGACCCGTCCGGCCGAGCCGGACCGAACCCGTCCGGCCGAGCCAAAATTCGTCCGGTCGAGCCGAGCCGCATCGGACCTGTCCGGCCGAACCGACCGAACCCGTCTGACCGAGCCGATCTGACGGGAACGCCGGGCGTGGGTGGCTGTTAGGAGTAGCGCTCGATGATCGAGGCGTCGGCCAGCCGGGAGAGGGCCTCGCGGATCGTCCGGGCCCGAGCGTCGCCGACCCCGTCCACCGCCTGCAGCTCGTCCACCGTCGCCGCCAGCACCTTCTGCAGGTTGCCGAAGTGTTCGACGATCCGGGTCAGCACCGAGCTGGGCAGCCTCGGCACCCGGGACAGCAGCCGGTAGCCGCGCGGGCTGACGGGCTGGTCCAGGGCCTCCGGAGTGCCCGGGTACCCCAGTGCCTTGGACACGTTCGTGAGGTCGAGGAGCTCGGCCGACGTGAGCTCCGACAGGTCGCTCATCACCTGCTCGACCGTGCGGCTGCGCCGCCCGCTGGGCAGGTAGTCGCGGCCGATCAGCTCGCGGTCGGCGTGCACGCCGGCCATCAACTCCTCCAGCTGCAGCGACAGCAGCCGGCCGTCGGTGCCGAGCTCGGCGCCGTAGCCGGAGATCTCGTCCGAGATCCGGGTGACCATCTCCAGCCGCTGGGAGACCGAGGCGGCGTCCCGCACCGTGACCAGGTCCTCGATCTCCAGCGCCGACAGGGTCTGAGCGACCTCGTCGAGCCGGGACTTGTAGCGCTCCAGCGTCGCGACCGCCTGATTGGCCCGTGACAGCAGTGAGGTCGAGTTCTCCAGCACATGCCGCCGGGTGCCGAGGTAGAGGCTGATGATCTTCATCGACTGCGACACCGAGATCACCGGAAAGCCGGTCTGCTGCGCGACCCGCTGGGCAGTGCGGTGCCTGGTGCCGGACTCCTCGGTCGGGATGGACGGGTCGGGCATCAGGTGGGTGGCGGCCCGGATGATCCGGGCCAGGTCGGTGGTGAGCACGACGGCGCCGTCCATCTTCGCCAGCTCGCGCAGCCGGGTGGCGGAGAACTCCACGTCCAGCGGAAAGCCGCCGGTGCAGATGCCGTCCACCGCCTTGTCGTAGCCCAGCACGATCAGGGCACCGGTGTTGCCGCGCAGGATCCGTTCGAGCCCGTCACGCAGGTCGGTGCCGGGCGCCAGCAGGGCCAGGACGGTGCGCAGCACGTCGTCGCGATCGGAAATCGCCATGGGTGCTCACCGTTCCTCTCGATCCGGCCGGACGGGGCCACCGGCGTCCGCCGTGGCGCGGGGGACAAGCCTCCGTCCGGGATATCTAACTACGCCGACCCGGTCCCGGATCGCGCAGCACGTTGCGCCAGACAGTGTAGGGGGTCAAAATGCCCGGCCCACCGCCGTGAGCAACTCCCATGCCTTGGCCACGGTCGCGACCTCGAGCACCTGCATGCCGGGCACCCGGGACCACTGCGACCCGGCGGGCACCAACGCCTTGCGGAACCCCAGCCGCCCCGCTTCGGTCAGCCGCCGCTGCACGCTGCTCACCCGCCGGATGTCGCCGGACAGCGACACCTCGCCGATCGCGCACATGGTGGCGGGCAGTGCGAGGTCGTGTGCCGCGGACGCGATCGCCAGCAGCACCGCCAGGTCGACCGCCGGCTCGACGATCTTGATGCCACCCACGCTGGCGGCGTAGACGTCCCGCTCGACCAGCGAGGTGCCGGCGTGCCGGGCGAGCACCGCCAGCAGCATGTTGGCGCGGGAGGAGTCCAGGTCGGTGAACGAGCGCCGGGCCGAGCCGGCGTGCCCGTACGGTGCCGAGACCAGCGACTGCACCTCCGACAGCAGCGGCCGCCGGCCGGTCACCGTCACCGTCACGCAGGTGCCGGGGACCGCGATGTCGCGGGCGCTGAGGAACAGCCCGGACGGATCGGGCAGCTCGTCGATGCCCTCCTCGTGCATCTCGAAGCAGCCGACCTCGTCGGTGGCGCCGAACCGGTTCTTGATCGAACGCAGCATCCGCAGCGAGGAGTGCCGGTCGCCCTCGAAGTAGAGCACCACGTCCACCAGGTGCTCCAGCGCGCGCGGCCCGGCGATGGAGCCGTCCTTGGTCACGTGGCCGACCAGCACGGTGGCGATGCCACGCTCCTTGGCGACCGCGCTGATCGAGGCGGTGACGGCGCGGATCTGGGGCACGCCGCCGACCACCCCGTCGACGGTGGCCGAGGCAATGGTCTGCACCGAGTCGAGGATCAACAGGCCGGGCTTGACCTCGTCCAGGTGGGTGAGCACGGCGCCCAGGTCGTTCTCGGCGGCCAGGTACAGCTCGGGGTGCATCGTGTGGGTCCGCTCGGCCCGGGCCCGCACTTGGGCGGTGGACTCCTCGCCGGTGACGATCAGGGCAGGGCTGCCACTGGACTCCGCGAAGCGCTGGCCGACCTCCAGTAGCAGGGTGGACTTGCCGACGCCTGGCTCACCGGCCAGCAGCAGCACGGCGCCGGGCATCAGGCCACCGCCCAGCACCCGGTCCAGCTCGGCGATGCCGGTCGGCCGCGCGCGGGCCACCGACGCGTCCTGCCGGCCGATCGGCAGCGCGGCGACCCGGGGCGTGACGGGGGTGGGCAGGCTGAGCGCCGCCGCGCGCACGCCCTCCTCGGCCATCGTTCCCCAGGCCTGGCACTCCGGGCAGCGGCCGACCCAGCGGACCGCCGTCATGCCGCACTCGGTGCAGGCGTAGCCGGGCGCGCGGCGGCCCTGCTTGGAACTGGACTTGCCCGGGCTGCCGGTGGAGGTGGTCACGGCGGCGACGCTACCGGCAGCCACCGACAGAACCGCTCAGGTGGCGAGGCCGCCTGAGCGGTGGGTCAGTTCTTGGCCTCGGTGGGTTCGGTCGCCTGGCTGAGCACCGGCGCGGACGGGGCCTCGCTGGCCAGCTGCACCGGCACCGGGAGGGTGAAGCTCGTGCCGTCGGAGAAGGTGAACGTGACGGGCACCGTCTGGGCCGGGTAGAGGGCGTCGGTCAGCTGGTTCAGCACGACGTTGGGTCCGATCGCGCTGAAGCCGACCTGCACCGAGCCGCCGGCCGGCACCTCGATCGGGCTGCTCGGGGTCTCGCTGCCGGACGGCGCGGTCGAACTCTCGGAGGGGCTGGCCGATCCCGTCGGCGAGGCCGACGCGGAGGCAGAGCCCGTGGCGGAGCCGCTGGCGGTAGCCGATCCGCTGGCGGACTCACCGGCCGAACTGGGCGAGGTCGACGAGGTCTCGTTCACGCCGACGTTGCTGACCTGGGTGCTGCCGGCGGCGGGCGTGGAGACCGACTGCAACTCCACCTTGGCCGGGCCGTTGTTGACCAGCACCAGCTGCAGCATGGCGTCGCCGCCCTTGGTGTAGGTGCCGTCGGTGCCCGAGACGATGGCCGCGGTGCGGACCGAGATCGGTCCGGCGTCGGTGGAGGCGCCGTCGATCGGGGGGCGCTGGTTCACCGTCTGGGCGTCCTGGCCGGCGGCGCAGCCGGCCAGCAGGAAGGCGCCGGCCGCGATGGTGGCGGCAGCTGCGGTGAACCGTCGAATGGCTCCGGACCGGCCCGGCAACTCCTTCGGCACGCTCTCCAGCTCCTCACGCCTCGGGGCAACTAGCCGACCGTCGCCGACGGCCGTCCGGCTCAGCGTAGCGAGCCGCGGGCGACCGGCCGCCGATAGGGTCGCGCGCCGGGCCCCGGCCCCCGTTCAGGGCGAGCCAGGCCCCGCTTCGCTACCGGCTGCCGGGGCTGCCGGCAGGGCGCCCGAGGCTGCTTCGCCGGGCTCGCCCGACCGCGCTGCCGGTGCTCGCCCAACTGCGCGTATAGCACGGTGGGAGGGCTGGGGCGGGCGATCTTCGAGCTGGGCGTGTCGCCGCCACGTGTTACCCTTGGGGAACCGAAAGGGGTTGCCTCTATGACTTTTGAGGTCGGCGAAACCGTCGTATATCCGCACCATGGCGCTGCCAAAATCGAGGCAATCGAGAAGCGCATTATCAAGGGTGAAGAAAAGGCCTATCTGGTCCTCAAGGTGCAGCAGGGCGATTTGACCGTCCGAGTGCCGGCCGACAATGCCGAAATCGTCGGGGTGCGTGACGTCGTCGGGCAGGAGGGGCTGGACCGGGTGTTCGAGGTGCTGCGCGCACCGCACACCGAGGAGCCCACCAACTGGTCCCGGCGCTACAAGGCCAACGGCGAGAAGCTCGCCTCGGGTGACGTCAACAAGGTCGCCGAGGTCGTCCGCGACCTGTGGCGTCGCGAGAAGGACCGGGGCCTGTCCGCGGGCGAGAAGCGGATGCTGGCCAAGGCCCGCCAGATTCTGGTCAGCGAACTGGCACTGGCCGAGGGAACCAACGAGGACAAGGCCGAACTCGTCTTGGACGAGGTGCTGGCCGAAGCCGTCGCCTGATCATTTCTCTATCGGCGTTGTGCGGCGATGAGTGTTGCTGCGGTCCTGGTCGCGGCCGGTTCCGGTGAACGACTTGGGCTGGGCATGCCTAAGGCCCTGGTCGGCCTCGCCGGGCGCAGCCTCCTGGACTGGTCGCTGGCCGCATTCACCGAGCACCTTGCTGTCGACGAGGTGGTGGTGGTCGCCCCGGCGGCCGCTGCCGAGAGTCTGAGCACCGTGCTCGGGCCCGGCCCGGTCACGGTGGTGCCGGGCGGCCACACCCGTTCCGAATCGGTGCGTCGGGGCTTGGCCGCGCTGTCTGACAGCACGGAATTCGTGCTGGTGCACGACGCGGCCCGGCCGCTGGTGCCCACTGAGATGATCTCGAACGTGGTCGACGCCCTGCTCGCCGGAGCCGAGGCGGTGATCCCGGTGGTGCCCGTGGTCGACACCGTCAAGCGGGTGGCGGACGGACGGGTGGTCGAGACCGTGGACCGCGGTGAGCTGTGCCGGGTGCAGACGCCGCAGGGCTTCCGGCTGGCCGAGCTGCGGCAGGCCTACGCGGCCGCCCCGGAGCTGGTCGCCACCGATGACGCCGGCGTGGTGGAGGCCCACGGCGGCAAGGTGGTGACGGTGGCGGGCGACGAGACGGCCTTCAAGATCACCACCCCGTACGACCTGCGGCTGGCCGAGTTGCTGGTGGCCAGCCGATGACGATGCCGCGGGTCGGCGTGGGGGTCGACGTCCATCCGGTCGAGGCCGGCCGCGAGTGCTGGATCGCCGGGCTCTTCTGGCCGAACGTCGACGGGTGTGCCGGGCACTCCGACGGTGACGTGGTCTGTCACGCCGCGTGCGACGCGTTGCTGTCCGCGGCGGGTCTCGGCGATCTCGGGGCGGTCTTCGGCACCAACGATCCCCGGTGGGACGGCGCGTCCGGCATCGACCTGCTGGTAGAGGTGATGAGCCTGCTCCGCAAGGGCAGCTGGCGGGTCGGCAACCTGGCTGTGCAGCTCGTGGGCAACCGGCCCAAGCTGGGGCCGCGCCGGCAGGACGCGGAGGCATTGCTGTCCGACGTGGTCGGCGCCCCGGTCAGCCTGGCGGCCACCACCACCGACGGGCTCGGCCTCACCGGCCGGGGCGAGGGCCTGGCCGCGATCGCCACCGCTGTCATCGCCCGCTGAACCGCGTCCCCGCTGGTCGAGGCTGGGCACGGAGGGGCGCCCGTCAGGCCAGCGCCTGTGCCAGGTCGGCCCAGAGGTCCTCGACGTGTTCGACGCCGACCGACAGCCTGATCAGCTCGGCCGGGGTGCCCTGCGCCAGCTCGCCCGGGTAGCTGCCGCGCCGCTCGATCAGCGACTCCACCCCGCCGATGCTGGTGGCGTGCGTGATCAGCCGTACCCGGCGGCACAGCGCGTCCGCGGCCTCCACCGACCCGAGCGTGAACGAGACGATCGCCCCGTGGTGGTCCAGCAGCGTGTCCACCAGCTTCGCCTGCGGGTGGCTGTCGAAGCCGAGGTAGTGGATCGCCCGGACGGCCGGGTGCTCGGCTAGCCGATCGGCCAGCACCGTGGCGTTGGCGCACGCCCGTTCCAGCCGGACCGGCAGCGTCCGCACCCCGCGCAGGGCCAGGAACGACTCCAGCGCGCCGGGCATCGCGCCGGTGAGGCTGCGCCGGGCGAGCAAGGCCGCGTGCCGCTGCTCGTCGGCCACCGTCAGCACGCCCATCAACAGGTCGCTGTGGCCGGCGATCCACTTGGTGGCCGAGTGCATCGACACGTCCGCGCCGTGCTCCAGCGGCCGGATGCCGAGCGGGGTGGCCAGGGTCGCGTCCACGACGCTGAGCACGCCCCGGTGCCGGGCCGCGGCGGCCAGCTCGGGCAGGTCCGGCACCACCAGTCCCGGGTTGGTGGGCAGCTCCAGCCAGAGCAGCGCGGCACCGTCCAGCGCGGCGACGGTCGCGTCGAGGTCGGTGACGTCGACGACCCGCAGCTCCAGCCGGCCGAGCTCGGCCTGCCGGTCGAAGATCGTCCGGTGGTAGTTGTAGAAGGAGTCCGGCAGCACCAGCGCCGCTCCGGCCGGCAGGTCGGCGACGAGCGCGTTCGTGGCCGCCACCCCGGAGGCGAAGCTGACCGTGTGCCCGCCTTCCAGCGCGCCCACCGCGGCCTCGAAGGCCGCGGTGGTGTCGTTGCCGTCACGCCCGTAGACGCGGTCACCGCCGGCGTGGAAGGTCGAGGTCAGCACTACCGGCTGGTTCACCGGCCCGGCGCCGGACCTGTCCGGCCGGCCCGCGGCGACCGCGATCGAGTCGGGATGCAGCTCGTGCGAGGAAGTGTCCACGAACCGAATCTAGTCGGCGGCGCCGGCCCTGCCCTTCGTACGATCAAGGAATGACTGCCTTGCCGGAGCGTGCCAGGACCCTGCTCGACGACGCCAACTTCGTGGTGGTGGCGACCAGCAACACCGACGGTTCGCCGCAGACCTCGGTGCTGTGGGCGACCCACGACGGCGACCAGTTGCTGCTGTCGACCACCCAGGGCCGCAAGAAGGAGACGAACTGGCTCCGGGACCCGCGGGCCAGCGTGCTGATCCTCGACAAGGCCGACCCGTACCGCTACGTCGAGGTGCGCGGGACGGTCAGCATGACCACAGACGGCGGCCCGCAGCTGATCGAGCGGCTGTCGCAGATCTACACCGGCCAGAGCTACACCGGCGACGAGGGGACCGACAACATCCGGGTGGTGGTCCGGGTGACGCCGACCCGGGTCATTGTGCGGTAAGTGCCCCGTAGACTTGCCCGGTGACGCTCAGGCTGTACGACACCGCTACCAGGACGGTCCGGGACTTCGAGCCCCTCGTTCCCGGCCAGGCTTCGATCTATCTGTGCGGAGCCACGGTCCAGGGCGAGCCCCACATCGGGCACCTGCGGTCCGGGCTCAACTTCGACATCCTGCGCCGGTGGCTGGAGTACCGCGGCTACGAGGTGACCTTCGTCCGCAACGTCACCGACATCGACGACAAGATCCTCACCAAGGCGGCCGAGGCCGGCCGGCCCTGGTGGGCGCACGCCACGATCTTCGAGCAGGCATTCCGCGACGGCTACCGGATCCTCGGCTGCCTGCCACCGACCATCGAGCCGCGTGCGACCGGGCACATCCCCGAGATGATCACCCTGATGCAGCGGCTGATCTCGACCGGGAACGCCTACGCCTCCGAGGGCGACGTCTACTTCGATGTCCGGTCGTTCGCGGCGTACGGGCGGCTGTCCGGCCAGAAGGTGGACGAGATGCTGCCGGCCGGCGACTCGGTGGGCGAGTCCCGCAAGCGCGATCCGCGCGACTTCGCGCTCTGGAAGTCGGCCAAGCCGGGTGAGCCGAGCTGGCCGACGCCGTGGGGGGACGGGCGTCCCGGCTGGCACCTGGAGTGCTCGGCCATGGCCGGCAAGTACCTCGGCTCGGCGTTCGACATCCACGGCGGTGGCCTGGACCTGATCTTCCCGCACCACGAGAACGAGGTCGCCCAATCGGTCGCGGCCGGGGGCGAGTTCGCCCGCTACTGGATGCACAACGGCTGGGTGACGATGGCCGGCGAGAAGATGTCGAAGTCGCTGGGCAACACAGTGAGCATCGCCGAGATGGCAAAGCGCTGGCGGCCGGTCGAGCTGCGCTATTACCTCGGGGCGGTGCACTACCGCTCCGCGATCGAGTACTCGGCCGAGTCGCTGGCCGAGTCCGCCACCGCGTACACCGGCCTGGAGAACTTCGTGCAGCGCGCCGTCGAACTGGTCGGGGAGCCCGAACGGCTGCCCGAGCCGCCGCCCGAGTTCTGCGCGGCGATGGACGACGACCTCAACGTCTCGCAGGCGCTCGCGGTGCTGCACGGGGCCCGCCGAGCCGGCAACTCCGCGCTGGCCGCCTCGGACAAGACGGCGGTGGCCGAGTCGCTGGCGGCGGTGCTGGCGATGACCGACGTGCTGGGCCTCAACCCGTTGCGCTGGCAGGCCACCAGCGGGGAGGCCGTGGCACTGCACGACACCGTGTCGCAGCTGATCGACCTCGCGCTGCGGCAGCGGCAGGCAGCACGCGAGCGCAAGGACTACGCCTCCTCCGACCAGATCCGGGACACCCTGGCGGCGGCCGGCGTGGTCGTCGAGGACACCCCGGACGGCCCGCGCTGGACGCTGGCCAGGTAACGCCCGAATCCGAACGAGAACAGGTCGATAATGGCAGGCAATTCATCTCGCCGTGGCGCGGTCCGCAAGGGCAAGAAGGGCGCCACCGTCGGCTCCGGCGGGAACCGGGCGCGCGGGCTGGCAGGCAAGGGACCGACCCCGAAGGCGACCGAGCGCAAGGGGCATCCGGCGGCCCGGCGGGCTGCGGCCGCCGAGCGCCGGTCTGCGGAGTCCGGCCGGCGACGGGGCGGCCCCCGCAACACCGACGCACCCGAGCTGCTGGTGGGGCGCAACCCGGTCGCCGAGGCGCTGCGGGCCGCGATCCCCGCGAACGCGCTGTACGTCGCCGTCGGCATCGAGGCGGACGAGCGGGTGACCGAGGCGATCCACCTGGCCGCCGACCGGGGGCTGCCGATCCTGGAGGTCAGCAAGTCCGAGATCGACCGGCGGACCGGCGGCATCCTGCACCAGGGCATCGCGCTGCAGGTGCCGGCCTTCGTCTACGACGAGCTGCCCGACCTGCTCGACCTGGTGGCACAGTCCACCACCACGCCGCTGCTGGTGGCGCTCGACGGCGTGACCGACCCGCGCAACCTCGGCGCGGTGATCCGGTCCGCGGTGGCCTTCGGCGCGCAGGGCATCGTGCTGCCGACCCGCCGCTCGGCCGGCGTCACCGCGACTGCCTGGCGCACCTCGGCGGGCACCGCTGCGCGGATCCCGGTGGCCCAGGTGACCAACCTGGTGCGGGCGCTGCGGGACTGCCAGCAGGCCGGCCTGCAGGTGGCCGGCCTGGATGCGGACGGCGACACGACGCTGGACGACTTCGGCTTCGCCACCGATCCGCTGGTGGTCGTGGTGGGCTCGGAGGGCCGCGGCCTGTCACGGCTGGTGGGCGAGACCTGCGACGTCCGGCTCTCCATCCCGATGACCGGCCTGGCCGAGTCGCTGAACGCCTCGGTGGCCGCCGCGGTGACGCTGGCCGAGGTGGCCCGGCAGCGCCGGCTGGCCTGACACCCCGAACGCACGACGAAGGGGACGCCGTCGGTGGTCGGCGTCCCCTTCGCAGTACCGCTGGCTAGTCGCCCAGCCGCTCGCCACTCTCCGGGTTGAAGACGTGCGTCTCCTCGGACCGGACGGTCAGCGCGATCTCGCTGCCGATCTTCGGGGGGACACGGCCGTCGAAGCGGACGGTGAACGGCTTGGCGCCGCCGTCGTCGCCGACGTCCTGGGTCTTCAGGCCGGGCAGCTCGCCGTAGACGAAGGCGTCCGCGCCGAGTTCCTCGACCAGGGTGGCCTTGAGCTTGAGGCCACCGCCGTCCTGTGCCGCGTGGAAGGACTCCGGCCGGACGCCGAGGATGACCTCCTTCAGGCCGGCCGAGCGGATCGCGGCCATCGCGTCCGGCTTGAGCGGCACCTCGACGTCACCGAGCCGGGCGCCGTTCTCGGCGACCGGGACCTTGACCAGGTTCATCGCGGGCGAGCCGATGAAGCCGGCCACGAAGGCGTTGCCCGGCCGGTCGTAGAGGTTGCGGGGCGTGTCGACCTGCTGCAGGATGCCGTCCTTGAGCAGCGCGACCCGGTCGCCCATCGTCATGGCCTCGACCTGGTCGTGGGTCACGTAGATGGTGGTGGTGCCCAGCCGGGCCTGCAGCGCCGCGATGTTGGCGCGGGTCTCCACGCGCAGCTTGGCGTCGAGGTTCGACAGCGGCTCGTCCATCAGGAACACGCTGGGCTCGCGGACGATCGCCCGGCCCATCGCGACCCGCTGGCGCTGGCCGCCGGACAGCGCCTTGGGCTTGCGGTCCAGGTAGCGCTCGAGGTCGAGCAGCTTGGCCGCGGCGAGCACCTTGCGGGCCCGTTCCTCCTTCGAGACGCCCTTGAGCTTCAGGGCGAAGCCCATGTTCTCGGCGACCGACATGTGCGGGTAGAGCGCGTAGTTCTGGAACACCATCGCGATGTCCCGGTCCTTCGGCGGCTTCTGGGAGACGTCCACCCCGCCGATCCGGATCTCGCCCTGGTCGACGTCCTCCAGGCCGGCGAGCATGCGCAGCGCGGTGGACTTGCCCGAGCCGGACGGGCCGACGAGCACGACGAACTCGCCGTCGGCGACGTCGAGGTTGAGGCGGTTCACTGCGGGGACGGGGTTTCCGGGGTAGATCCGGGAAGCCTCCACGTACTGGACTTCAGCCATCGCTGATCCTCTCGGTGAGCGGTGACCGCACCGGGTACGGGCTCGCGCGGGTGCGCGGGCCTCACGGTATTCCGGCCGGTGCTGTGGTCCGCCCCCACCGATGGAAGGCGGCAGCCCCGACCGGCATAGCGGTCGACGACGCTGCCATTGGACCCGTCGGCATCGCTCGGCGTCAAGCGATGCCGATTCGATACCAAAGACCATTGACCATTGCGCCAGATTTGCACATATTTATCCCGCAAGATCATTCCCCCGCGGGCGGCTGCCCCCGCCGTCCCCACCTTCCGAGGAGAACTGCATGTTCGCAGCACGGCCGCTGGCCGGCATCCGGAACAGGCTCACCACCGGCATCGCGGCCGGTGCGCTGGCAGTCGGCGCGCTCGCCGCCGGCCTGCTCATGCCCGCCCAGGCGAACGCCGCCACCTACGTCCAGGGCATGGACGTCTCCAGCTACCAGGGCAACGTCGCGTGGTCCACGGCGTACGCCAACGGCGCCCGGTTCGCCTATGTCAAGGCGACCGAGGGCACCACCTACACCAACCCGTACTTCGCCCAGCAGTACAACGGCTCCTACAGCGCGGGCATGATCCGCGGCGCGTACCACTTCGCCCACCCGAACAGCTCGTCCGGCACCGTCCAGGCCGACTACTTCGCCGCGCACGGTGGTGGCTGGTCCGCCGACGGCAAGACCCTGCCGCCGGCGCTGGACATCGAGTACAACCCGAGCGGCGCCGAGTGCTACGGCCTGTCGCAGTCGGCGATGGTCAGCTGGGTCCGGGCGTTCTCGAACGAGATCCACGCCAAGTACAACAAGTACCCGATGATCTACACGACGCTGGACTGGTGGACGACCTGCACGGGCAACTCCAGCGCGTTCGCGTCGACGAACCCGTTCTGGATCGCCAAGTACAGCTCGACCGCGCCGACCCCGCCGGCCGGTACTGCGACCTGGACCATGTGGCAGTACGCCGACTCCGGCACCTTCCCGGGCGACCAGGACTACTTCAACGGCCCGTACTCCTCGCTGCAGGCGCTGGCCACCAACCACGACTAGTCCGCTAGGCACGCGGCGGCCGTCCCCTGGCCTCAGGGGGCGGCCGCTGTCGCATGTCCGGCCGGCGGTGCGGACCTCAGCTCGGCGGTGCGGCTTCAGGCGCGCGTGGTCCCAGGTCGGCGGTGCGGCTTCAGGCGGGCGTGGTCTCAGGTCGGCGTGGTCGGCACCCAGAACCACAGCTTGCCGTCCCGCTCGCCGTCGAGCACGCCGTCGTTGTTCTCCATCACCCGGCGCGAGGCGAGATTGTCGGAGTCGCAGCTGATGAGCGCCTGGTCGAAACCGAGCGCCCGAGCGTGCGGGAGCGCCGCGCGCAGCATGGCGGTGCCGTGACCGCGGCGGCGGGCCCGCGGGGCGATGTCGTAGCCGATCAGGCCGGCATCCTCGAGTACCGCCGGCACCATCTCGTGTCGGATCCGGATCGAGCCCAGGAACTCGGCCCCGTCGGCCCACCAGAACGTGCTGACGTGGGTCCAGTTCGGCGGCGCCGGCCGGCTGGTGTCGCCCGCGGCGTGCAGCGCGTCCAGGAACTCGGCGAAGCCGGCGTCGGACTGCCACCGGCCGGCGAACTCCGCGATGCCCCGGCCGAGGGCGGAGTCGTCGTCCGGGGCGCCGCGGCCCTCGGCGATGAAGTCGGCCATCGCGGCGCGGAAGGAATCGGCGTACTGGGGGGCGGGTCGGACGAGTTCGGGCATGGCCAGATTCTGTCGGGACGCCCGCGCCGCGCGCGACCGGATTAGCGCCGGTCACCCGATAACGTGGGGGTGATGGCTGACGATCCGGTGCGGCCGGACGTCCCCCGGCGGGGACGTCCGGGGGCCACCCTTGCCGCGGTGGCCGCCCGGGTCGGGGTCTCGCGGACGACCGTGTCCAATGCCTACAACCGGCCCGACCAGCTGTCCGCGGACCTGCGCGACCGGGTCCTGGCGGCAGCCGTGGAGCTGGGCTATCCGGGGCCCGATCCGGTCGCCCGGTCACTGCGCACCCGGCAGGCCGACGCGGTCGGGCTGATCTTCGCCGAGCGCCTGGAGTATGCCTTCCACGACCCCGGTGCGGTGGAGTACGTCGGTGGCCTGGCTTCGGCCTGTACCGAACGCGGCCGGTCGCTGCTGATGGTGCCCGCCGGCCGCGACCACCTGGAGACGGTGCAGCGGGCGGCGGTGGATGGGTTCGTGGTCTCGGCGCTGTCGGCCGCCGACGAGCTGCTCGCCGCGGTGCTGGCCCGGCCGCAGCCGGCCGTGATCGTGGACACCCCGCTCGGGCTGCCCGGGGTGGACTTCGTCGGGATCGACGACCGGGCCGGCTGCGCCCTGATCGGGGCACACGTCGCCGGGCTCGGCCACCGCCGGATCGGCGTGGTGGCGGTCCGCCGGGACGAGGACGTGCCGGCCGAGCCGAAGCCGTCCCCGCTGGCCGACCGGGTGGCCGCCGGAGCCGTCCGGCACCCGGTGCGTCAGCTGCGGCTGCTCGGGCTGCGCGACACGCTGCCAGCCGGGGCTCGCGTGCTGGTGACCGAGCGCGTGGCCAACTCCCGGGAGGAGGGCGCGCTGGGGGCCGCCGCGCTGCTCGGTGCGGCGCCGGACCTGACCGCGGTGCTGTGCCTGTCGGACATCCTGGCACTCGGCGTGCTGGACGAGCTGCAGGCGCGGGGCCGGCCGGGGGTCACGGTGACCGGGTTCGACGACGTGCCGGCCGCGGCCGGAGCGGGGCTGACCACGGTGCGGCAGCCGCTGGCCGGCAAGGGACGGGCGGCGATCGAGTTGCTGCTCGACGACCGGCCCCGGGCCACGGCGGTCCAGCGGCTGCTGCCGTGCGAGCTGGTGGTGCGGGGCAGCTCCGGGCCGCCGGGCTGAGGGCGTGGCTGCGGGTCAGGCCGGCCGGTCGCCGGCGGTGTGCGGGTCCCCAGGGTGCTGGTCCGTGGGGCGCTCCGCCGCCGGGTGGCCGTCGGCGCTCGTCCGCGCCAGCGCCACCTGCTCGCCGACCGCGGCCATGATCCGGTCGGTCATCGCGCGCAGCAGCTCGGCCGACGGCTCGGAGCCGGGTTGGCCGCGGAACTCGGCCAGGTCGACCGGCTCGCCGAGCGAGGCCTCGTGCCGGTGCCGGGGCAGTGGCCGGAACTGGCCGCCGCGGCCCAGCGTCCGGTGCGCGCCCCACTGGCCGATCGGGATCACCGGGACGTCCGGGCAGGCCAGGGCCAGCCGGGCGACGCCGGTGCGGGCCTGCATCGGGGTGTAGTCGGGGTTGCGGGTGATGGTGCCCTCGGGGTAGATGATCACGCACTCCCCGGCCTGCAGCGCGGCCACCGCCGCCCGCAGCGAATCTGCGGCCTGGTCGCTGCCCCGGTAGACCGGCAGCTGGCCGGCGCCGGCCATCACCCGGCCGACCACCGGCCACTCGAAGACGGTGTGCTTGATCAGGAAGCGCGGGATGCGACCGGACTGCCAGATCAGCCGGGCCATCGTCGCGGTGTCGGCCTGCGAGATGTGGTTGACCGCGACCAGCACGCCGCCGGTGGCCGGCATCCGGTCGAGGTGATGCCAGCGGAGCTTGAAGAGCAGGCTGTCGAGGGGGTAGAGGACGATCACGCAGAGGCGGATCCAGAAGCCGGCGCGGGGCTTGTGCAGGCGGGTCACGCGGTCATTCGTACCGGGCCGGCCGGCGGATCGACCCGGCGGGGTGTTCGGTGGCCGGTCGCTGTCTAGGATTGCGGTGCCCCGGGTGTAGCGCCGGGGTGTGGCCGGCGTGGCGCAATTGGTAGCGCACTCGACTTGTAATCGAGCGGTTCGGGGTTCGAGTCCCCGCGTCGGCTCCAGTCCGTCGCTTCGAGTCCGTCGGGCTCCAGGCCGTCGGTTCCGGCTCCGGCTTCGTCGGTTCGAGTTCGTCGGGCTCCGGCTCGTCGGCTCCAGGCGGGGTAGGTTCCCGGTGCCGTGGTGTTGTCTGTCCAGACGTTCCCATCCCGGAGGAGGCCGTCCGTGTCGCTGACGATGAAACTCGAGCTGGTGCCGGTCCCGGTGTCCGACATCGACCGGGCGGCGGCCTTCTACGCCGACCGGCTGGGCTTCACCCTCGACCACGACGTCCAGCCGCAGCCGGGCCAGCGCTTCGTGCAGCTGACCCCGCCGGGTTCGGCGGCCTCGATCGTGCTGGGCACCGGCCTCTACGAGCCGGCGATGTCCGGCCGGCTGCGGGGACTGCACCTGGTGGTCGCCGATGTCGCCGCCGCCCGGCAGCAGCTGGTCGCCGCCGGGGTGGCGGTCAGCGAGGTGGTCGATCTGGGTGGCGTGCACTACGCGCATTTCGCCGATCCGGACGGCAACACCTGGGCGCTGCAGCAGATCGGCCCGTTTCCGTCCTGAGCTGGCGAAACCGGCGCCGGGCCGCGAGACTGGATCGCGGCGACATTCCGGTCCGGTGCCGGGCGGCTCGCCGTCGGTCGTGACCCGGGCAGGTCGGGTCCCGGGGGAGGCGCGATGGTCTGGACGGGGGACGCGCGCTACCGCCTGGCGCCGGCACTGCTGACCCTGCTGCATCAGTTGCAGGCCGACTACCCCGGCGCGGGCTGGCTGAACTCGCCGCAGACGGGCACCATCGGTGATGCCGCGCATTTCGCCGAGGGCTCCGCCTCCGATCACAACCCGTGGCTGGACGGCACGGTGCGCGCGCTGGACATCGCCGCGGACGTGAGCGGGGTGCCCGGCGTGGTGCCGGTCCGCGATGCGCCCGACTGCGAGGCCTTGTTCGGGATGGTCAACCGGATGTACGCCGCCCGCGACGTCCGGGTCTACCCCGACGGCTACGCGATCTATCGCGGCCGGATCACCGACTGGGACAACCCGGGCGGCTACCACGCCCAGCAGGGTGACCCGCACCAGTACCACCTGCACATCTCGGTGAGCCGGAACCCGGCCGGCTTCGGCTCGACGGCGCCGTGGCCGGTGCCTGGGGAGCAGCCGATGGCCGGGCCGGGCACACCGGCTGCGGGTGGGGTATCGATGGCGATGGAGGATGCCGTGTTCCATGTGATCCGCAACCAGGAGACCGGCGCGGTCCGCGCCTGCGGGCCGAGCATGTGGGTCTCGCTGAACGCCACCTCCGATGCCGAGACCCAGGCCAACATCGACCTGGCCCGCGGCCTGCCGACCTGTGCCAGCCAGACGGTGGAGGAGGTCTCCAGCGCGCGGATGGCCTGGCTGAAGCGCTTCTACACCACCGGAACGGTGTCGGAGTGACCTCGCCGGCCGCTCCCGGACGAGCGGGTCAGGTCGCCCCGGCACGGTAGGCCGGCGCGACCCGGGGCCATGGGTTCAGCCGTTCCAGGTGGCGGGCCACCGCGAGCAGCGTCGCCTCGCCGCCCGGCGGCCCGACGAGCTGGACCGACAGCGGCAGGCCGGACGGGTGCACGCCGGCCGGTACCGCCATCGCGGGCCAGCCGGCCAGGTTCCAGGCCGCGGCGAACGGCGCGTACCGGATGCTGGCCAGCACGTTCGCGGCCCAGCTGCGGGTGTGCCAGGCGTGGGCCGGCAACGGCAGTTGGGCGAGCGTCGGGGTGATCAGCACGTCGACCTGCGCGAAGTAGCGCCGGGCGGCCTGCTGCCACGCCGTGCGCCCGCCCGGGCGCGGCCCGCCGGCGGCCCGGATCAGCCGGCCGAGCCGGGCGTGCATGGCGACCGGGCCGTCGAGCCGGGACCGGTCCAGCGTGCTGGCATCGCGTTCGGCACCGGCGAACCAGCGGGCCAGGGCCGCCGGGCCCGCCATCGTGGGGTAGTGCAGCTCGGCATGCTCGACCGGAAAGCCGGCCGAGGCGAGCAGGTCGCCGGCCCGCAGCGCGGCGCCGGCATACTCCCGGTCCACCGGCAGGCCGGGCAGCGGGGCCTTGACCGAGATGCCGATCCGCGGCCGGGAGTCGAGGTCGCGCGGGCCGGCGAGTTCGGGCCGCTCGGCCATCACCGAGAGCAACAGCGCGCAGTCCTCGACGGTGGTGGCAAGCGGCCCGTTCTCGGCCATGTCGAACCACGAACCATTGCCCAGCTGGGAGGGGACGGTACCCAGGCCCGGCTTGATGCCGACCAGGCCGGTGCAGGCCGCCGGGATGCGGATCGAGCCCATGCCGTCGTTGCCGTGCGCGGCCGGCACCAGCCCGCCGGCCACCGCCGCGGCGCTGCCCCCGGAGGACCCGCCGGGGCTGCGGTCGAGATCCCACGGATTGCGGGTGATCCCGGTCGCGGCCGAATCGGTTGCCCCGAAGACACACAGCTCGGGGACGTTGGTGAGCCCGACGACGACGGCGCCGGCCCGGCGCAGCCGGGCCACCACCTCGTGGTCGGCCTGCTGGGGCGTGCGGTCCCCGGCGAGGGTCCCGTTGCCCAGGTACTCACCCGCGACCGGCACGTTGTCCTTGACCGCCAGCGGGATTCCGGCGAGCGGCAACCGGGCCCGGTCGGGGTGTGCGTGCACTCGTTCGGCCTCGGCGCGGGCCTGATCGGCTCGGACGGTCCGGAACGCGCGCAGGTCACCGTCATGGGTCGCGATCCGGTGCAGCGCCTGCTCGAGAAGCTCCGGTGCGGACCGGGCACCGGTGCGCACCGCTTCGGCGGTCTCTGCCGCGGTCATCGTCATGGCCGCATCATCGCCTGCCGGCGTGGTTGCCGGAAGCGTGGTTGCCGGCGGCTGCGGGGTATTACGGTCGAAGCATGACCGAGCATCCGGATCCCGACCGCGTCCAGCGGCGTGCGCACGAGCTGAACCCCGAGGAACTTGCGGTCGGCAGCGACGATCCGGAGGCGCAGGCCGAGGCGATCCTCGCGGATTCCGACGAGCGCACCGAGCATCCCGAGCGAGCGGCGCGAGAGTCCACCCAGACCCCCGACTGAGGCCGTGCGGCCGGGCGGTCCGGTCACCGGCTGACCAGGGTGCTGTGTGCCTGGCGGACGGTCAGCGCGGCCGTCGCGGGCTGGCGGGCGGTGACCGCGCCGGGGATGTCCTGCCACTGCTGGCCGGCGATTCGGTATTGTCCCTGCCAGTAGGTGCGAGCCGTGACCGTGACCGGCCCCGCGCCGCGGTAGGTGTGGCCGAATTCGGCCGCGCAGTTGCCGCAGTCGTGCGACGGGTCGTACGGCGTGCCCGGCGTCGGGGCGAGCGTGTCACCGGTGCCGTCGCCGAAGTCGAAGTCGGTGCGCAGGTAGTGCACGCGCAGCTCGACCGGGAAGCCGACGAGAGCCGCCCGACCGAGGTTGACAGTGCTCGCGGTGTGCACCCAGTAGAGCGTCTTGAGATTGACCAGACCGGTTCCGGTGTCGGGTGAAACGCCGATGGAGGGCGGCGTCAGCAGCCGGATGAGCTCGTCGCGCAAGGCGGCCGCGGACGGCATCGGCGCGTCCACTCCGGCGCACCATTGCGCGATCGGGACCGGTGGATCGGTGAGTGCGACGGTCGTCATGAACTGGTGCGGGGTGGGATTGTTCGGAGTGGGTGGGCACGGAAAGCCGGTAGCGCCGCAGCTCTTGTTCCAGTGGGTGTGATCGTCCTTGGCGGTCGCGTAGCCACAGTCGACGACCAGCACCGGCAACCCGCCGGCGGCTGGCAGGTCCGTCGTGCGGACGTCACAGGAACCGGACGCGCCGACAAAGCCAGGACCGGTAGCGCCGGTCAGGACGCTGTCTCCCGCGGAACCGCAGTCTGAAGAGTCAGCATACGAAGATGAGCATGTCTTCAGGGTTGATGAGATTAGTGCGGCCAAACACAGCAATAGCGATAGTCTGTGGTTCACAAGCGGCTCAGATAAGTTGTTTGCCAACGTGCATGATCGGAGACGGCGCAGAGTTTGAACCGCAACCCGCGAGCTGCCGCCGATCCATTGGCGACGTTCCCTTTTGCGTCTACGACCGAAGTTGTTGAAACGTTGACGGTAACCACTGAGCAGTACTCCGCAGGTGCTGTAACGGGTTCTATAGATGTCGGGACAACTGAGGTTTCGGTGATTCGGCCGCCCTCATAGCTGTGTCCGGCGGTCGCGGTTTTCGCTATGCCTGTCGCGAGTCCGCTGCATTGGCCGCAGGTCGGGCCGTAGTAGTGCTTCATGTAGGACGGGTTGGTGGTGGCATAGGCCCAATCCAGGGTCTTCATGAAGAACTCGGCGAAGGCGTTCGCACCGGCCTGGGTCCGGGCCGAGGCGGCGGCCGGGTAGATCGGTGGCTTCTCGCCCGGCCGTACGTTGTGCCCGGTCAGCGGGACGTCCGCCGGGTAGACCGGGCTGGGGCTGGCCGGGACCGCAGCGGACGACGCGGCACCGGAGGAGCCCGGTGCGGACGATCCCGCCGGCACGGTCGAGAGGTTCGGGGCCGGGTCACCGCCGCCGCAGGCCACCAGCGCTGTCACCACGAGGCCGAGACCGACAAAAGCCATCAAACGTCCTGGACCCCGCATGCCCACCATCATGCCTGAAGTTCGGAATCGAGCATTCCGGCCTGTGGATAACCCTTCGGGGCATTAGTCCGGCAGCAACGGCACGGCAACGCCCGGATCCCGCCCGATCATGGCGGCCCGGCCCAGCGCTGCGGTCCCGAACCGTTGCCGGATGTCGTCCACCGCCCGATCGAGCTGGCGCGACGGGGCATTCTCGAATGGCAGTTCCAGCTGCAGCGAATCGGCATGGTCCAGGCTGGCCAGGGTGACCCCGATCAGCGTGAGTCCCCGTTCGGCGATCAGCCCGGCCTGTGCCGCCAGCAGGATCCGGGCGGCGGCGAGGATCGTCGCGGTGTTGTCGGTCGGCGACGGCAGTGTGTGCGCGCGGGTGGTCCGGGTGAAGTCGTCGAACCGGAACCGCAGCACGACGGTCCGGCAGGTGCGGCCCGCGGCCCGCAGCCGCCGGCTGACCCGGTCGATCAGGGCGCCGAGGTAGGCGTCGAGTTCCGCGCCCGAGCGCCGCTGCCGGCCGAGCGCGCGCTGCGCGCCCATCGACCGGCGACGCCTGCCCGGCCGCACCGGGCGCGGGTCCAGGCCGTGCGCCAGCGCGAACAACTGCCGGCCCGAGCCCGCGCCCAGCATCGCCACCAGCGACGGCTCCGGCAGCGCGGCAACGTCTGCCACCGTCGTCAGCCCGTGCCGGTGCAGTTTCGCCGCCGTCACGCTGCCGACGCCCCACAGCCGCTCGACCGGCAGCGGGAGCAGGAACTCCTGCTCCGAACCGGGCGGCACCAGCAGCAGCCCGTCCGGCTTCGCCACGCCGCTGGCGACCTTGGCCAGGAACCTGGTGCGCGCGACCCCGACTGTGATCGGCAGCCCGGCCTCGGCCAGCACTCGCGCGCGCAGCCGGACCGCGATCTGCAGCGGGGAGCCGGCCACCCGCCGCAGGCCAGCCACGTCGAGGAACGCCTCGTCGATCGAGGTCCCCTCGACCAGCGGGGTGGTGTCGGCGAAGATGCCGAACACGTCACGACTGGCCTGCGTGTACGCCGCCATCCGCGGCGGCACCACCACTGCCTGCGGGCAGAGCCGCCGGGCCTGGCCGCCGGGCATCGCGGTGCGCACGCCGAACGCCTTGGCCTCGTAGCTCGCGGCGAGCACCACGCCACCGCCGACGATCACCGGCCGGCCGCGCAGGGCCGGCCGGTCCCGCTGCTCGACCGAGGCGTAGAAGGCGTCCAGATCGGCATGCAGGATGGCCGCGTCCGAACGCATGTTCGAATAATGTCATGGCGGGGCGTAGATGGCGAGCCCTCGGCGTCAGGCCTCCAGGTCGATGAGCACCTTGCCGACCACGGACTTCTCCACCGCAGCGTGCGCCAGTGCGGTCTCCTCCAGGGCGTAGCGATGCAGTGGCAGGCCGGCCTCGTCGCCGACCCGGACCGCGCCGCACAACACCGCCGCCGACACCGAATCGATCGCCCGCGCCTTGGCCGGTTCCGGCACCGTGTAGAGCAGGACGAACTGCCAGCGGGCGTTCGGCCCCATCATCGGCCGCACCGGCAGTGTGAACTCGTCGCCGCCGTCGTTGGCGTAGATCGCGACCGAGCCGTTCGGCCCGAGCACCGCCGCGTCGATCGCGGCGTTCGCGGCCGGCGCCACCTCGACGACGCTGTGCACGCCGTGCGGGGCGATCTTGCGCACCTCGGCGACCACGTCCTGCCGGTGGTAGTCGATCACGTGGTCGGCCCCGGCGGCAGCCGCGAGCTGGGCCTTGGCCGGGCTGCTCACGGTGCTGATCACCGTCGCGTCGGCCCAGCGGGCAAGCTGGATCGCGGCGTTGCCGACCGCGCCGGCGCCGCCGGCGACCAGCACCGTCCGGCCGGACAGCGCGCCGGCGGACAGCTCGCCCGGGCCGTCCTCGGCGACCGTCAGCGCCCGGTGCGCGGTCAGGAACGGCACGCCGAGGCAGGCTCCGAGGTCGAACGAGGCCCAGTCGGGCAGCAGCACCACCTGCCGGGCCGGCACGATCGCGTACTCCTGCGCGGTGCCCTCGGGGCGCTGGTAGGCGGCCTCCCAGATCCAGACCCGCTGCCCGTCGAGCGCGGCGTCGACCCCGGCACCGACCGCGTCGACCACCCCGGAGCCGTCCTGGTTGGGAACCTGGGGCGGGTCGACCGGGGTGCCGCTCGCGCTGCCGCGCCGGGACTTCCAGTCCGTCGGGTTCACTCCGGAACGGTGGATCCGGACCCTCACCTCACCCGGCCCCGGTTGCCCGATCGGCTTGTCGATCAGGGTGAGTACGTCGGGGTCGCCGGTCTGCTCGTAGCTGATTGCTCGCATTGGTCAACGGTAATCCGGCCCGGCGCCGGTCGCCCGGGATGAGTCCGGGCTGAGAGGCCGCCGGGCCTCGCCGGCGGCCGACCGGGAGTTCGGCTGCCACACTGCGCGGATGGCGAACGGGTCGATTACCCGGCGCGCTGCGCTGGCCGGCTCGGCCGCCGCGGTCGCCGGTGCGGCGGTGGCGGTCGAGCGGGGCGCGCTGCCCGGCCGGCGGTGGCTGCCGTCCTCGCTGGGTGGCGGGGACGTGGGCGGCGCGAAGACGGTCTCCGGCTCCTTCGTCTCGGCCAGCCGGCGCGGCCGGCGATGTGGTTACACCATCGCCTATCCCACCGCCGCCGCCGAGCGGTTGCCCGTCGTGGTCGTGCTGCACGCCCGCGGCGCCAACCACCGCACCGCCTTCACCGACCTCGGCCTCGGCCGGGTGCTGCAGTCCGCCCGGCACCGGTTCGCCCTGGCGGCGGCGGACGGCGGCGACACCTACTGGCACCGCCGCGCCAGCGGTGAGGACTCCGGGGCGATGGTGATCCGGGAGTTCCTGCCGCTGCTGCACGGCCACGGCCTCGACACCGGCCGGATCGGCCTCTTCGGATGGTCGATGGGCGGTTTCGGGACGCTGTCGCTGGCCGGCGTGCTCGGCGCCCGGCGGGTGGCCGCGGCGACCGCCCTCAGCCCGGCGCTGTGGCACCGGCCGGAGCAGACCGCGGCCGGCGCCTACGACGATCCGGCCGACTTCGCCGCCCACGACGTCTTCACCCACCTCCCGGGGCTGGCCGGCATCGGGATCCGGGTCGACTGCGGCACCGCGGACGGCTTCTGCCCGACCGCCCGGGACTATCTCCAGCTGGCGCAGCGGGAACTCCGGCCGGCACCGGCCGGCGGGTTCGAGCCGGGCGGCCACACCGTCGCGTACTGGCGGCAGGCCGCGCCGGCGCAGCTGGCGTTCCTGGCCGGTCACCTGGGCTGACCGCCGATCCCCGACCGCAGATACTGGGCGGATGAGCACCCATGAACCGATAGGTCCGGTCGACGCCTCCCGCGTGCCGCGCTACGCCGGCCCGGCCACCTTCGCCCGGCTGCCCCGCCGCGAGGACGTGCCCGGCGCGGACGTCGCCGTGCTGGGTGTCCCGTTCGACTCCGGCGTGAGCTACCGGCCGGGTGCCCGGTTCGGTCCGGCACACATCAGGCAGAGCTCCCGGCTGCTGCGGCCGTACAACCCGGCGCTGGACGTCAGCCCGTTCGCCGGCCAGCAGGTGGTGGACGCCGGCGACCTGCCGGTGAACCCGTTCGACATCGGCCAGGCCATCGCCGAGATCCAGCGGGGCGCGGCTGAGCTCACCGCGACCGGCGCGCGGCTGCTCACCCTCGGCGGCGACCACACCATCGCGCTGCCGCTGTTGCGCACCCTGCACGCCCGGCACGGCCCGCTGGCGGTGCTGCACTTCGACGCCCACCTCGACACCTGGGACACCTATTTCGGTGAGCCCTACACCCACGGGACGCCGTTCCGCCGGGCCGCCGAGGAGGGCCTGCTGGATCCGCTGCACTGCCTGCACATCGGCATCCGCGGGCCGCTCTACGACGCCCGTGACCTGCCCGAGTCGGCGGATCTGGGCTTCGCCACCGTCCACGCCGTGGAGCTGGAATCGGACGGTGTCACCGGGGTGATCGAGCGGATGCGGGACCGGCTGGCCGACCGTCCGGTGTACGTCTCGGTGGACATCGACGTGCTGGACCCGGCTCACGCACCGGGCACCGGGACGCCCGAGGCGGGTGGGCTGACCTCCCGCGAGCTGCTGGCCATCCTGCGCGGGCTGGCCGGCCTCGACCTTGTTTCGGCCGACATCGTCGAGGTGTCACCGGCCTACGATCACGCCGAGCTGACCGGTATCGCCGCCGCGCACGTCGGCTACGAGTTGCTGTCGGTGATGGCACCAAGGCACCCGAACCGGGCAGGATGACGCCATGACCAGCACCGGATCGCCGCGGATCAGTGGCGTCGAAGCCCGTTCCATCGACTACGTCCCGCTGGGTGAGCGGCACGGCAAGCTCTGGCACCTCGGGCCGCTGTGGTTCATGTCGAACGCCCAGATCGCCACCCTCGCGGTTGGCCTGATCAGCATCGAGGCCGGCGGCAACCTGTTCTGGTCGCTGATCTCGATCGCGGCCGGCACCCTGCTCGGCACCCTGTTCATGGCCTTCCACTCGGCGCAGGGCCCGCAGCTGGGGCTGCCCCAGATGATCCAGTCGCGCCCGCAGTTCGGCTACCTCGGCGCCCTGCTGGTGTGGCTGTTCGCCTACATCCAGTACGCGGGCTTCAACGTCTTCAACACGATCCTGGCCGGCGAGGCGATGCACACGACCGCGCACGGTGCCACCAAGCTCTGGGTGGCCGTCGCCACCGTGGCGGCCTTCGCGGTGGCACTCATCGGCTACGACCTGATCCACCGTGCCGAGCAGGTGATGACCTACCTCTTCCTGGTCATCTTCGGGGTATTCACCGCCGTCGTGCTGTTCGCGCTGCACTATCCGGCGGGCTCGTTCGACGTCGGCGGGTTTCGCTGGACGCCGTTCCTGGCCCAGTTCGGGGTGGTCGCCGGCTATCAGATCAGCTGGGCGATCTACGTCTCCGACTACTCCCGCTACCTGCCGCCGGACGTGACCGTGCGGCGGACCTTCTACTGGACCTACTGGGGATCGGCAATCGGCGGCGGCTGGCTGATGTGCCTCGGCGCGCTGCTCGCGGCCTGGGCCGGGCCGTCCTTCAGCGGCAGCGGCATCGCCGAGATCAATGCCGCCGGCGACAAGCTGTTCCCCGGGTTCGGGGCCGTCGTGCTGATCTTCGCCGCGCTCGGCCTGGTCTCGGTGACCGCGCTGAACATGTACGGCGGCTCGCTCACCCTGATCAGCGGCCTCGACTCGCTGCGCCGGGTGCGCCCGACCGCCCGCCTGCGGCTGGTCACGCTCGGCCTGACCGCCGGGCTGTCGCTGGTCGGCGCGCTGGCCGCCACCGACAACTTCCTCGGCAACTTCAACAACTTCCTGCTGCTGGTGCTCTACCTCTTCATCCCGTGGACCGCGGTCAACCTGGTCGACTACTACGTGGTTCGGCACGGCCACTACGCCATCGCCGAGATCTTCAACCCCCGAGGCATGTACGGGCGGTGGGGCTGGCGCGGCATCACCGCCTACCTGGTCGGCTTCGCCGCCATGGTGCCGTTCTTCTCGGTGGGCACCCTCTACACCGGCGTCGTCGCGCGGGCGCTGGGCGATGCCGACATCTCGCTCTTCGTCGGATTGCCGGTGGCCGGCCTGCTCTACCTGGCGCTCGCCAGGTCGATCGACGTCGAGGCCGAGATCCGGGTGGCCCGGGCCGAGGCGGCAGAGCTCGAGCCACGCCGGTGACTGCGGGCGCACGCGGTGTCGCTCAAAGCGACCGAACGGTCGGTTCTCGCCGCCGTGGTCGGATCCGGGCACGCTGAGTGAACCTCCGGTAGCGCAGAGTTGTTCGAGTTTGAGCTTTGATTTGCGGGGTAAACCAGGCTATACATAACCGGTTGTTCCCGGCTGCTCGCCGTTCCTGTGAGGAGGCGCCCATGCGCACCAGACCGCGTCCGGAGCGGCTGGAGACGCTGGTCGCCGTGCCGCGTGGGCACGAGACGGTGCACGCGGCCCCGGTCGGCGGGTTCTCCTTCACCTCCTGCTGCGACCGCACGGTGCCGGAACTGCCCGCCTACGACCGGCTCAGCCGCCACCCGGACGAGGTGACCTGCGGCCGGCTGAGCCGGGCCGACGAGCTGCTGCTGGCCGGCGTGGGCAGCCACCACATCGAGCGGCTGATCTACGACATGGCCGTCTCCCTGCGGTCGCTGCGCGGCCCGGACCTGCCGCTGGGCAGGGCGCTCGCCTGCGTGCAGGCCGCGATCGAGGAGCTGGTGCCGGTCCGCGATCCCGGTGACCGGTGGCCGGCCGCGCTGCTGGTCCGCATCACCCAGCGCGCGGACGAGCTGGCCGCCCGGGGCTGAGTGCGGCTGGTCCGGGGTGGGTGTCGTAGGCCGGGGGTAACGTCCGGGCTGACACTGAGGTCGACTCACCATGGGAGGCGAGAAGATGGCTACACGAACGACGCCGTTCGCGGCCGGGACGCCGTGCTGGGTGGATCTGCTGAGCTCGGACGTGGACCGGGCCAAGCGGTTCTACCACGAGGTATTCGGCTGGGACGCGGTGGATTCCGACCAGGAGTTCGGCGGGTACGTCAACTTCGAGTCCGACGGGCACAAGGTGGCCGGCATGATGGCGAACGCCGCGGACTCCGGCATGCCCGACGTCTGGTCGACCTACCTGAGCACCGACGACCTGCCGGCCACGGTCGACGCGGCGGTCCGCGCCGGTGGCACCATCGTCGCGGCCCCGATGCAGGTCGGTGACCTGGGTTCGATGGCGATCGTCACCGACGCGGCCGGGGCGGTGGTGGGCTTCTGGCAGGCCGGCAAGCACACCGGCTTCGGCAAGTACAACGAACCGGGCTCGGTGACCTGGGACGAGCTGCACAGCAAGAACTTCGCGGCCAGCCGGGAGTTCTACGCCGCGGTCCTGGGCTGGGGCTACCAGCCGATGTCGGACACCGACGAGTTCCGCTACTTCACCGGCCAGGTCAACGGCGAGACCGTGGCCGGGCTGATGGACTCGGCGAGCTTCCTGCCGGCGGAGGTTCCCTCGATGTGGACGGTCTACTTCGCGACGGCCGACATCGACGCCACCGTCGAGAAGGTCGTGGCCGCCGGCGGCCGGGTGATCCGGCCACCGGAGACGACGCCGTTCGGTCGGATCGGCGAGTTCGCCGACCCGACCGGGGCGATGTTCAAGCTGCACACCGAGGCCGAGCAGGCCCCCGAGTCCTCGGGCTGACGGCGCGGCCGCCGGGCCGCTACCGGCGACCCGGCGGCAGCACGACCATCGCTGCCCGGCGGCAGCGGCGGTGGTGCGTTTCGGCTGCCGGTCCGGCCCAGGTGGGCCGGCGCCGCGCCGGCCACCGGCGGCTGCCGCCGGGCGCTACCGTGCCAGGTGTGGCTGCAGCGGATTCCGGTCTCCGGCTGGTCGGGCGGTCGCTGCGGCAGCTGTACTCCGACGCCGTCCACCTCGACCTGAGCCAGTCCGATCCGGTGGTGGCGGCCCGCAACGCGCTCGGCTTGGCCGGGCCGCTGGCGGTCGCCGCCGCGCTGGGCAACCCGGTGGCCGGGGTTGGCATGTCGATCGGCGCGCTGCAGACCGCGTTCGCCGACCGGCCCGGGCCGTACCGGCTGCGGATGGTGCGGATGCTCGGCACCGCCCTCGCCGCCGCGACCACCGCCGGGCTGGCCGCCGCCCTCGGGAACAGCCTGCTCGCCTCCGCGCTGCTGCTCGCCGCCCTCGGCTTCGCCGCCGGCCTGCTGCTCACCGCAGGCGCGAGCGCCGCCCAGGTCGGCGTTGCGACCACCGCGACCGCGCTGATCCTCGGGCACACCCCGAAGTCGCCCCACGCCGCGGTGGAGACCGCGCTGCTGATCCTGCTCGGTGGCGTCGTGCAGGCCGCGCTGGCGGTCGCGGCCTGGCCGCTGGGGCGGCACCGGCCGGAGCGCCAGGTGCTGGCCGAGCTCTACCGGCAGCTGGCGGGGCTCGCCGCGGAGCCGATCGACACCCGCACCAGCCCGCCGCTCGGCCCGGCCATCGGCACGGCCTCGGCGGTGCTGCGCGGCGTCGGACACGACCACGGTCCCAGTGTCGAGGCGTATCGGGTGCTGCTGGACGAGGCGGTCCGGGCCCGACAGGACATCCTCGTGCTCTCCGGGTACGCGAGCCGGCTGGCCACGGCCGAGCCCGGTCCGGCCCGGGCCATCGCCGCCGAACTCGCCCGCGCCTCGGCGGTGTTGGACGCGGTGGCCGGCGGCCTGGCCAGCGGCCGGGGACTGGCGCCGGAGACCGCCGCCCGGCTGCTGGCCGGGGTCGGCGCCAGCCGGCACGAGCTGGGCGACTCGCTGACCGGGCGGGCCGCGGTGAGCCGGGTGCGCAGCCTGGCCGGCCAGCTGCGGGCGATGGTGGAGACCGTCCGGACCGGTGCCGCGGAGGGCCGGGTCACCGAGGACGAGGGCCGCCCGGCCGGCAGCATCCGGCTCCGCGATCCGCTCGCCACGCTCCGGGCGAACCTCAACCTGGACTCGCCCGCGGTCCGGCACGCGGTCCGGCTGGCGATCCTGGTGCCGGCCACCGACGTGCTCGCGCAGGGGCTGGGCATCCAGCGCTCCTACTGGGTGGCGCTGACCATCCTGGTGGTGCTCCGGCCGGACTTCGCCGCCACCTTCCAGCGGTCGCTGATGCGGGTGGCCGGCACCCTGATCGGGCTGCTGCTGGCCAGCGCGATCGCGTACTACGTGCTCGGCGGCTCCGTGCCGGGCCTGATCGTCCTGCTGGCGCTGTGCTTCTTCGGCATGCGGCTGGCCGGGCCCGCCAACATGGGGCTGTCCTCGGCCTTCCTGGCCGGCCTCGTGGTGGTGCTGCTCTCGCTGGCCGGGGTGCCGGCGCACACCACGGTCGTGGTGCGGCTGGTCGACACCGTGATCGGCGGTGCGATCGCGCTGGTCGCGGTGCTGTTCTGGCCGAGCTGGGAACGCGGGCAGCTCCCCGGCCGGCTGGCCGAGCTGCTGGCCGCGTACCGGGCCTACCTGCACACGATGATCGATCCCGACACCACCGCGGCCCAGCGCGGCGCCGCCCGCAGCCAGGCCCGGCTGGCCCGCAGCAATGCCGAGGCGTCGCTGGACCGGGCCCGGGTGGAACCGGTCAGCAGCCAGGGTGCGGTCGAGCTGGGGGCGGCGCTGCTGGCGCACAGCCACCGGCTGGTGCACGCGCTCACCGCACTGGACGCCACCCGGCAGACCCGTGAGATCTATGCCAAGGTGCCGCAGTTCCGGCTGCTGGTGGATGCGGTCTCGGCGACCCTGGCGCTGGCCGAGGCCGCAGCCGCCCACGGCTGGCGCCAGGTACGCGACCTGCGACTGCGGGCCCTGCAGAACGAGTTCGTGGAGGCGCTGGAGTCCCGGGCGCCGGCGGACTCCGGTGCGCTGTCGGACGAGACGGCGGCAGCGCTGGTCGAGGCCACCGACCGGCTGGTCAACAGTCTCGACTCGCTGGTCGCCGTGCTCAGCGCCCGTCCGGCCGCTGGGCAAGCAGCCGGGCACCCGAGCGTGCCGGGTGGCGGCCGGTCTTGAACACGCCGAGGGCGAGATCCTCGCGGGTGGGTGTGGCCCCGGACCGGTCGCGTATCTGGCGCCACTCGGCACCGGCCAGCAACTCGCCCAGCACCAGCCCGACGATGCCCTGGGTCGCCGCCTCTGCCTGCTGCGGCGTGGGAAACGCCTCGATCGTCCGGTAGGCCTCGAAGCCGCCCACCGTCACCACTCCGACGAATCCCCAGCTGTCGCTGGACGGATCCGATCCGATCGACATGATCATGTCCGGCATGTGCTCCCCCCGAGCTGTCCCGCCGCATGCGCCGACGCCGTCGCGGCGTGGCGCCAACGGCGCGGACTCCTCGCTCTACCGGCACGGTAACCGGCACCGGTCCGGCTGCGGAAGCGGCGAGGTGCCGGAGTTGCTCCCTCGGTGAGCGATCGGCCGGCCGGCGCGCCGGGTATATGCTTGCCGATAGGCAACTATCTGGACGTCGCGAGCCGACTGCGGGGAGCGGCGCGGTGCGACATGGTGAGGGAGCGACGATGCCGAACGAATTCCACCCCGACGAGGTCGCCCGGCTGCGGATCGCGCTCGCCCGGATCGCGCGGGTGGTCGACCGGGCCTCCGCCGACGCCGGCTTCACCAGGACCCAGCTCTCGGTGCTGGGCTCGGTGGTGCGGGTGAAGGAGATCGGCCTGGGTGAGCTGGCCGAGGTGGAGGGCTTGAACCCGACCATGCTCTCCCGGGTGGTCGGCAAGCTCGAGGTGGCCGGCCTGATCACCCGCTCGTCCGGCGTCGAGGACCGGCGCGCGGTGCGGGTGCGGCCGACCGCCACCGGCCGCGCGCTGCACCTCAGGCTGCGCACGCGGCGCACCGACCTGCTCGTCCGCCAGCTGGCCGCGCTGCCGGACGGGCTGGCGGCCGACCTGCTCACCGCGCTGCCGGCGCTGGAGGCCCTCGGCGACCAGCTGCATGCCGGATCGTCGCGATGACGGTGCCTCGGCTGACCCGGCAGGCCTTCGCCGGCCTCGGCCGGCAGACCTTCGCGTCCCTGGCCAACCCGAACTACCGCAGGTACTTCCGCGGCCAGGCGGTGTCGCTGGTCGGCACCTGGATGCAGACCGTGGCCCAGTCGTGGCTGGTGCTGGAGCTGACCGGTTCGGGCACCGACCTCGGCGTGGTCGTGGCGTTGCAGACGCTGCCGGTGCTGCTGCTCGGGCCGTACGGCGGCGTGGTGGCCGACCGGATGGACAAGCGCCGGCTGATGATCGGCCTGCAGTCGATGATGGGGGTGCTCGCCGCGGTCCTGGCCGTGCTCACCCTCACCGACGTCGTGCGGCTGTGGCACGTCTACCTGCTGGCCTTCCTGCTCGGTCTGAACAACTGCTTCGAGAACCCGGCCCGCCAGTCCTTCGTGCTCGAACTGGTCGGCCCGGCGGACCTGCGCAACGCGGTCAGCCTCAACTCGGTGCTGGTCAACGTGGCCCGCGCGGTCGGCCCGGCGGTCGCCGGCGTGATCATCGCCGCCGGCGGTCTCGGCATCTGCTTCCTGCTGAACGCGGTGAGCTTCGTGGCCGTGGTCTGGTCGCTGGCGACCCTGGACACCGCGGCGCTGCAGCAGGCACCGCCCGCGGCCCGGGCCAGGGGGCAGCTGCGGGAGGGCCTCGGCTACGTCCGGCGCAGCCCGCGGTTGGCGATTCCGCTGCTGATGATGGCGATCGTCGGTTGCTTGGCCTACGAGTTCCAGGTGACCCTGCCGGTCGTGGCCAAGCAGACCTTCCACGGCGATGCCTCCAGCTACGGCTTCATGACGGCCGCGATGGGGGCCGGCGCGGTGGTGGGCGGGCTGTACGTCGCGGCCCGCGGCCAGACCGGGGTGCGCTCGCTGGTGCGGTCGGCCGCGATGTTCACGGTGGTGCTCACCGCGGCCACCCTGGCGCCGACGCTCTGGGCCGAACTCGTCGCGCTCGCGCTGGTGGGCGCGGTGAGCGTCGGCTTCCTCTCCAAGGGCAACAGCACCCTGCAGCTGGAGGCGAGCCCGCAGATGCGCGGCCGGGTGATGGCGCTCTGGGCGGTGGCGTTCCTCGGTTCCACGCCGATCGGCGGCCCGATCGCGGGGTGGGTCAGCGAGACGCTCGGTGGCCGGGCGGGCCTGGCGCTGGCGGCGCTGGCCTGCGCGGCGGCGGCCGTGCTCGGGGAACTGACGGTGCGGCGGCTCGAACGCCGGCCCGCCGCGCTCGCCAGCCGCCCGGCAGCGGTGGTCGTGGCCGAGGACGACGCCGGGGTTGCCCTGTCGCGGCGGGACATTCGTCGCTAGCGTGAGAGCGGGTCGAACAGAGGCTCTCATCCCGACGGCGGCCTGGCTGCCATTCGACGAGGAGTAACGAGATGACCGAGACCGAAGGACCTGCCGACAGTGGAGCCGAGGGTGTGCCGGGCCAGCACGACGGCGGCGCGGACGGCGGTGCCGAGGGCCCGGCCGACGGCGGCGCGAACGGCGTTCCCGGTGAGCACGACGGCGGCGCGGACGGCGGCGCCGACGGCGGTGCCGAGGGCCCGGCCGACGGTGGTGCCGATGGCGGGGCGGACACCGCTGCCGGCCAGCACGACGGTGGCGCGGACGGCGGCGCCTGAGCGCTGACCAGCCGGTCGTCGGGGCCGGTCCGGGCAGCGCGCCCGCGGCCGGCCCCGGTCACCGGCCCGCCGCGGTGCTGCCCCGGTGTGTGGGGGTCCCGGCCGGCACGTTCGCGGCGGAGGTCTGGTCGCGTCGGCCACTGCTCACCCCGGCGGCCGACAGCGGTGCCGATTTCACCGACCTGCTCTCCCTCGCGGCGGTGGACGAGCTGCTCTCGCGCCGCGGCCTGCGCACGCCGTTCATCAGGATGGCCAAGCAGGGCACGGTGATTCCGGCCCGCGAGTACACCCGTTCGGGTGGCCAGGGCGCCGGCGTCGCCGACCAGGTCGCCGACGACCAGGTGCTGCGGCTGGTGGCCGACGGCGCGACGCTGGTGTTGCAGGGGCTGCACCGGCTGTGGCCGCCGCTGATCGAGTTCGGCGGCCGGCTGACCGCCGAACTCGGCCACCCGGTGCAGATCAACGCCTACCTGACCCCGCCGCTGAACCAGGGCTTCGCGCCGCACTACGACACCCACGACGTCTTCGTGCTGCAGGTCGCCGGCCCGAAGCGCTGGGTGATCCACCCCCCGGTGCTGGTCGATCCGCTGCCCGGCCAGGACTGGGAGAAGCACCGGGACGCGGTCACCGAACGGGCCGCCACGCAGCCGCTGCTGGACGTCGTGCTGCAGCCCGGGGATGCCCTCTACCTGCCCCGCGGATTCGTCCATTCCGCCATGGCACAAGGCGAAACCTCACTGCACCTGACGGTGGGCGTGCACCCGGTCACCCGGTACCGGCTGCTGCAGCAGTTGCTCGCCGAGGCCGCGGACGAGCCCAGCCTGCGGGCGTCGCTGCCGGTCGACCCGGCGATCGGCGGTGCGGAGCCGGCGCTGGAGTCGTGGCTGGCCGGCCCGCTGGCCGACACCGTCGCGGCCTTCACGACCTTCGCCGAGGGCCCGCGGCTGCCCGGCGTGGCGGCCCGGCTCGCCGACGAGCTGGCCGGCGCTACCCGGCCGGCGCCGATCGAGCCGCTGGCGCAGCTGGCCGCGCTGCAGGCACTGGGCCCGGAGTCCACCTTCCGGCTGCGGGCCGGGCTGCGGGTGCGGCTCGACCGGTCCGGTGCGGGGATCCGGCTGCGGGCGCTGGGAACCACGCTCGACCTGGCACCGGCCACCGAGCCGGCGCTGAAGCCGGTGCTCGCCGGGGAGCCGGTGTGCGCCCGTGGCCTGCCCGGCCTGGCCGGGCCCGAGGCGCTGGAGCTGGTGCGCAGCCTGGTCACCGCGGCGGTGCTGGTGCCGGTTGACTGACCGGTGCGCCCCGGCCGCCCGGGTCCGGGGTGACGAGATGCTCGGCACCGCCTTCCCCGCCGGCCGGCTGTTGCTGGTCGAGCAGCTGGGCGGCTGGGGGCTGACGGGAGTCGGCGGCAGCCGGTTCGACCAGCGGATCGCCGGCCGGCTGATCCGCGAGCTCGGCAGCCAGGGCGTCCGGGTGCTGGCCGTGCGCCGGCCCGGTCGCAGGCCTGCGACGGCCGTCCGCCGGTGGGCCGTCGCCGACTGCCGGGCCGGGCGGGCGTCACTGGCCTGGGGCGAATTCGAGACGGAGGCCGACCTGCTCGGCCTCGACCCCGACCTGCTCGGCCCAGACCTGCTCGGCCCAGACCTGCTCGACCCCGACCGCGCCCCCGACTCCGCGTACCCCGACCCCGACTCCGCGTACTCCGACTCCGACTACTCCGACTCCGACTCCGGCCTGCCGGCCACCCGGCCGGTCTATCTGGTCTGCACGCACGGCAGGCACGACGTGTGCTGCGCCGTCGAGGGGCGGCCGGTGGCGGCGGCGCTGGACCGGCTGTGCCCCGACCGGGTCTGGGAGTGCAGCCACGTCGGCGGCGACCGGTTCGCGGCCAACGTGCTGGTGCTGCCCACCGGCCAGCTCTACGGCCGGGTCACCGATCCGGCGGCGCTGGTCGGCGCCACCGAGGCCGGCGAGGTGCTGCTGGCGAACCTGCGCGGCCAGATCGGGGTGCCGCCGGTGGTGCAGGCCGCCCTCGCACACGCCCAGCGGGTCCTGGCCGTCCGCCGGCCCGGCCGGCTCCGGCCGCTCGGCGTGACCGGCGAACCGCCGCTGCAGCAGGTACGCCTGGCGACCCCGTCCGGCGCCTGCACCGTGTCGGTGGAGCGGGTCACCGGCGACGCGGCCCGGCTGACCTGTCGCGCCACCGCCGACCGGGTGCCGATCGGCTACCGGCCGGTCTCGCTGGTGCTGGCGGACTGAAGCCGGTCGAGGAACTCCACCTGGGCCTGCACCAGCCGCTGCCGGGCCTCCGGCTCGGTCAGCCAGGCGACCTCGGCCAGCTCGGGGAACTGCCGGAGCTGGCCGGACCGCGGCGGCCACTCCAGCTCGAACGTGCCCGGCCGCACCGCGGCCAGGTCGATCTCGCCGGCGCCGGCGTACACCAGCACCTGCTTGCCGCCGCGCTGGGTCACGGTGCCCAGGTCGAGCAGCTCGACGGCCGGCACCGGCACGCCCACCTCCTCGGCGAACTCCCGCCGGGCCGCGTCGGCCGGCTCCTCGTCCGGGAGCAGTTCACCCTTGGGAATGGACCAGTTCCGCTCCCGGCGGCGCTCCCAGAACGGGCCGCCCATCCGCCCGAGCAGCACCTGCAGCTCGGGCTGCCGGCGGAACAGCAGGATGCCGGCACTGCGCTTACCCGCCATCGGGCCAGTATGCCGGCTCAGGCCGGCACGGTGACCGGCTGCCGCGCGGTGCTGCCGAGCTCGTCGTCGACGTACTGCCGCCGGCCGGCGTAGAGCCCGAACAGGCTGGACAGCAGGTTCGCGGTGAGCAGCAGCAGCAGCGGCCCGGTCCAGTCCTGGTCGGTGACGTCGAGCAGCAGGCCGACCAGCAGCGGGCCGGTGCCGGCGATCAGGTAGCCGACCCCCTGGCTGAATGCCGACAGCGCGGCCGTGCTCGGCACCGCGCGGGAGCGCAGCCCGATCAGGGTGAGGGTGAGCGGGAACATCCCGCTGCCGATGCCGCCGAACAGCATCCACGCCCAGGCACCGCCGGCCGGGGCCAGCAGCATGCCGAGGTAGCCCGCGGTGGCCGCGACCCCGAGCACCACCACCGACAGCCGGGGGGCACGCGCGGCGGCCGCGGGGATCACCATCGAGATCGGGATGGACAGCGCCGCGAAGAAGGCGACCAGGGCACCGGCCGTGGCCGCGCCGATGTGGTTGTGCCGGAAGAAGTTGGTGAACCAGCCGAAGGCGATGTAGGCCTGGAACGACTGGAAGCCGAACATCAGCGCGAGTGCCCAGCCGAGCCGGGTCCGGGCGAGCAGCCGCAGCGGCAGCCGACCGGCCGCGGTCGCGGGATCCGGCCGGTCGTGCCGCAGCGTGGGCAGCCACGGCAGCACGGCCAGCGCGGTGACGATCGCCCACGAGCCGACGCCGGTCCGCCAGCCGCCGGCGGCCTGCGCGATCGGCACGGTCAGCCCGGCCGCCGCGGTCGAGCCGACCGCGAGGCTGGTGGTGTAGACGGCGGTCATCAGGCCGATCCGGTCGGCGAAATGCCGCTTGACCAGGGCCGGCATCAGCACGTTGGCGATCGCGCCGCCGGTGAGCGCGAGCAGCGAGAGCAGGCCGAAGAGCCACACCCCCGGGCTGATCGCGCGGCCGGCCAGCCCGGCGGTCGAGACGGCCAGCGAGAGCACCACCAGCCGGTGCTCGCCGAGCCGGTGGGCCAGGGCCGGGCCGAGGAAGCCGAGCGTGGCGAAGACGATCACCGGCAGCGTGGTGAGGATGCCGGCCACCCCGGACGACACCGGCAGGCCGGCCTCCAGGTCGTCCAGCACCGCGCCGATGCTGGTCACCGCGACCCGCATGGTGAAGCCGGTGAGCGCCACCGCGCCGACCAGCAGCGCGGCGTGCCGCGGACGGGTCACCGGCGGGAACCGCCGGTCACCACGGGGCGACCTCGGCCGCCGCCCGGGCGAGCACCTCGGGCACGGCCGGGTCGGCCGGATGCCGGGTGGTCAGGTAGGCGGTGCCGAAGCCGAGTTCGTGCACGGCGCGCAGCTGGTCGATCAGCGCGTCCGGCTGCTCGGGATCGAAGCCGAACATGGTGGTCTTGGCGATGCTGGCGTAGTCGCGTCCCTCGCGCTCGCAGTGCTCGGCCAGCACCTGCAGCTTCCGGCCGGCGTCCGGGCCGGCGAAGATGTTGCAGGCGTCGGCGTACCGGGCCACCAGCCGGAGCGTCTTGCGCTCACCACCGCCACCGATCAGGATCGGCGGGTGCGGGCGCTGCACCGACTGCGGGGAGTTCACCGTCGCGCCCAGCTGGTACTCGGTTCCCGCGTACGGGCCGTCCTCGTCGCTCCAGAGCTGCCGGGCGATCTGCAGCGTCTCCTCCAACCGGCGGAAGCGCTCGGCGACCGGCGGGAAGGACAGGCCCAGGCCGATCGACTCCTGCTCGTTCCAGGCCGCGCCGATGCCCAGGAACGCCCGGCCGCCGGAGAGCACGTCCAGCGTGGTGACCGCCTTGACCAGCAGGCCCGGTGACCGGTAGACGGCGGCGGTGACCATGGCGCCCAGCTTCAGCCGCGAGGTCACCCCGGCCATGAAGCCGAGGGTCGTGTAGGCCTCCAGCATCGGGTCGGTGTGCGGGCCGATCATCTCGATCTGGAAGAGGTGATCCATCACGGTCAGCGCGTCCAGGCCGGCTTCCTCGGCCGACCGGGCGATCCGGGCGAGCGTGTGGCCGGTCGCGGCGGGCCCGTCCGGGTAGTCGAACGAGGTGACGTGCAGGGCGAGTTTCATGCGTGCTCCGGGGAGGTTCGGGTGCCGGGAGGTTCCGGCAGGTCCAGCTGCTGGTGGCTCAGCTCGTGGCGGCCTGGCGCCAGAGGTCGATGCCGCCCTCGACAGCGTGCTCGTCGATCTCGGCCAGTTCGGCATCGGCGAAGGCCAGATTGTCCAGCGCCGCGACGTTCTGCTCCAGCTGGCGCACCGACGACGCGCCGACCAGCACCGAACTCACCCGCTCGTCCCGGGCCACCCAGGCCAGCGCGAGCTGGGCCAGGGACTGCCCGCGGCGCGAGGCGATCTCGTTCAGCGCGCGGATCCGGGCCAGGTTCTGCTCGGTCAGCAGGTCGGCCGAGAGCGAGGAGTTCTCCGCCATCCGGGAGTCGTCCGGAATGCCGTCGAGGTAGCGGTCGGTGAGCATTCCCTGCGCCAGCGGGGAGAACGCGATCACGCCGGCACCGACCTCGGCAGCGGTGGCGAGCAGGCCGTGCTCCACCCACCGGTTCAGCAGCGAGTACGACGGCTGGTGGATGAACAGCGGCGTGCCCAGGCCGCGCAGGATCTCGGCCGCCTGGCGGGTGCGGTCGGCGGAGTAGGACGAGATGCCGGCGTAGAGCGCCTTGCCGGACCGGACGGCCTGGTCGAGGGCGCCCACCGTCTCGTCCAGCGGGGTGTCCGGATCGTTGCGGTGGTGGTAGAAGACGTCGACGTAGTCCAGGCCCAGCCGCGACAGCGACTGGTCGAGGCTGGCCAGCAGGTACTTGCGCGACCCCAGGTCGCCGTACGGGCCGGGCCACATGTCCCAGCCGGCCTTGGTCGAGATGAACAGCTCGTCCCGGTACGGCCTGAAGTCCTGGGCCAGCACCCTGCCGAAGTTCGACTCCGCCGAGCCGTACGGCGGCCCGTAGTTGTTGGCCAGGTCGAAGTGGGTAATGCCGAGGTCGAAGGCCCGGCGCAGGATCTCGCGCTGGCCCTGCAGCGGCCGGTCGTCGCCGAAGTTGTGCCAGAGGCCCAGCGAGATCAGCGGCAGCTTGATGCCGCTGGCTCCCACCCGGCGGTAGGGCATGCGCTCGTAGCGGTCGTCGGCGGCGAGATAGGTCATGTGGTTCATTGTTTCATCGCGCCGGCCGGTGGCCGTCCGGTCAGCCGGCCGAGACCGGGTCGATGTGCAGCGGGCAGCCACGCAGGGCCAGCGGCAGCACGAGCCGGTCGGTGCGGTTCGGCGGGTACACCTGCACCGAGTCCGAGATCGGGGCGTTGCACGAGGAGTCGTCCACCAGCCCGGCTGAGACGCTGGTGCCGGGGGCGATCCGGACCGTCCGCACCGGCTTGCCGGACCGGGCCGCGGGCCGGCCGAGGGGCTTGCCGCCGACCATCAGCTGCACCCCGGGATAGCCGGTGAGCGAGCAGGTGCTGGCCGAGGAGTTCGTGAACTGCAGGAACGCGAACTCGTGACCGGCCGCGCCCGAGCCGCGCAGCGCCCGGACGGTCAGGGCCGAGGTCGGGCAGCCGCCCGCCTCGATCACCGAACTGGGGCTGGGTTTGGGGGTGGCGGTCGGCGTCGGGGCCGCGGTGCTGGTGGCCGAGGTGCTGGTCGCCGGCGGCGAGAACGGGATCGGGCTGCTGATGCTGCTGGGCGCGCTGGCACTCGTCGGCGCGGTGGTCCCGCTGCCGGTTCCGGTCGGCCCGGACGCCGCGGCGCCGGGCTGGCTGCGCTGGGTGCAGCCGGCCAGCAGCAGGGCGGTGGTCCCGAGGGCCACCAGCCGGGTCAGCACGATCCCTTGCATTCGGTCCGCCTTGTCGATCGCGTTCGGGCGGCTAGTTGATCCGCAGGTCGGTGCCGTTGGGCAGCTGGGACTGCCTGGTCGCCGGGTTGGAGGATATCGCCGCCCACAGCCGGTTCCACGCGTCGGTGTTGCCGATGCTGCCGCACGAGCCGGCCTGCTGGCACGCGGTGTACTCGGTCAGCGGGCCGCCGAAGTTGATCCGGGCCCGGCCGGCGCCGGTGCCGGTCAGCGAGATGTTCTTCCACTGCAGGGGCATCGCGTAGTTGTAGATCTGCGGCAGGCTGATCGTCCGGCTCGGCGCGGCGCCGCCGGCCAGCCACTGCAGGTCGGCCATCGACCAGCCGTTGTTGCACCGGCTGCCGGTGGCGCTGGTCGAGCAGCCATCGGCCGAGCCGTTGAAGACGAACCGGGCACCGGTGGCGCCCAGGTAACCCGACAGCCACGAGCGGGTGGCCCCGACCGAGGCGGAGAAGCCGGGTTCCATGTCGTTCGCGCCGGCCACCGCCACGCCGGGGTGGTGGCTCGCCGCGTATGCCGCGACCGGGTTGACCACGTTGCGGGCCCACGACGCCCCGGCCGAGGCGCTGACGTCGACGTCGTTGTTGGTGCCGATCGCCAGGGTCAGCGGCGCGTACGGCCGCTGCCGGGTGGCGTAGCCGTCCAGGTAGGCCTTCATCGCGCTCACCACCGCCGGGTAGGTGACGAACCGGGCGGTCGCCGAGAGCAGCGCGCCGTGGTCGGCCTCGTCCTGGCCGCCGATCTGCAGCAGGATCAGGTAGGTGTGCCCGGACGGGTTGTGCGAGGCGTCGCTGGCGCCCATGTTGCGCAGCAGCGCCGCGTCCGCGGACAGGTTGCCGGTGATGTTGCGGATGTAGTGGCTGGTCGACACCGGCGCCGGCGTGATCTGCGGCGGGATGTTGGTCGGCACGGTCGAGACGCTCGCCGACGAACCGGCGCCGAGCGAGTTCACCGCGCGCAGGCTGAACGTGTAGTGCACGCCGTTGGTCAGCCCGGTGGCGACCAGGCTGGTCACCGCGCCCGGCACCGGTGCCGCCCGGCCGCCGGGGTAGACGGTGATGACGTAACCGGTGACGGCGGCGTTCACCGATCGCGGCGCGGTCCAGTTCAGGGTCGCCTGGCGGCTGCCCGGCCACGCGGTGAGGTCGGTCGGCACGGCCGGTGCGGCGTTGCCCGAGGTGGTGATCAGCGCGCAGCCGAGCGAGGTGTTCGAGCCGGTGCCCAGGTTGTAGGCGATGGCGCACACGGTGTGCTCGTTGGCATCGAGGGCCAGCGAGCCCGAGTAGCCGCGCGAGCCGCCGTAGAGCGGGAAGCGGGCGGTGGTGCCGGCGTAGGGGACGTTCGCGGGCAGGGTCGCCCGGTCCGTGCCGTCCACGGTGACGTGCACCTGGACCGGGTCGGCGCTGTCCGGATCCAGGGCCCAGCCGGCCAGCTGGACGGTGTTGCTGGTGCCGGCCCGGATGATCGCGGTCGAGGCGCCGTACGGGTTCACCGCGCGGGTCACGGTGACGCAGCCGAACCTGGCGTTCACCGTGCCCGGGCCGGCGTTGAGGGCGTACGCGCAGATCTGGTGCTTGCCGCCGGTGGTCGGCGTGAACAGCCGGAAGCCGTGGTTCGGGCCGTTGTACGGGTGCGCGCTGTCGACCGGCCGGGTGCCGCTGGCGACCATGCCCGAGGTGAACTTGCCGTCGACGTAGGTGCGCACCCAGATCGGGCCGGTGGTGTCGGGATCCAGTGCCCAGCCCGAGACCATGATCCCGCCGGGCGACAGGAGCGCCGACTCCAGGCCGCCGGTCGGGACGTTCTGCAGGGTCACCCGCACGCACGGGAACTTGGTGTTGCCGCCGGGGCCGACGTTGAGGCCGTACACGCAGATCAGGTGGCTGCCGGTCAGCAGCGGCAGCGTCACCGAGTAGCCGTGGTTCGTGCCGGCCGTGGGGTACTTCGCGGCCAGGTCGGGGCGCGGGCCGGAGGCGATGGCGCCGGCGATGAACTTGTTGTCGGCGTAG
>DATJNU010000043.1:0-2373 GCA_035507775.1 Jatrophihabitans sp.
CCCGCAGCGCGTACAGGTACCGGCCGTCCGGGCCGGGGTTCAGGTCGGTGTACGCGCCGTCGTCGGCGGTCACCCGGGTGACCTCGCCGGTGCCGGCGTCGACCCGGAACACCGGGCGCCGGCCGCCGTCGTCGGCGGTGACGTACAGCGCGCTGGAATCGTGCGCCCAGGCCAGTTCGGCCGGCCAGCGGTCCCAGCCGGCCAGCAGGTCGTGCCCGGGCCCGGTCGTGTCCGCGGTGTCGGCGCCGGCGTCGAGCAGGACCGCGGTGACGTCGATCGGCGCGGTGCCGGTGGCGTGCCGCTCCCGCAGGCAGGCGATGTACCGCCCGTCGGGCGAGACGCGCGGCGCGTCGAAGTCGTACTCCGGCACCGACAGCAGCACCCGGCGCTTGCCGCTGGCCACGTCGATCGTGACCAGCTCGCAGTGCGCCTCGCCGGCCGGCCCCCACTGCCACCACCCGGTGATCACCGAGGTGCCGTCCGGGGTCAGCTCGAACGCCTCGCCGTCCAGCGCCCGTCCCGGCTCAGGCGTGAGGTCCCGTAGCCGGGCGGGATGGGCGGCCCGTTCGGCCCCTTCTGAGTCGGTGTCGTCGGCCAGCGCCGGCTCCTTGTCCCCGCCGGCCCAGCCGATCTCGGTTTCCTGCACCTGGTCGGGGCCGACGGCGAACAGCCGGGGCTGGTCGGGTCCCAGGTCGTGATCCCAGAACCGGACCGGCCCGGACTCGTGCAGGATGGCGGTGATCCCGGCGTCCTTGCGCTGCTGGCGCAGCCGGGCGTCCTCCCCCGCGCTGTCGCCGTTACCCGCACCGGGAAGCACCGGCGAGCCGACCACGATCGCGCCGGCGTCCCTGGCCACCTCGGCCCCGGTGACGCCGCCGGGCAGCGCGGCCACCACCCGGGCCTCGCCGCCCGCCGCGGGCAGCAGCCAGAGCGCGGCGACGTCGCCGGAATCGCCGTCCGGTCCCTTCCTGGCGGCCGGGTCGGGACGCTTGGAGGTGAACAGCAGCGACCCGTCGGGCAGGAACCGCGGGCTGCCCTCGCCCTCGGCGGACCTGGTCAGCCGCCGGGCCGGGCCGCCCTGCGCGTCGATCCGCCAGATGCTGGTCAGGTACTTCTTCTTGTCGGCGCTCAGCGCCTGCACCGCCGCCGCCAGCCAGGTCCCGTCCGGGGCCAGCCGCAGCGCCGTCACCCGCGGCAGCGCCACGAAGCCGGCTAGATCATGAAAAGGAGTGCCAGCGCTCACAGTTACTCCCCGGTCAGGTCGCCTCGGTGATCATGGCGGCGCCCACCGTGGCGTTGGTGCCCTCGTCGATCAGGATGAGGCCACCGGTGGTGCGGTTCCTGGCGTAGGGGTCGCAGAAGATGGGCTGGGTGAGGCGCAGCCTGACCCGGCCGATCTCGTTCAGCCCCAGCTGGGTGGCAGACTCGTCGCGGTGCAGCGTGTTCACGTCGATCCGGTAGTGCAGGTCGGTGACGATCGACTTGACCGTGCGCGAGGTGTGCTTGACGATCAGCCGGCTGCGCCGGGCCAGCGCCACGTCCGACGACATCCAGCAGACCATCGCCTCGATGTCCTGGGCGGCGGCCGGCCGGTTGTTCGGGCGGCAGATCATGTCGCCGCGGGAGATGTCCACGTCGTCGTCCAGCAGCAGCGTCACCGACATCGGCGCGAACGCCTCGGCGATCTCGGTCCCGGCCGCCTCGATCCGGCGCACCCGGGTGGTAAATCCCGACGGCAGGTGCAGCACCTCGTCTCCGGGCTTGAGCACCCCGCCGGCCACCTGGCCGGCGTAGCCCCGGTAGTCGTGCAGCTGGGCGTCGGTGGCGGCGTGCGGCCGGATCACGTACTGCACCGGGAACCTGACGTCGATCAGGTTGCGGTCCGAGGCGATATGCACGTGCTCCAGGTGGTGCAGCAGCGAGGGCCCGTCGTACCACGGCATGTTGGCCGAACGGTCCACCACGTTGTCGCCGTGCAGCGCGGAGATCGGGATGAAGGCCAGGTCGCCGATGTCCAGCCGGGTCGCGAACGCGGAGAACTCCTCGCAGATCTTCTCGAACACCTCGGCGGAGTAGTCGACCAGGTCCATCTTGTTCACCGCGAGCACCATGTGCGGCACCCGCAGCAGCGTGGTGAGGAACGCGTGCCGCCGGGACTGCTCGGTCAGCCCGTTGCGCGCGTCCACCAGCACCACCGCGAGGTCGGCGGTGGACGCGCCGGTCACCATGTTGCGCGTGTACTGGATGTGGCCGGGGGTGTCGGCGATGATGAACTTCCGCCGCGGCGTCGCGAAGTACCGGTAGGCGACGTCGATGGTGATGCCCTGCTCCCGCTCGGCCCGCAGCCCGTCGGTGAGCAGGGCCAGGTTGGTG
>DATJNU010000044.1:0-16364 GCA_035507775.1 Jatrophihabitans sp.
CGGGGCACCACCCTGGCCGCGCGGGGCTGGACGTCGGAGGGCGGCGACCTGTACGAGACGCTGGCCCGGCTGGATGCCGACGGCTGCGCGCGCTACGTGCTGACCGACGTGCACCGGGACGGCACCCTGACCGGCCCGAACCTGGAGCTGCTGCGCTCGGTGTGCGCGGTCACCGACCGTCCGGTGGTGGCCTCCGGTGGGGTGTCGTCGCTGGCCGACCTGCGCGCGCTGGCCGGGCTGACCTCGATCGGGGTCGAGGGCGCCATTGTCGGAAAGGCCCTGTACGCAAGGGAATTCACCATCGAAGAGGCACTGGAAGCGGTTCGGGAGTGAGCATCGAGGGCGAAGCCCGAGGAGCGGAGCGAGTGGCGATGAGCGCGTGCGCGAAGAGCGTGGCGGCATGACGCTTGCCGTGCGGGTCATCCCGTGCCTGGACGTCGACGCCGGCCGGGTGGTGAAGGGCGTCAACTTCACCGGCCTGCGCGACGCCGGCGACCCGGTGGAGCTGGCCCGCCGGTACGACGCGGAGGGCGCCGACGAGCTGACCTTCCTCGACATCACCGCGTCCTCGGCGGGGCGCGAGACCACGTACGACATCGTCCGGCGGACCGCCGAGCAGGTGTTCATCCCGCTCACCGTCGGTGGCGGCGTGCGGTCGGTGGCCGACGTGGACGCGCTGCTGCGTGCCGGCGCCGACAAGGTGGGCGTGAACACCGCCGCGATCGGCCGGCCGGAGCTGATCCGCGAGATCGCCGAGCGGTTCGGCTCGCAGGTGCTGGTGCTCTCGGTGGACGCCCGCCGGCTGCTCGACGCCGGCCCGGGCGTGTCGCGGTTCGAGGTGACCACGCACGGCGGGCGCACCGGCACCGGCATCGACGCGGTGCGCTGGGCCGCCGAGACCGCCGAGCTGGGCGCGGGGGAGATCCTGCTCAACTCGATGGACGCCGACGGCACCCAGGACGGCTTCGACCTGGAGCTGATCCGCCAGGTACGGGCCGCGGTGTCGGTGCCGGTGATCGCCAGCGGCGGTGCGGGCCGGGCCGAGCACTTCCCGCCGGCCGTGCAGGCCGGGGCGGACGCGGTGCTGGCCGCCAGCGTCTTCCACTTCGGCGCGCTGAGCATCGCCGACGTCAAGCACTCCCTCGCCGGGGCCGGCCTGCCGGTCCGCTGACCGGCGCGCTCGCGCGGGGGCCGGGAGGTGCCGGGCGCAGTAGTCTGACCAGCCGTGCCCGCGCCGCAGCCGTTCGAAGCGCAGCCGTTCGAAGCGCAGCCGGACCGGCTCGGTCGGCCGGCCGGTGCGCTGGCCGGCCACCGCGACTTCCGGCTGCTGTGGAGCGGCCTCGCGATCAGCCAGGCCGGCACCGCGGTCGGGGGAGCGGCGCTGCCCGTGGTGGCGGTGACCCTGCTCGGGGCCTCGACCTTCGAGGTGACGCTGCTCGCGGCCGTCGGGGCGGTGACCGGTGCGCTGCTGGCCCTGCCGGTCGGCTCCGCGGTGGAGTTCGGCCGCAAGCGCCCGGCGATGATCGGGGCGGACGTGCTGCGCTGCCTCGCGCTGGCCAGCGTGCCGGCCGCCTACCTGGCGCACCTGCTCAGCTTCGGGCAGCTGTGCGTGGTGGCCGCACTCGTCGCCGCCGGCCAGGTGCTCTTCCAGGCCGCCGCGCAGGCCCACCTGGTCGCCCTGGTCCGCCGCGAGGCGCTGCTCGAGGCCAACGGCCGGCTGCAGGCGAGCACCTGGCTCAGCCTGTCCGTCGGGCCGTCCCTGGGCGGCGTGCTGGTCAGCGTGATCGGTGCCACCGGCACCGTGCTGGTCGACGCGCTGTCCTACCTGGCCAGCGCCGTCGCCGTCCGGCGGATCGGCAGGCCCGAGCCACCGCCGCCCCCGCGGTCCGGGGGCGCGTCCCGGCTGGCCGACCTCGGCGGCGGGTGGCGGTTCGTGGCCGGGCGGCCGGACCTGCGGCGGCTGCTCGTGGCCTGGGTGGTCTTCGCCGGCAGCATGGGCCTGACGGCACCGCTGACCAGCCTGCTCTACCTGCGCCTGCTCGGCTTCGCGCCGTGGCAGTACGGGCTGATCCTGGGGCTGCCGTCGCTCGCCGGGTTCGCCGGCTCCCGGCTGACCGGCCGGTCCGCGGCCCGGTTCGGCGCGCTGCCGGTGCTGCGGGCCGCCAGCTACCTGCGGGTGCCCGGCCTGCTGGTCCCGGTGTTCGCGCCGCGCGGTGGCGTCGGGGTGGCGCTGTGCTGCCTCGGCTTCGGCTGGGTGCTGCTGTTCTCCTCGCTGGCCAACGCGACGATGACCGGCTACCGGCAGCTGGTGACTCCCAGCTCGCTGCTCGCCCGGGTGGCCAGCCTGTGGTCCTTCGCCACCAGCGCCGGACAGCCGGTCTTCGTGCTGGCCGGCGGCGCCCTGGCGGTCGCGGTCGGGGTGCGGCCGGCCCTGCTGGTCGCCGCGGCCGGCGCGCTGGGTGCGGCCGCCGTGTTACCTCGCGTTCATCCGGGTCTGGGAATCTCGGAATCGATTCAGACGCTGGGCCCTGAGTGACCGGAGCATCGTTGACCACCCATCCATCGCGAACCGTCTCCAAGCACGCCAACCTCGCCATTTTGGCTTTGTCCATCGGTGGATTCGCCATCGGCACCGGCGAGTTCGTCTCGATGGGGCTGCTGCCGAACATCGCCGGCGGCATCGACGTCTCGATCCCGCGGGCCGGCCACGTCATCTCCGCCTACGCGCTGGGCGTGATGGTCGGCGCGCCGCTGATCGCCGCGTTCGGTGCCGGCTGGTCGCGCCGGCGGCTGCTCTGGGCGCTGATGGCAGCCTTCGCGGCCGGCAACCTGGCCTCGGCGCTGGCGCCCGGCTACCGCACCCTGGTGGCCGCCCGATTCTTCGCTGGCCTGCCGCACGGGGCGTTCTTCGGCATCGGCGCGGTGGTCGGGGCGTCCCTGGTGCCGCCGAACCGCCGGGCCTGGGCGGTGTCGATGATGCTCACCGGGCTGACCGTCGCCAACGTGATCGGGGTGCCGCTGACCACGTTGATCGGCCAGCAGTGGGGCTGGCGCTGGCCGTACGCGCTGGTCGGCATCCTCGGCATGCTCACCCTGGCCGCGGTGCTCGGCTGGGTGCCGGCCAGCCCGGCCGAGGCCGGTGCCACCATCGGCACCGAGCTGAGCGCGCTGCGCCAGCCCCAGGTCTGGCTGGCGCTGCTGACCGGGACGGTCGGCTTCGGCGGCATGTTCGCCACGTACTCCTACATCACCCCGACGCTCACCACGCTCGCGCACGTCAGCGCCACCGCGGTGACCGGGCTGCTGGCCGTCTACGGCCTGGGCATGACCGCCGGCATGATGCTCGGCGGCCGGCTCGCCGACCGGGCCCTGATGCCCAGCCTGTACGGCGCGCTGGTGCTGACCGCCCTGGTGCTGTTCGGCTTCGGGTTCGCGGTGCGCAGCGTGGCCGGCGCGGTGGTCGGCATCTTCGTCTTCGGCGTCACCGGCTCGCTGCTGGTGCCGATGCTGCAGACCCGGCTGATGGACGTCGCCCGGGACGGCCAGGCGCTGGCCGCGGCGCTCAACCACTCCACCCTCAACCTCGCCAACGCGCTGGGCGCCTGGCTCGGCGGCGTGGTGCTCAGCCACGGCCTCGGGTACGAGTGGCCGAGCCGGGTCGGCAGCCTGCTGGCGCTCGCCGGGCTCGCCGTCGCGCTGGTCTCCGGCTGGCTGGACCGGTCACGATCCGGGATCGGGGATGCGGAACCGGTCGGATCGGGGATGATGGCCGGGTGACCGAGACCAACCGGGGAACCGGCCCGGCCGACGGGACCACCACACCGGGCATCGTCATCGGCGCGGTGGCGGCGGCGACCGCGGTCGTGCCGTTCCTGATCGTCTACTCGTTCCTGTTCATCGCGCGCGGCGTCTTCGTCCAGGTCGAGCAGCCCGACATCACCAGCAGCCGGCACGGCGAGGCGTTCGCCGGGCTGGTCGCGCTGCTGTTCCTGCTGCTGGTGGTCTGGGGCATCGTCCGGCTGCTCAACGGCGGCAGCCGGCCGCTGTTCTGGCTCGGCCAGCTGATCACCCTCGCCGGCTCGGTGTGGTTCGTGATCGACCGCGCCTCCGGTGACCCGCAGGTGCCCCTGGTGACCGCCCTGACCGCCCTGCTGGCGCTGGCCCTGTCGCTGACCCCAGCCGCCTCCCGGTGGGTGCGTTCGGGCGGTGGCGAGGCGGCGACGGATGCCACCTTTCCGGGCATAGCGGCCGTTCAGCCCGCCGTGGCGGCCCCGATTCCCGGCCAGCAGGGGTAGCGCACAGTCCTTTCACAGGCAAAGCTGAAGGCATGCCTATCCGGAGCCGAGATTCTCGTGTCATGTCGAGTTCCCTCTCCACCAGCCAGCCCACCGCCACCGGCTCGCGGACCAAGCGCAAGGTCCTCGTCGTCGACGACGAGGAGAACGTGGTCCACCTGGTCGCCTCGGCGCTGCGGTTCGACGGCTTCGACACCGTCACCGCCGACAACGGCAACTCCGCGCTGGCGGCCGTCGCCGAGCACGATCCCGACCTGGTGGTGCTCGACGTGATGATGCCGGGGCTGGACGGGCACGCCGTGCTGCAGCACCTGCGGCAGGCGGGTTCGGTGGTGCCGGTCATCTTCCTGACCGCCCGCGACACCGCCAACGACCGGGTGGCCGGCCTGCGCTCCGGCGCCGACGACTACGTGGTGAAGCCGTTCAGCGTCGAGGAGCTGCTGGCCCGGGTGCACGCGGTGCTGCGCCGCACCCAGGCCGAGGTGGAGAAGGACGGCGTGCTGCGGGTGGCCGACCTGGAGCTGGACGAGAACAGCCACGAGGTCACCCGGGCCGGCCAGGAGATCCACCTGACCGCCACCGAGTTCGAGCTGCTGCGCTACCTGATGCGCAACGAGCGGGTGGTGCTGTCCAAGGCACAGATCCTCGACCGGGTCTGGAAGTACGACTTCCAGGGCCACTCCAACATCGTCGAGCTCTACATCGGCTACCTGCGCCGCAAGATCGACTCGGTCGAGCCGAAGCTGATCCACACCGTCCGGGGAGCCGGCTACGTGATCAAGGCGCCGCGGGGTTGAGCCTGCCGTTCCACATCGACAACCCGGACGCCGCCGAGCAGCCGCCGGCCCGCTCGGGTGGCCTGGCGAGGGTCCGCGCGCTGGCCCACCGGTTCAGCCCCCGCACCCTGACCGGCCGGCTGATGCTCGGCGTGGTCGCGCTGGTCACGGTCCTGGTGCTGCTCGTCGGCATCGCCACCTACACCCTGCTGGCGCCGTTCCTGATCGCCCGGGTGGACGAGCAGCTGACGTCGGTGACCCAGCCGTCCAACATCGGCCGCTACATCGAGTACGCCCAGCACCCCGACACCACCCTGCCTGGGGCCCAGAACATCTGGTTCGTCGCGCTGCAGTCCAACGGCCTCGCGGTGCTGACCGTGCCGGACGACCTGCTGCTGCACCCGTTGAACCTCAACGCCGCCGACCGCGGCACGCTGGCCCAGCACCCGAACAGCTACCGCACCGTCACTACCACCGACGGCACCGAACTGCGGGTGCTGCCGGCCGCGGTGACCTTCTCGGTCAACGGCCAGCGGGTCCCGGGGGTGGCCGTGGTCGGGCTGTCCATGCACGACGTGGACGGCACCCTGCGGCGGCTGGTCCGGCTGGAGATCCTGCTCGGGCTGGGTGCCATCGTGCTGGCCGCCGGGGTGACCGCCTGGGGCGTCCGGGCCGGACTGCGCCCGCTGCACCGGGTCACCCGGACCGCGCAGGAGGTGACCGCCGAGCTCGGCCCGGACGGTTCCGGGCTGGACCGCCGGGTGCCGGTGGAGGGCGCCGCGATCGAGGTGGAGCAGGTCGCCTCGTCGGTGAACACCCTGCTGCAGGCGGTGGAGACCCAGTTCTCCGCCCGGGTGGCCAGCGAGGAGCGGATGCGCCAGTTCCTGGCCGACGCCTCGCACGAGCTGCGCACCCCGCTCACCTCCATCCGCGGCTATGCCGAGCTGTCCCGGCTGCAGGCCGCCTCCGGCCAGGCCGCCGACGACGCGATGCGCCGGATCGAGATCGAGGGCACCCGGATGTCCCGCCTGGTCGAGGACCTGCTGGTGCTGGCCCGGGGCGACCAGGACTCGGCACTGCAGGTCGGCGAGGTGCCGGTCGACCTGCTGATGTCCGAGGCGGCCACCGCGGTGCACGCCGCCCACCCCGGCCGGTCCATCGAGGTCGGCGGCGGGGCGGAGGGGTTGACCGTCGTGGGTGACTGGGACCAGCTGCTGCGGGTGCTGATCAACCTGGCCACGAACGCGGCCGTGCACACCCCGGACGGCCCGATCCGGCTGTCCGCCGCACCCAGCACGCTGCCGGCCGCGGTGGCCGCGGTGGCGCTGCAGGTCGGCGACACCGGCCCCGGCCTGCCGCCGGAGGAGGCGGCGCACGTCTTCGAACGGTTCTGGCGCGCCGACAAGGCCCGTAGCCGGGCCCGCGGCGGCAGCGGGCTGGGCATGGCGATCGTCGCCCAGATCGTCGCCGCGCACGGTGGCTCGGTGCACTTCGACTCCTCGGTCGAGCGCGGCACCACGGTCACCGTGGTGCTGCCGGTGGCCGGCCCGGCCCAGCGCGGCCCGCAGCCGGAGGACGCCCACGGCTGGCCGGCCGGGCAGCCGTGGGCGGAGCCGGACCGGCACGGCGAGCCGGCCGACCAGTCCTACCTGGCGCCGCCGGAGCCGTCCCGGCGGCCGGCCGGCCCGTTGCCGACGCTGCCACCCGGCGCGCCCGCGCCGCCCTCCGTGCCCAGCGGCCGTGGCCGGCCCGCGGACTGACCGGCCACGCCGGAGGAGCGCCGGATCCCGCACCAGGCAGAATTGAGCAATGGCTTCGCTTTCCCCCGCACCGGTCTCGGACCTCGATCCCCGCATCGCCGCCCGGCTCAAGCGCGATCCGGCCGGCCTGGTCGCGGCGGTGGTCCAGCAGCACGACACCAGGCAGGTGCTGATGGTCGGCTGGATGGACGACCAGGCGCTGCACCGCACCCTGACCACCGGCCGGGCGACGTACTGGTCCCGGTCCCGCCAGCGGTACTGGGTCAAGGGCGAGACGTCCGGCCACAGCCAGCGGGTGGTCTCGGTCAGCCTCGACTGCGACGGGGACGCCCTGCTGGTGCAGGTCGACCAGCACGGCCCGTCCTGCCACACCGGCGCCGGCAGCTGCTTCGACGCCGACGTCCTGCTGGCCCCGGCCGAGGCCGGCGATGCCCGGTGACCCCGATCGACCGGTCCGCGCTGGCCGGACTCGCCAAGACCCACCGGCTGGTGCCGATCACCCGCACCCTGTTCGCCGACTCCGAGACGCCGGTCGGGGTCTACCGCAAGCTGGCCGGCAACCGGGCCGGCACGTTCCTGCTGGAATCGGCCGAGCCGGGCGCGTCCTTCTCCCGCTGGTCGTTCGTCGGGGTGAACGCCATCGCCACCCTGACCGCGGACGGCGGCGAGGGCACCTGGAGCGGTGACGTCCCGGTCGGGCTGCCCACCACCGGCGACCCGCTGCAGCTGCTGGCCGAGGCGTGGCGGGCGGTCCGGGCGCCACGGCTGCCCGACCTGCCGCCGCTGACCGGCGGCTTCGTCGGCTACCTCGGCTACGACGTGATCCGGCGGATCGAGCCGATCCCGTCGCTGCTGCCCGACGAGCTGCACCTGCCCGAGCTGACCATGCTGCTGACCACCGACCTGGCGGCGGTCGACCACCACACCTGCACCGTGACCCTGATCGCGAACGCGGTGCTGCACCCGGCGATGACCGAGGCGGAGCTGGATGCGGCCTACGCCGACGCGCAGGCCAGGCTCGACGCGATGCAGCAGGATCTGGCCGCGCCGAGCGAGTCCACGGTGGTGCCGAGCGTGCCGGTGCCGCCCAAGCAGGCCCGGTCGCGGACCGCGCCCGGCGAGTACGAGGCGGCCGTCGAACGCTGCCTGGAGGCGATCCGGGCCGGCGAGGTGTTCCAGATCCTGCCCGGCCAGCGGTTCATCGCCGAGACCTCGGCGGCCGCGTTCGACGTCTACCGGGCGCTGCGCACGCTCAACCCGTCGCCGTACCTGTACTACCTGCACTTCGACGACTTCGACATCGTCGGCTCCAGCCCCGAGGCGCTGGTCACCGTCTCGGACGGCACCGCAACGATCCACCCGATCGCCGGCACCCGGCCGCGCGGCTCGGACCCGGTCGCCGACGCGGCACTGGTCACCGAGCTGCTCGGCGACCCGAAGGAGCGCGCCGAGCACGTGATGCTGGTCGACCTGGCCCGCAACGACCTGGGCCGGGTGTGCGCGCCGGGGTCGGTCCGGGTGGTCGAGTTCGGGGTGCTGGAGCGCTACAGCCACGTCTGGCACATCGTCTCGACGGTGTCCGGCGAGATCGCGGCCGACCGGGACGCCTTCGACGTGTTCACCGCGGCGTTCCCGCACGGCACCGTCTCCGGCGCGCCGAAGGTGCGGGCGATGCAGCTGCTGGAGGAGATCGAGCCGGTGCGCCGCGGCATCTACGCCGGTGCGATCGGCTACTTCGACCCGGCCGGCGACATGGACCTGGCGATCGCGATCCGGACCGCGGTGATGACCGGCGGGGTGGCCTACGTGCAGGCCGCGGCCGGGGTGGTCGCCGACTCGGTGCCGGCCAACGAGGAGGCCGAGACCCGCAACAAGGCGCGGGCCGTGCTGCAGGCCATCGCCACCGCCGAGACCCTGGCCGACGGCAACGCCGGCGATGACTGAACCGCCGGCGGACGCCCGCAGGGAGCTGGCCGCGGCGCTGGCGCTGATCGTGCTCGGCGCCGGCGGCATCGTGCTGGTCTCGGCGCGGCCCTGGCTGACCGCCCGGTTCGACCGGCAGCCGCCGTTCGGGCCGCTGTCGGTCGCGATCCCCGGGCGGCACCTGTACCCGGCGCTGAACGGGCTGGCGCTGGTCGCCCTGGTGGTCGGCGTGCTGGTGCTGATCACCGGCGGCTGGGCGCGCCGGGTGCTGGGGGCGCTGCTGGTGCTGATCGCCGGCTGGACCGGCTGGTACGGCCTGCGCGGGCTCGGCCACCGGCACCGCACGCCGGGCCAGCTGGTGTCGCTGGCCGGCAGCCGGGTGACCGCCGCGGACGGCACGGCGACGGCGCACGGCCACCCGGCCTGGGCGTGGCTGAGCCTGCTCGGCTCGGTGCTGTTGCTCGCCGGCGGTGTGCTGCTGCTGGTCCGGGCCGGACGCTGGCGGGGCGGGCTGTCGAGCCGCTATCGAGCCCCCGCCGAGGCCGCCGCGGCAGCCGACCCGTGGCGGCAATTGGACCGCGGTGAGGATCCGACAATCCGGGACGGTTAGCATTCCTTACAGACGGCGCGGGTCCGCTGAGGCGTCCGGGGCTCGCGGGTGCCGTGTCCGTGAGCGCGAGGGGAGCCGGGATGAACGTCCTCGATGACATCATCGACGGTGTCCGCCAGGATGTCGCAGCTCGTACCGAGAAGGTGCCGCTGGACCAGGTGAAGGCCGCCGCGGTGGCCGCCCCGCCGCCGCTGGACGCCTACGCGGCGCTGCGCGAGCCTGGCGTGGCCGTGATCGCCGAGATCAAGCGCAGCAGCCCGTCCCGCGGCCCGCTGGCCGACATCGCCTCGCCCGCGGAGCTGGCCTCCCAGTACGAGGCCGGCGGTGCCCGGGCGATCAGCGTCCTCACCGAACAGCGCCGGTTCAGCGGCTCGCTCGACGACCTGGACGCGGTGCGTGCGGTGGCCAGCATCCCGATCCTGCGCAAGGACTTCATCGTCAGCTCCTACCAGGTGCACGAGGCCCGGGCGCACGGCGCCGACCTGGTGCTGCTGATCGTCGCGGCGCTGCCGCAGAACGCGTTGATCGGCCTGCGGGAGCGGGTCGAGTCCCTGGGCATGACCGCGCTCGTCGAGGTGCACGACGAGGAGGAGGCCAGCCGGGCGCTCGACGCCGGTGCCCGGGTGATCGGCGTGAACGCGCGCAACCTCAAGACCCTCGAGGTCGACCGATCGGTGTTCGAGCGGATCGCCCCGGGACTGCCGAGCAGCGTGGTCAAGATCGCCGAGTCCGGCGTCCGCGACCCGCACGATCTGATCACCTACGCCGCGGCCGGGGCCGATGCGGTGCTGGTGGGCGAGGGACTGGTGACCTCGGGCAACCCGCGGCAGGCGGTGGCCGACCTGGTGACCGCCGGCGCGCACCCCGCCACGCCCCGGACCGCGCGATGAGCCCGGTGTCCCGCCGCCGATGGCGTAGCTGACCCGTCCCGGCCGGCTGCTGAGCAGCCGGCATCCCCCAGGAGCCAGCGCACGCCAGGAGCCACCATGACCAGCACCGACCTCGACCCGCACTCCCTCGATCTCTCCGCGATCCCGGACGCCGGCGGCCACTTCGGTGCCTTCGGCGGCCGGTTCGTCCCCGAGGCGCTGGTCGCCGCGCTCGACGAGATCGACGTCCAGTTCACCGCCGCCCAGGCCGATCCGGCGTTCGGGGCCGAGCTGACCCGGCTGCTGCAGGACTACGGCGGCCGGCCGTCCCCGCTGTCGGAGGCGCCGCGGTTCTCCGGGCACGCCGGCGGGGCCCGGATCCTGCTCAAGCGCGAGGACCTCAACCACACCGGCTCGCACAAGATCAACAACGTGCTCGGCCAGGCGCTGCTCACCAAGCGGCTCGGCAAGACCCGGGTGATCGCCGAGACCGGGGCCGGCCAGCACGGCGTGGCCACCGCCACCGCCGCGGCGCTGCTCGGCCTGGAGTGCGTGGTCTACATGGGCGAGGAGGACACTCGCCGGCAGGCGCTCAACGTCGCCCGGATGCGGTTGCTCGGCGCCACCGTGGTGCCGGTGCGGACCGGTTCCCGGACGCTGAAGGACGCCATCAACGAGGCGTTCCGCGACTGGGTGGCCAACGTCGAGACCACCCACTACCTGTTCGGCACCGCGGCGGGCCCGCACCCGATCCCGCGGATGGTGCGGGAGTTCCACCGGGTGATCGGGCAGGAGGCGCGGGCCCAGGTGCTGGAGCGCACCGCCCGGCTGCCCGACGCGGTGGTGGCCTGCGTGGGTGGCGGCTCGAACGCGATCGGCATCTTCTACGACTTCATCCCGGACGCCGGGGTGCGCCTGGTCGGCATCGAGGCGGCCGGGGACGGGGTCGAGACGGGCCGGCACGCGGCCACCATCACCGGCGGGTCGCCGGGCGTGCTGCACGGCGCCCGGTCGTACCTGCTGCAGGACGAGAACGGCCAGACCATCGAGTCGCACTCGATCTCGGCCGGCCTGGACTATCCGGGCGTCGGGCCCGAGCACGCCTGGCTGCACGACACCGGCCGGGCCGAGTACCGGCCGGCCACCGACGCCGAGGCGATGGCGGCCTTCGCGCTGCTGTGCCGCACCGAGGGCATCATCCCGGCGATCGAGAGCGCGCACGCGCTGGCCGGCGCGCTGCGGCTGGGCCAGGAGCTGGGGGAGGGCGCGACCATCCTGGTCAACCTGTCCGGTCGCGGTGACAAGGACGTCGAGACCGCCTCGAAGTACTTCGGGGTGGTCTCGGAGGAGGCCATCCACGAGGAGGTCTCGCGGGCATGAACCGGCGGGTGGCATGAGTGAGCATCGCAGGGGCGCAGCCCCGAGGAGCGGAGCGAGCCCGGCGATGAGCGCTCGCGCGAAGAGCGGTGGAACGGCATGAGTGAGCATCGCAGGGGCGCAGCCCCGAGGAGCGGAGCGAGATGAGCAAGCTGGCTGCGGTGCTGGCTAATTGCGCGGCGGATAACCGGGCCGCGCTGATCGGCTACCTGCCGGTCGGCTACCCGGACGTGCCGACCTCGATCGAGGCGATGCGCGCGATGGTGGCTGGCGGCGCCGACATCGTCGAGGTCGGGGTGCCGTACTCCGACCCCGGCATGGACGGCCCGGTCATCCAGGCGGCCGTCGACCCGGCGGTGCGCGCCGGGGTGGGGCTGTCCGACGCGCTGGCCGCGGTGGCCGCGGTGACCGGGGCCGGCGCTGCGGCGGTGGTCATGTCGTACTGGAATCCCGTTATGCGCTATGGAGTTTCCCGGTTCGCGGCCGACCTGGCCGCGGCCGGCGGAGCCGGCGCCATCACGCCCGACCTGATTCCCGAGGAGGCCGGCGACTGGCTCGCCGCGGCCGAGAAGCACGACCTGGACCGGGTGTTCCTGGTGGCGCCGTCGTCCAGCGACGCGCGGATCGTCTCGACCGCCGCCGCCTCGCGCGGGTTCGTCTACGCGGCCTCGACGATGGGGGTGACCGGGGTGCGGTCCGCGGTCAGCGACGCCGCCACCACGCTGGTCGGCCGGTTCCGCGCGCTGGCGCCGGACATCGCGGTCTGCGTCGGCCTCGGCGTGTCCAGCGCGGAGCAGGCCCACGAGGTCGCCGCGTTCGCGGACGGCGTGATCGTCGGGTCGGCGTTCGTCCGGCGGCTGCTCGACGCCCCGGACGCGGCCGGCGTGGCCGCCGCGGGGGAGCTGGCCGCCGAGCTCGCCGGAGGCGTCCGCCGCTGACCGCCCGGCACCCGTGCTGCTGACCAGCGCGGCCCAGGGCAAGACCCGGCGGCCGGCGCGCAGCGGGTCCGAGCTGGCCTCGGCACGCAGCGCCGGGGTGACCGGGGCCGCAGCTCATGACGCCACAGCGCGCGATGCCGCCGGGCCGGGCGCGATGCCGCCGGGCCCGGGTCAGGGGAGCAGCAGGAGCTTGCCGGTGGTCCGCCGGCCGGTCAGGTCCTCGTACGCGCGCCGGGCCTCGGCGAGCGGGTAGCGGCCGCCGATCTCCACCCGCAGCGCGCCGGAGGCCACCGCGTCCAGCACCTCGCCGCCCCGCCAGAGCAGCTCGTCCCGGGTCAGCATGTAGTGCTTCAAGGTCGGCCGGGTGACGAAGAGCGACCCGCCGGAGTTCAGCCGCTGCAGGTCGAACGGCGGCACCTGGCCGCTCGCCGCGCCGAAGAGCGCCAGGGTGCCGCGCGGCCGCAGCGAGGCCAGCGAGCCGTCGAAGGTGTCCTTGCCGACGCCGTCGTACGCCGCGGCCACCCCGGCGCCGCCGGTCAGCTCACGCACCGCCGCCGCCACGTCGGGTGCCCCGGCGTAGTCGACGATCTCGTCGGCGCCCAGCGCCCGGGCCTTGGCCGCCTTGGCCTCGGTCGAGACGGTGCCGATCACCCGTGCCCCGCGGGCCTTGGCCAGCTGCACCAGCAGCTGCCCGACCCCGCCGGCCGCCGCGTGCACCAGCACGGTGTCGCCGGCCGCCACCGGATAGGTCGAGGTGACGAGGTAGTGCGCTGTCATGCCCTGCAGCAGCACCGCGGCGGCCAGCTCGGTCGTCACCCCGTCCGGCACCGGAACCGTGTCGGCCTCCGGGATCAGCGCCAGGCCCGCCGCGCTGCCCAGCGTCTGCGACCAGGCCACCCGGTCGCCGACCGCCGTGCCGGTCACGCCCGGCCCGATCGCCTCGACGGTGCCGGCACCCTCGTTGCCCATCACGTACGGCGTCGGGATCGGGTAGACCCCCTCGCGCTGGTAGGTGTCGACGAAGTTCACCCCGGCCGCCTCGACCCGCACCAGCAACTGGCCGGCGCCGGGCTCGCCGACCGCGCGCTCGGTCAGCCGGAGCATGTCCAGCCCGCCGTGCTCGGTGACGACCAGGGCCTGGGTGGTGGGGGTATGCGTCATGCCGACCAACCTAGCGGCGCGGCCCGAGCCGGTGCAGCCGCAGCGCCAACTGCAGCTCCAGGGCGGCCGCCGGCTCCGACCAGCCCGGGCCGAGCAGCCGGCCGACCCGGTCCAGCCGTTGGGCCAGCGTGTTCGGGTGGATGTGCAGCAGCTCCGCCGCGCGGCGCCGGTTCAACCCGGTGTCGAAGAAGGCCCGGACGGTGGCCAGCAGCTCGATGCCGTGGCCGGCGTCGTAGTCCAGCAGCGCGCCGAGCTGCCGGAGCAGGAACCGGTCGACGTCCGGCCGCGCGCTCAGCACCAGGCCCGCGAAGCCCAGCGCCTCGGCGGTGGCCGCGCTGCCGCCCCGGCCCAGCGCGAGCAGCGCCTCGACGGTCTGCGCCGCCTCGCGGTAGTCGCCGGCGATGTCGTCCGGTGCGACCGGGCCGGCGGCCGAGCAGGTCGCCTCGCCGAGCGGCGCGAGCCGGTTGCCGAGGGCCCGGGCGAGCTCCGCAGGCTCGGCGGCCGGTGCCAGCACCACCAGGTCGCCGGCGTGCCGGCCGACCAGCGCGGCCGGCGGGGCGGCGGCGCGGGCGGCCTGCTCGGCACCGCGCAGGTGGGCCGACGCGGGCAGCCGGGCGACCGCCACCGTCCAGCGGGCGGCCAGGTCCAGCCCGGCGGCCGCCGCGCGCTCCCGGCGGCGCTCCGGCTCGCCGGCGCCGCTGACCAGGTCCGAGACGAGGTCCGCGGCCAGCCGCTGCTCGGCGTCGGCGGCGAGCAGGCGCAGCAGCCGGGCGGCGTCGTCGGACATCCCCGCGATCCTCGCAGACGGGCCCGGAACCGGCCGGACCGACCGCCCGGCCGGCCGGGCCTGCGTGAGAGGGCCCGGCCGGCTTGGCCGGGTCGCTCAGCTGGTCCGGGCGAGGCTGTTGTCGCGGTCGACGGCCGGCTCACCGACCGAGGCCAGGTCGCGGTCCTTGGTCTCGCGGTAGGAGAGCACCGCGACCAGCGAGACCGCCCCGCAGATGGCGACGTACCAGGCGATCGGGGTGCCGGAGTGGTAGTGCTTGAGCAGCGCCACCGCCATCAGCGGGGTCACCGCGCCGGCCGCGATCGAGGAGAGCTGGTAGCCGATGGACACCCCGGAGTAGCGCGGCCGGCCCGGCATTGTGGGCATCGCTCACACAATCCGGCGGCAAACGGTGTGCCGTCGCCCCATATCCGGCGACACGGACCGAGCCCACGGCACGCTCAGCCGGCTGCTCTACCGTTGAGCCGTGCTGACACCGCAGGCCGCCATTCCCAGCCCGACCGTGAGCGTGATCCATCTCGGGCCGCTGCCGGTACACATCTACGCGCTGTGCATCGTGTCCGGCATCCTGGCCTGCCTGTGGCTGGCCGACAAGCGCTGGCAGGCCCGCGGCGGTGTGGCGTCCCAGATCGGCGACGTGGCCGGCTGGGCGATCGTCTTCGGCATCGTCGGGGGCCGCCTCTACCACGTGATCACCGACCCGGAGCTGTACTTCAAGCCGGGCCGGCACCCGCTGGACGCGTTCAAGATCTGGGACGGCGGCCTGGGCATCTGGGGCGCGATCGCGCTCGGCGCGGTGGGCGTCTACATCGCCTGCCGGCGGCACGGCATGAACTTCGTGGCCTTCGCCGACGCCGCCGCGCCCGGCATCGTGCTGGCCCAGGCGATGGGCCGGTGGGGCAACTACTTCAACAACGAGCTGTACGGCCGGCCGACCTCGGTGCCCTGGAAGCTGCAGATCCACCAGATGGACGTGGTCACCGGCAAGGCCGGCCCGGTGATCGGCTACTTCCAGCCGACGTTCCTCTACGAGATGCTGTGGGACCTGCTGGTCTTCGGCCTGCTGCTCTGGGCCGACCGGCGCTACCGGCTGGCCCGCGGCCAGGTGTTCCTGCTGTACGTGATGGGCTACACCGCCGGCCGGTTCGTGGTCGAGTCGCTGCGCAGCGACACCGCCAACCACATCCTCGGCATGCGGGTGAACAACTGGGTGTCGATCCTGGTGTTCCTGGCCGCGCTGGCCGGCTTCCTGCGCCAGCGGGGTAAGCCGCGCAGCAGCGCGCTGGACGGGCAGCCGGCAGCCGGGAGCGACGCACCCGAGCCCGATCCCGCCGAGCCCGCCGCCGACGAGGCCGTTGCCGACGTACCCGCTGTCGACGAGCCGCACCCCGCCGTCACCAATGTCGATGGGCCGAACAACTAGCGGAGCCGGACACCTCCCGTCTGCGCGTCAGCGGTTCAACCGCTGACGCCTAGTGGGTTTCACCTGGTGGGTGGGCGTTCTGTTGCCGAAACCGGGTGGGGCTTTGCGTTGGCCGGGGGTGGCGGGGCGTTTGCCTCTGCCGTAGGCGAGGATGCCGAGGTCTTGGTCGAGGACGACGGGGATGACGTCGGCGTCGGCGGCCAGTCGGAGTGCTTCGCGGATGGTGAGGGGTGCCGCCGTGGTGGGTGGTCGCTTCCCAATGCGCCGTTCGAGGTCATGCAGGTCGACGGTGACGATGAGCTGGGTGGGGTGAGGGCGGCCTGCCAGAGCGCGGCGCACGCGGGGTGAGCAGTCCCTCGACCCGGACAGTGTCGTCCGGTCCCGGCCGGAACGACAGGCCCCGCACGGCCGACTGCTGCCGTTCGGTCGGTGCGGTGCCGTCCGG
>DATJNU010000045.1:0-67678 GCA_035507775.1 Jatrophihabitans sp.
GGCCGGCCTGCACACCCAGGGCTTCGGCTACCTGCTGGCCGAGCTGCAGCACCTGCACCGCTCGCATCCCGGGGCGACGTGGTGAGCACCGACCTGGCGGCGCTGCGCGAGGCGGCGGCCGAGGTGCCGGACCCGGAGATCCCGGTGCTCACCATCGCCGAGCTCGGCATCCTGCGCGACGTCCGGTGGGCACCCGACGGCGGACCGCAGGTGGTGATCACCCCGACCTACTCCGGCTGCCCGGCCACCGAGGCGATCAAGGCGGACGTGCTGGCCAGGGCCCGCGAGGTGGCGCTGGACGCCTCGGTGGTGGTCGAGCTGTCGCCGGCCTGGACCACCGACTGGATCACCGAGTCCGGACGGCACAAGCTCGCCGAGTACGGCATCGCCCCGCCCGCGCACCGCGGGTCCGGGCCGGTGCCGGTGCAGCTCGGCCGGCGACCGGCGGTGGCCTGCCCGCGCTGCGGTTCCACCGACACCGAGGTGGTCAGCCAGTTCGGCTCGACCCCGTGCAAGGCGCTGCGCCGGTGCCGCGCCTGCGCCGAACCCTTCGACGAATTCAAACCGATCTGAGATGGCCGCGATGTCCACCTTCCACAAGCTCGCCGTCTCGGACGTGGCCCGGCTGACCGAGGCCGCCTGCGCGGTCGAGTTCGAGGTGCCCGCCGACCTGCGCGAGGCCTACGCCTTCCAGCCCGGGCAGCACCTGACCCTGCGCCGGGTGACCACCGGCGGCGGTGAGGACCGGCGCACCTACTCGATCTGTTCCGAGCCCCGCGAGCTGGCCGAGCACGGTCGGCTGCGGATCGGCGTGAAGCAGATCCCGGACGGCGTCTTCTCCGGCTGGCTGACCGGCGCGCTGCAGGTCGGCGAGGTGGTCGAGGTGATGACCCCGGCCGGGCATTTCGGCCCGCGCGGCATCGGTGAGCGGTCCGGTCGCCGGATCGGCTGCCTGGTGGCAGGCTCCGGCATCACCCCGGTGCTCTCGATCGCGGCCGCGGTGCTGGCGAGCGAACCGGACGGCGAGGTGCTGCTGGTCTACGGCAACCGGACCACCGCCGAGGTGATGTTCCTGGAGCCGCTGGCCGACCTGAAGAACCGCTACCCGGGCCGGCTGACCCTGCTGCACGTGCTCTCCGGCGAACCGCAGCTGTCGGACCTGCTCACCGGCCGGATCGACGCCGGCAAGGTGGCCACCCTGCTCGCCGGCCCGGCCCAGGGCGTCACCGACTGGTACCTGTGCGGGCCGTTCGGCATGGTGACCGCCGCCCGCGAGGCCCTGGTGGCCGGCGGCGTGCCGGACTCGCGGGTGCACGCGGAACTCTTCTACGCCGGCGAGCCACCCGAGCCCGAACCGGCCGAGGAAGGCCGCTCCGACGAGCGCAGCGCGGTGACGGTGACGCTGGCCGGCCGCACGTCCACCGTGGCGGTGCCGTACTCCGGGGCGAGCATCCTGGACGCGGTGCTGGCCTCCCGGCCGGACGCCCCGTACGCGTGCAAGGGCGGGGTGTGCGGCACCTGCCGGGCCAAGGTGCTCGGCGGCGAGGTGCGGATGTCCCGCAACTACGCCCTCGAACCCGAAGAGGTCGACGCCGGGCTGGTGCTGGCCTGCCAGTCACACCCGGTCACGGACGAGGTCACGCTGGAATTCCGCTGACCGGCCGGTCGTCGCAGGCACAGCTGACGCTGCACTAACCTGGCTCACACCATGGATGCCAAGGGTGCGGTGCCGATCGGCGGCGAGCCGGTGCACGAGGTCGTGACGGTCCGCCGGCCGCGCTCGGTGGTGGCGTTCGCCCTGTGGTTCTCGCTCGGCGTCGGGGTGGCCTACCTCGGCTTCGTGGTGTTCCAGCAGCTCAAGACCATCCTCTACCTGCTGGCCTTCTCGCTGCTGATCGGGCTCACCCTCGACCCGCTGATCGGGTTCCTGCAGCGGCGGGGCGTCGGGCGCACCTACGCGGCGCTGATCACCTGGCTGCTGACCGTCCTGCTGCTCACCGCGCCGATCGTGCTGGCGGTCGACGCGGCCAGCACCCAGCTGCCGCAGCTGATCAGGAACGGCCCGCAGCTGATCGCCGAGGCCGAGAAGCATCTGGGCTCGCTGGGCACCCGGCTCAACTCGGTGACCAGCGCCTCCAGCAACTCCAAGCTCGACTTCGCCAAGGTGCTCGACTACGTGCTCTCCGGTGGCCAGCTGCTCTTCAGCGCGCTCACCGACATCGTGGTGGTCGCCTTCCTGTCGCTGTTCGTCGCGATCAAGCTGCCGACCATGCGCACGCTGGCGCTGCGCGCGGTGCCGGCCTCCCGGCGCGGCCGCACCGGCCGGATCGTGGACGAGCTGATCGCCCTGGTCGGCAAGGTGATGCTGTCCACCGTCTCGATCGCGGTGCTCTGCGGCCTCGGCACCTCGGTGTGGGCGCTGGCCTGGGACATCCCGTACGCGGTGATGCTCGGCGCGCTCGTCACGGTGCTGTCGCTGGTGCCGGTGATCGGCTCGACGGTGGGCGGCGCCATCGTCACCCTGGTGTCGCTGACGGTGAGCCTGCCGACCGCGATCGCGACCCTGCTGTTCTACATCGGGTACCGGCTCGCCGAGGACTACCTGATCCAGCCCCGGGTGATGAAGTTCTCGGTGGAGCTGCCGGGCGTGATCACGGTGCCCTCGGTGATCCTGGGCGGGGCGATCCTCGGCATCCCGGGCGCGCTCTTCGCGGTGCCGGCCGCCATCGTGGTGCGGGTGCTGGTGCGCGAGATCGTCTTCCCGGCCGTCGACCGGGCCTGATCTGCCCCGAACGAACGAACGAGCCTCAGCCGAACCGGGCCGGCGACAGGAAGCCGAGGTCGAGCCGGCTGCGGCCCTCGGTCACCAGGTCGGCCACGATCTCGCCGACCACCGGGGTGAACTTGAACCCGTGCCCGGAGAAGCCGACGGCCAGCACCACCCGGCCGGACGAGCCCGGGTGCAGGCCGAGCACGAAGTCGTCACCGGCCGCGGCCGGGTACATGCAGACCGAGGACCGCACCGGCGGCCCGGCCAGCCCCGGCAGCGCCCGGGACAGCAGCTCCCCGACCGGCTCGTGGTCGCGCGCGGTCACCACCCGGTCCAGCGCGTCCGGATCGACCGGCCCGGTGCCCGCGTCGCGGTACCGGGCCGCCTTCACCTCGGCCTCGCCGGGCAGCCGCGGAAAGCCGTAGAGCTGGACGTCCGGGGCGCCCGGCGGCACCGGGGCGTCCCAGAGGTAGACCGGGAACCGGGCCGGGTCGAAGTCGTCCGGCCGGGCCGGCGTGAACCAGTGCGTGCTCTGCCGGGTGACGCTGAGCGGGTAGCGGTCCAGGTGCGCCAGCCGGTCGGCCCACGCCCCGGTCGCGAGCACCGCCTTGGGCGCGACCAGCTCCTCGTCGGCCGCCGTGACGTGCACCCCGGACGGGCCGAGCTCCACCGCCTCGACCGTGGTGTCGAACCACAGCTCCGCGCCCGCGTCGGCGGCGAGCTCCAGGTTGGCCAGCACGGTCGCCTCGGGCAGCGCGTAGCCGGCGTCGGACTCGAACACCGCCACCTGGTCCGCGGGCAGCCGGAACTGCGGGTAGCGCCGGCGCAGCGCCTCGCCGTCCAGCAGCTCGTGCGGCAGCTGCCACCGCTCGGCCGAGGCCCGCGCCCCGGTCACCACCGGGCTGTCCGGCGCGCCGATCATGAGAGCGCCGCACCGGGTGAACAGCTGCTCGCCGAACTCGGCCGACAGCTCGTCCCACAGCTGGTACGAGCGCTGCAGCAGCGGGACGTACGCCGGCCCCTCGAAGTAGGCCTTGCGGACGATCCGGCTGCCCCCGTGCGAGGAACCCAGCGTGTGGGCCGGCCCGAACTGCTCGATGCCGACCACCCTGAGCCCGCGCCGGGCCAGCTGGTACGCGGCGGCCGAGCCCATGCCGCCGAGCCCTACCACGATCACGTCGCAGTCCGTCACCATCGCGCCATCCTCTCAGCTAACCGCCATCCCACACCGCCGGGTGGCTACCGTGGTGGCCGTGAGCTGGCTGACCGAACCGGACTCGGACTGGGACTCCCCCGAGGAACCGCACCGCTACGACGACGAGCCGAAGAGCCGGGTGAAGCTGATCGCCCTGGTGCTCGGCGGCTGGCTGGCCGTCAGCCTGATCGTGCTGGTGCTGCTGGTCGCCCTGACGGGCAAGCACTCGACGAACCATGCCAGCGGGCCGAGCACCCCCGCGGTGACCTCCGCGCCGCCGAGCGGGGCCAGCCCCGCGGCCAGTGGCGGCCCCGCCCTGCCGGCCGGCTGGACCCGCCAGGCGTCGGACAGCCAGACCGACTGCGCCGCGCACTCCTACGGCCAGGTCCGGTCGTTCTTCGCCGGCACGCCGTGCACCTCGGTGAAGCGGCTGCTGGCCACCACCAGCGTGCAGGGTCGGACGGTGGTGATCGCCAGCAACGTGGTCGCCTTCGACACGCCGGTCCAGGCGCAGAAGTACCTGGCCCTGGTGAACGCCGACGGCACCGGCAACATCTCGGACCTGCTCCGCGAAGGGGTGACCTTCGCCGGCGCCCCGGCCAAGCTGCCGGACGCGGCATTCGCCTCCCGGCAGGCCGGCAGCACCGTGCTGGTCGCCGAGGCTGCCTACATCACCGGGTCGTCCGACGCCGGCGATCCGACACTGCGGGCCGTCGCCAGCCGGGGCATCGGCTGACCGCACGCCACGCGGCGACGCAGGACAGGGGCGGAACAGAGAGAAGCCCCGCTGGAGCAGGTACCCCCATACCCGGTCCGCGAGGCTTCAATCTCTTACTGCGTTTCCCCCATTGCACCCCCGTGCACAGAAAACCTTACCGGGGCTTACGGCCGCCGAACAAGCCGCAATCTAGTCACTGAATCGTCACTCTTAGTAACGATCTACGGGTGTTTTGACCTTGTTGCGTAACTAGTTCGCGGCACGGTCGGCCACCAGCTCCACCTCGAACCCGTCGCCGTTGACCAGGTACCCGGCATAGTGGTCCGGTCCGCCCGCGTGCGGGTACTCTGCGGCGAACAGCTGCGACCAGCCGTGCCCGGCAGCGGCCGCCACGAGGGCGTCGACCCGAGCGGCGGGGCCGGCGGTCAGCGCCAGATGGTTCAGGCCCGGTCGCCGCCGGTCGTGCGAATTCCCTGTCAGGGCTGGGGATTGCTCGATCACCAGGTACCACCCGCCGAGCCGCCAGCTGCGTCCGTGGGGCCAGTCCTGGAAGGGCAGGCCGCCGAGCTCACCGAGCAGCCAGCCCCATTCGGCCACCGCCCGGCCCAGGTCGGGCACCCATAGCTCAAGGTGATGCAGGTCGGACATCGTGCCAGCGTAGGGGTGATCGCCGTCCGAACGCGGCGGCGCCGCGGACCCTGGGATCCGCGGCGCCGTCGTGTTCGGTTGTCAGGTGCTGCTGGTTCAGCCGACCTTGTAGGTGTAGGGCAGCTGGGCCAGCAGGTCACCGGTGGTGTTGAAGGTGGCGTACGCGAACGACGGCGGGGTGTAGATGTTCAGCACACCGCTGACGATCGAGCCCTTCTTGGCGGTCGGGGTGATCGTGACCGTGATGGTCGCCGACTGGCCCGGCTGGATGGTGACCGCGTTGCCGAGATCGGCGTTCGGGTCCACCGCCACGCTCCAGAAGTCGCCGGTCGAGGAGGTCACCGCATTGTCGAAGCCGAGCGTCTTCGCGCTCAGGTTGACCTGCGAGTCCGCCGTCGGGGCGCCCTCCGGGCCGACGTAGCCGACCTCGTTGACGTCGGTGTACCAGATGCCCGTCGAGACCGTGCCGTTGTTCTCCTTCACCTTCGCCACCGAGACGGTGCTGCCGTTCTGCGCGGCGGTCAGGTCACCGATCGCGGAGATGCCCTGGCCACCGGAGATCAGCTCGCCGATCGCCGGCACCGACGAGACCGCGGTCATCGTCAGGCCGGTGGTGCTCGGCGGGACCAGGTAGGTCGGCGCCGCGTGGGCGGGCAGCTGGAACGTCTGCGGACCGAACGGCGACACCAGCTGGAGGTTCTGCAGCTTGGTGGTGCGCGGGTCGACCTGGACGTTGATCGGCGCGATGCCGGTGTTGGTCACCGTCACCCGGGCGGTCGTCGAGCTCCCCTTGGCCAGCGTGATGCCGGTCGAGTTGGGCAGGCCGGTCGCCTTCACCTTGCTCTGGTTGAACCCGATGGTGCCGGTGAAGCCCTGGGTGAACGCGGTGCCGGGCACCGGGTTGATCACCAGGATCACCACCCGCCACCGACCCGGAACCGGGTTGGCCGCGGTCAGCTGCAGGCCCAGCCCCTGCGCACCGGTGGTGCTGATGCCGGTCGGGTACAGGTTGCTGTCGACCGCCTGCACCTCGGAGTTCGGGTCGACCAGGGCCGCCTCCAGCGTGTAGTGCGGGTCGTTGGCCAGCGCCACGCCGACACTGACGTCGCGCTTGCCGTTCGGCACGTCGAAGGCGTAGGCGAACGTCTGCGCCGCCGAGCCGGCCCGGGCGTTGCCGCCGGTGATGGTGCCGGTGAAGGTGCCCGGCGCCGGGATCACCGGACGGACCACGACCGGGATCGAGGTCTGGTGGTTGTCGGAGCTCGCCACCGTGACCGAGTAGCTGGTGTCACCGCCGCTGGTCGGGACCGTGAACGAGACCTTGACGTTCTTGGTCTGCCCCGGCTTGAGCTGCAGCGCCGGCTGGCTCACCTGGCCGACCGGAACGGTCTGCTGGTCGGTGAACCGCAGGCTGACGGGCCCGGTGTAGCCGGAGGCACTCGCCGCGGTGTAGATGATCGCCGTCCAGGTGCCGGCCGTCGGCTTGCGCACGTCCAGGTTGGCGTAGTTGGCCGAGACCGCGCCGCCCTGCGGGCGGCTGTTGGCCACGTACGTGCCGGACGGGTCGAGCAGCGTCACCCGGACCACCGGGGTCACCTTGCTGCTGCCGACCTGCTTGGCCGCGCCCTGCCAGATCATCTGCAGCGCCATCCGGTCGGTGCCGGCCGGGACCGAGAACGGCACCTTCTTGTAGACCCACGGCGCGCCGTTGGTCGGGTACGGGAAGGTCTGGGTGCTGGTGGCGTCGAGCGAGGAGTTGACCGTCGACACCGCGGTGGTGAGGAAGTCCCGGGCGGCCGTGGCGACCGTCAGGTTCTTGGTACCCACGTTGGTGACGCCGACCGTGGCGGACTTGGTGCTGCCGGGGTTGCCCGACAGGTTGAGCTGGTTGGTCGACAGCAGCACGTTCGAGCTGACGCCGGCCGGTGCCGAGCTGCCGCCCGGGTAGGTCAGCGCGGCCTCGACGGCGGCGCGCGAGTCCAGCAGGCCGGCACCCTGTTCGAAGGCCGGCAGGCCCAGGTCGGTGGCGGTGCTGGTCAGCAGCGCCTTGACCAGCTGCGGCGACGGCGAGGCGCCGTGGTGCGTCGAGCGGTAGGCCGAGATGACCAGGGCCGCCGCGCCCGCGGTGAGCGGCGCCGACTGGCTGGTGCCGCCGAACAGCTGGAAGTCCGAGCCACTGCCCCGGTAGTTGGCGCACTCGGGCGCCCCCGCGTCGCAGGCCGCCCAGCCGGCCTCGCCCGGCGCCGTCAGGTCGACGGTGCTGCCGCCCTGGGTGTAGCCACCCGAGGACAGCGAGGAGATCTCGTCGTTGACCCACTTGCCGTTGGAGAACGCCCGCGCGCCGGCGTAGCCGGTCTGCAGGTACCCGCGGGAGTTGGTGTTGGCCGCCACCGAGATCACGTTCGGGTCGGTCGCCGGGTTGCCGATGGTGCTGGTCGTGCCGGCGTCACCCGAGGAGACGGTGACCGTCGTGCCGGCCGCCACCGCCATGTCGTTGAACAGCTCGATGACGTTGCGGGAGGACTCGTCCGGCAGCGGCGCGCCGCCGAACGACTCGTTCAGCACGTCGACGTGGTCGGTCGCGACCGCGTAGTCGATCGCCTGGAGGATCGAGGTGTCGTAGAAGTCGATCTTCAGCGCCACGATGCTGGCGCCCGGCGACATGCCGAGGATCCGGATGTTGCAGCCGGCCGGCAGCGGGTAGGCGGGGTTGACGAAGGTCGACAGGTCGTGCGGGACCAGGCCCTGCGCGGCGATCGAGGACGCGTCGCCGTAGGCCTCGGCGCCACCCTCGTCCGGGGTCGGGCCGTCGGCCGAGAAGGCCTTGTAGTCGGTGATGACGTGCGAGCCGTCCGCCCGGATGAAGTCCGGGTTGTTCGGGTTGATCGCGTCGGCGATGTAGGCGACCTTGACGCCGCTGCCGTCCGTCAACTGCTGGGCGGTCTTGGCGGTCGGGTCGTCCGAGGCGGTGTTGGTGTCGGCCAGCGCCTCCGGCTCGAGCAGCGGCTTGCTCGGGTCGGTCGGGCAGACCGCGCTGGACGGGGGAACGCCGATGGTCGTGCCGCCCTGCACCTGCCCGGCGGTCTCGGAGACCTTCCGCTGGACCGGGATGGCGACCTTGTTGTTCGGGATGACCGCGGCCACGGACGGGTCGGCGGCCAGCGCCGCGACCTGGTCGGCCGTCACGGTTGCCGAGAACGCGTTCGCGGCGGTGTAGTGCTGCACCTTGGCGGGCTTGGCGCCACCGCGCTTGGCGAGCCGGCCGAGGACCGCGTTCTGGTCGTCGGTGGCCCGGGCGTGCCGGGCGCTGACGTGGGCGCGGGTGGCGGGTGTCGAGGTGAGCTGGTCGTGGAGCACCACGATCACCGATTCGGCTGCCGGTGCGGCGGCCGGTGCCGCCAGCGCCGCCGTCCCGCCGAGGAACTGGCAGACGGTGCCGAGCGCGGTTGCGCCGACCACCGCCCCGATGAGCTTCGACCTTGCTCTCTTCACGGTCATTCCTGGTGTCCCCCTGGTTTCGCCGCGACGGCCATCGTCACGGACGACTGCTGCGGCACCCCCTCGGCCGCAGACATACGGTGCGACTATTCCTTCGATTTCTTACCTGCACAAGACACAGTTTTTAACTGGTTCTGACTCACGCGTACTTGACATAGGACAACGCGGTCCGGAGGTCCTGGATCGGCCCGCCGGCCACCGACAGATCGTCCAGTCCGGCCCGGGACCGACGAAACGCCTATGCCGCCGCAGACAGTCGCAGCAGAAAATCCTGGCCGTATGCAACCAAGCCACCCCATCGCGAGTCTTACCCAGTGCCGAACCGCCCCGGGTGATGCCCGGCCCGCACGCCAGGGAGCTGCCATGGTCCACGTGGACGACCGCACCACCGAGCCACCGGCCGCCGGCGTCGACCGGCCCACCGTGGCGGCGACGCTGCTGCTGGCCGGCCTGGCCGCCGCCACCTGCGCGCACGGCGGGTACGAGCGGTCCGGCCGGCTCCTCCTGCTCGTCGCCCTGGCCGCCGCCGGGTTCGTGATCCCGTTGTCGGTACGGTCGATTGCCGCCCGTTCGATGCTGCCGGTCGGTGCCCTGCTGGGCTGGCTGCTGCTCGATTCGGCCTGGCACGGCGGGTTCGCCGGCGGGCTGCCCGCCGTGCAACTGGTGCTGGGAACCCTCGTCACGCTCGGCTGCGCGCGCGCCCTGACCCCCGGCACCGCCCGGCTGCTGCTGACCGGCCTGCTCTGGCTGGGAACCGCCGTCGCGCTGCTCGGCTGGGCCGGCGTGGCCGGCCGCCGGTCACCCGCCGCGATCACCGGGCAGGGACTGTTCCGGGCGGCCAGCACGTTCAGTTACCCCAATGCGACCGGGGCATTCCTCGCCGTGGCCGCCCTGCTCGGCGCCGGGCTGCTGGCCGGCCACGGGCGGACCCGGGGCACCGGAGCGCTCGTCGCGATCGTGTTGACCGGCCTCGCCGCGACCCTGAGCCGCGGGGCCGTGCTCGCCCTGCTCGGTGGCCTGCTGGTGATGCTGGCCACCCTCGGCGCCCGGCGCACGCTGGGCCTGCTGGGCTACCCGCTGCTCGGCGGCTGCCTCGGCGCGGCGGCCCTGCTGCCGTCCGCGCCAGCCGCCGCCCAGCCGCACTTTTCGCTGGCGCTGCTGGGCTTGCTCGCCGGAGCAGCGGTGGGGGCGCTCCCGGTGGGCCGCGGCCGGGCGGCCGCGCTGCCCTACCTGCCGCTGCTCGCCGGCGTGGTCGCGGTGGCCGCCCTGCACCCGTTCCCGGCCGTCGGCCAGGCCAGGCTGAACGCGACCTCGGATGACCGCTGGGGCGCGCTGCACGCGGTGGGCGAGGTGATCGCCCGGCAGCCGCTGACCGGCGCGGGCCCGCGGCTGACCGTGCTGAGCTGGCATCCGGCCGCCGGCGGCGTTCAGGTTTTCCGGTACGCGCACGACGAATACCTCCAGGTCGTGGCCGAGTTCGGCCTGATCGGCCTGGTGCTGCTGCTGGGCTGCCTGGTCACGCTCGGCCGGTGGCTACGCGGCCACTGGCCGCCCCGCAGTGCGGATCGCGCGCTGCCGGCCACGGCGCTGGCCGTCCTGGTGGCCCTGCTCGTCTCCGTTTCGCTCGATTTCACCGGGCACTTTCCGGCTCTCGTGCTGACTGCAGCAGCCGTGGTCGGTTGTGCCGCGCCGGGCCTGCCCGGCGTGGTCATAGAGAAAGGCACCGGGCCGGGTCGCGCCGGCCGGGTGGCAAGCAGCGTCGCGCCGGAATCACCCGGCGCGGTCGCACCAATCAGTGCCGGGTCGGCCCGTTCGGCCTAGGCACCTGACCCTCACTCGATCACGTGCTCCATCTGAAAGGAAATTCGATGAACCCTCTCCTGCTGAAGGCCGGCATCGGCGTCGTCACACTGGCCGCCGGCGGCAGTGCCGCCCTGTTCGGCTCGGCCGCGCCGGCAGTGGCCTACAGCTCGCCGCCGGTCTTCCTCGACATCTCGATCGGCAGCCCGGCGCACCTGGTCGCCAAGGGCGCGGCGGTGCAGGTGCCGGTGACCACCAGCTGCACCACCCCGGACCACAGCGCCTACGTCTCGGTGTCGATCACCGAGCGGGTCGGCAAGAAGACCGCGAGCGGCTCGTACAACTTCACCGTCTCCTGCGTCGGCAGCCGGCAGACCAACCTGGTCACCATCGCCAGCGGTAACGGGCTCGCCTTCGCCAAGGGCAGGGCCTACGCGGCCGGCACCATCCAGAGCTACTACTACTACCCGGCCGAGGAGACCACCAGCGGGACCATCGCGATCAAGTCCTGACCCGCCGCGTCAGGACCTTCCCAGGGCTGTCCCGCCGGTCCTCCTGCCGGCGGGGCAGCCCGTCCACTTTAGCCTTTACGGATAAAGAGGATTCGACTCAGACGTCGCGGAAGGTGTGGATGCTGGCGCCGAGCTGGTTCAGCCGCTCGGCCAGCTGCTCGTAGCCGCGGTCGATGACATAGACGTTGCGCAGCAGCGAGGTGCCCTTGGCCGCCAGCATCGCCAGCAGCACCACCACCGCCGGGCGCAGCGCCGGCGGACAGATCACCTCGGTGCCGGACCAGTGGGTCGGGCCCTCGACGTAGATCCGGTGCGGGTCCATCAGGGTGACCTTGGCACCCAGCTTGGTCAGCTCGGTCAGGTAGAGCGCGCGGTTGTCGTAGACCCAGTCGTGGATCAGCGTCGAGCCCTCGGCCGTGGCCGCGATCAGCGCGAAGAACGGCAGGTTGTCGATGTTCAGGCCCGGGAACGGCATCGGGTGGATCTTGTCCAGCGGGGCGTGCAGCGACGACGGGTGGATCGTCACGTCCACCAGCCGGGTCTTGCCGTTGGCGGCTGGGTATTCCGGCGTCTGGTCGAACGACAGGCCCATCTCGGCGAGCAGCGCCAGCTCGATCTCCATGAACTCGATCGGCACCCGCCGCACGGTGATCTCGGAGCCGGTGACGATGGCCGCGGTGACCAGGCTCATCGCCTCGATCGGGTCCTCGGACGGCGAGTAGTCGACGTCGCGGCGGATCTCCGGCACCCCGTGCACGGTCAGGGTGGTGGTGCCGATGCCCTCCACCCGGACGCCGAGCTCGGTGAGGAAGAAGCACAGGTCCTGCACCATGTAGTTCGAGCTGGCGTTGCGGATCACGGTCACGCCGTCGTTGCGGGCCGCGGCCATCAGGGCGTTCTCGGTGACGGTGTCGCCGCGCTCGGTCAGCACGATCGGCCGGCTCGGCCGGACCCCGGGCTCGACCTGCACGTGGTAGGCCCGGGCCGCGGCCTCCACCTGCAGGCCGAACGGGCGCAGCGCGGTCATGTGCGGCTCGACGGTGCGGGTGCCGAGCGCGCAGCCACCGGCGTACGGCAGTTCGAACTGCTTCTCCTGCCGCATCAGCGGGGCCAGGAACATGATGATGCTGCGCGTCCGGCGGGCCGCCTCCTCGTCGAGGCCGTCCAGGTCGAGCTTGGCCGGCGGGACGATCTCGAGGTCGTTGTCGGCGTTCAGCCAGCGGGTCTTCACCCCGATGCTGGTGAGCACCTCGAGGATCCGGTGCACCTCCTCGATCCGGGCCACCTTGCGCAGCACCGTGCGGCCCTCGTTCAGCAGCGAGGCGCAGAGCAGGCCGACGCCGGCGTTCTTGCTGGTCTTGACGTCGATGCTGCCCTGCAGCCGCCGGCCGCCCTCCACCCGCAGGTGCAGCGGGCCGGACCGGCCGAGCGAGACGATCTCGGAGTCGAGCGCCTCGCTGATCCGGGTCAGCAGGTCGAGGCTGAGGTTCTGGTTGCCCTGCTCGATGCGGTTCACGGCGCTCTGCGAGGTGCCCAGCGTCTCGGCGAGCTGGGCCTGGGTCCAGCCGCGGTTCTTGCGCGCGTCGCGGATCAGGGTGCCGACCCGGCGGGCGTAGTTCTGGGCGGCGCCGAGGTCCTTCTGGTCCTTCAGCAGGCCGGCGGGCGCGACCGCCGTGGGGGTTGCGAGGTCGTCAGACATGCGGGCCACGATATCTCACATATGAGGTAGGGCAAGCGCGGTGACACGCTGGATGCCGGGCCCGAACCGGCTTGGCCGGTTAGTCCAATCTCCGGTGTGAGATTTTCCATCGCCCCGAGGCCAGCGGGCGGACCGGCTCAGAAGAGGGTCGGCTCGTCCGGTGGCAGGGCGCCTTCGAGCTGCAGCATCCGGCGCTTGGTGGCCAGCCCGCCGTAGGCCGAGAAGCCGTGCAGGCTGCCGTCGGCGGCCAGCACCCGGTGGCAGGGCACCACGATCGGGTACGGGTTGTCGCCCAGCGCCCGGCCGACCGCCCGGGCCGCTCCCGGCTGGCCGAGCCGGGTGGCCACCTCGCCGTAGGTCAGGGTCGACCCGGGCCGGATGGAACGGGCGACCGCGTAGACCTGCCGGTTGAACCCGGTCACCCCGGTCTCGTCCAGCTCGGCGCCCGCGAGGTCCTCGTCCGCGCCGTCGAGCAACCGCACGATGCCGGCGATGGTGGCGGCCACGGCCGGCGGCGGGATCGCCTCCCTGCCAGGGGCCGGTTCGCCAGCCAGCATCGGCTCCCCGGGCACCGGCTCTCCGGCCAGCATCGGGTCGCCGGCCAGCATCGCGCGGGTCTGCTCGGCGGAGCGGCCGGGCAGCACCACCCGGCGGATCCCGGCCTCGGTCCAGCCGATCCCGCAGGTGCCGATCGCCGTCTCGAACAGTGCGTACCCGGTCATGGTGAGGCGCATCCTATGCCCGGGCCGGGGAACGAATCTCCCCGCCGCGGGCATCCGCTGAGGGCCGGCTGGCACCGCCCGGGCGACCCTGGCCTCACGCGGTCACCCGCGATTACAGTGGAATGACTGACGCTGGGAACGGGGGCAGCCATGGCGGGATGGTCGTTCGGTCCGTACCCGTCGAGCCGGGAGTTGCGGGTCGGCACCGCCGAGCGGGAGCGGGCGGTGCAGCTGCTCGGCGAACACCTGTCGGCCGGACGGCTCGACCTCGCCGAGTTCGAGGAGCGCGTCACGGCCGCGTACGCGGCCCGGACCGACGGCGAGCTGCGCGTCCCGTTCCGCGACCTGCCCGGCCCGGCGCCCACCGCGGCACCGCCGGCGCGGCGACGGGTCCCCCGCCGGACGATCCTGCTGCTCCTGCTGCTCGTGGTCCTGGGCGTCTCGCTGGCCGAGGCCGCGTTCCCGCCGTTCCTGCTGATCGGCGCGCTCTGGCTGGTGGTCACCTTCCGCCGGCGGCGCTACGCCTACGCGGCCGGCCGCGGCTGGAGCCCCGGTAATCGCCGCGGCTACCCGGGGCCGGGCAGCTGCGGGCGCTGACCCGGTCGCGGCCTCGGCCATCCGTGCCGCGCCTGAGCGGACTCCGGCCGGCCGCACGCAGCTGCCTCAGCCGACCCCGGCCAGGGCCGCGAGCTTGAGCACCGTGTTCCAGTTGCGCGTGGTCAGCTCCACGCCGATCACCGAACCGAGGGCCTTGGTCAGTTCCGACTCGGCGATCCCCGCCGCGCACCAGAGATAGGCCTCGCGGCCGACGATCCGCACCCGCTCGGCGCCGAAGTCCCGGGCGTGCAGCTGCCGCACGACCTCCGGCACCGGCGGCGCGGCGGCGAAGCCGACCAGGTAGCGGGCCGGGTCACTGGCCACCACCGCGAACGGATCGGCAGCGACCACCGCCGCCAGCTCGGAGGCCGTCCGGGTGATCACCGTGCAGCGGACGCCGAGCCGGTCGGCGATCGCGGCCTCGATCCGCTCCGCCGCGGGGCCGGACTGGCGGGCCCGGCAGCCGAACACCGCGTTGCCGCTGTTGAGCAGGGTGCGCGGCTGGTCGTAGCCGAGGTCGGTGAGCAGCGCCCGCAGGTCGGCCATCGCGACCCGCTTGGCACGCCCGACGTTGATGCCGCGCAGCAACGCGATCACCTGCTCCGCCATGACACCTCCAGCCCCCGTCCGGTCCGGCGATCGGGCGAGGCTAGCAGTGCCGGCGGGACCTTGCCGGCCGCTCCGCCGTATGCGAGCATCCCGGGCAATGTCCCCTTTGGGGCACAACCTCCCGACTGGAGCCCTTCATGAACCGTCGATACGTACGCGGTGCCGGCCTCGCCCTCACCGCCGCTGCCGTGCTGATGCTGCCGGGCGTGGCGTCGGCGACCCAGGTCGTGCCGAGCCCGCCGCCGGGTGAGGCCACGCTGGTGACCTACTACCTCAACGGCGCCCACACCGACGACCCGGTCGGCCAGCGCATCGTCGGCACCTGCTCGGCCTTCGTCCCGTGGGGGACGACGACCAGCTACTACACGACCAGCTTCATCACCTGCACCAGCTAGCACCGGCCGGCGCGCGGGCCTCGACCCGCCCGCGCGCCGGCACCGGTCAGCCTGCCCGCAGGATCCGGTACCCGTCGATCACCGCGACCGGCCGGTAGTCGGCGGCCAGGGTCAGTCCGATCGCACCGGAGGGGTCGATCACCGCCGGCTGCTGGTAGAGCACCACCCACCGCGGCCGGCCGGCACCGGCCAGGTAGGCCCGCAGCTGCGGCACCGCGGCCGGAATGGCTTCGAGATTCGCCTGCCACAGGTAGCGAAAGTCGGTACGCAGGCCGGTCGTGTAGTACAGGTCGGCGGAGGAGACGAAGGCGTACAGCTGGTCGCCCGGGGCGGCGTGCGCGCGCAGCCAGGGCGCGATGTCGCGGTTGGCCAGCAGCCGGGCGTCCGGTACCGCCAGCCGGTCCCGGCGGTCGGGTGGGGCGAGCGCGGCCCGGGTCGTCCAGAGCGTGGCGGGCAGGCACGCGACCAGCAGCGCCGCCACCGCGGCCCGCGGCGGCAACGCCGAGAGCCCCAGCCCACCGAGCAGGCACAGCGGGCCGACCAGCTGCATCCAGTAGTGCGGGAAGAAGAACACCCCGCCGTAGAAGCCGAGGCCGGCGAGCACCAGCCAGGCCGGCGGCAGCAGCCGGGCGGGGTCCGGCCGCGGGCGCTGCCGTCGCACCGGCCGCAGGCAGCAGGCCAGCCCGAGCAGCCCCAGCGCGGCCAGCGGGAGCAGGTCCGGCCACAGGTGCGGCACGCCCGCGGTCAGGTTGTGCCACCGTCCGGTCACCCCGCCCCGGCTGCCGGCGCTGGTCTGCAGCCGGTAGCCGACCACCGCGAACCACCAGTCGTGCCAGGAGGTCAGGGCGGCGGCCAGCACGGCGAGCCCGAGCGGCACCGCGGCCCCCGCGAGGACGGTCAGCGCAGCCCGGATACGGCCGAAGGCATAGGCGGATCCGAGCGCGAGCAGCAGCCCGTCGAAGCCGCTCTGCTTGGTCAGCACCGCCACCGCACCCGCCACCCCGGCCGCCAGCAGCAGCCAGGACCGGCGCCGCCGGACGTACCAGGCGCTGGCCGCCACCGCGCAGGCCGACCAGGCGCCGGCGGCGAGTTCCCCGTTGAGCATGAAGCCCTGCAGGTGCGGTGCCGCGCCGACCACGGCGACCGCGAACGCCGCGAACCCGGCCGCGCGCCGGCCGGCGAGTGCCCAGGCCGCCCCGGCCACGCCGGCCAGCAGCAGCACCGCACAGCCCGCCGCGGCGAGGTGGATCCAGGCCCGGGACCGGCCGAGCGCGGTGACCAGCCGGTAGCCGAGCATCAGCGCCTGCGGCCGGTCGACCCAGACCGGGCCGTAGAGCCGGCCACCGGCGGCCCACTGCCGGGCCAGGTAGGCGTAGCCGCCCTCGTCCGCGTCCAGCGGGACGGCCAGCAGCGGCAGCCGGATCGCGACCGCGGCCAGCGCGGCCAGCGCCAGCGGCCACCCCCGGCGGAGCCGGCCGGTCACCGCCCGACCCGCCGGGTGCGCGGGATCCAGTACCAGAGCACGGCCGCGGCGAGCAGCCCGATCAGGCCGTTGCCGTCCACCGCGGCCGCCAGCCCCGCCGCGCCGGTCAGCCCGGAGAGCAGCACCGGGCCGCCGCAGCTGCCCAGGTCCGAGAGCAGCCGCCAGATGCCCAGGAACGCCGGCCGGCCGATCGCGGGGGCGTTGTCGGCGCCCATCGTCATGATCATCCCCGAGCCGATGCCGTTGCCGAAGCCGAGCAGCATGGCCGCTAGCAGCAGCGTGCCGAACCGCTCGGTCAGCGGCACCAGCACCAGCGCCAGGCCCATCAGCAGCATCGAGGGCACCGCGACCCAGCGCCGGCCGCGCCGGTCCATCACCCGGCCGGCCGGGTAGAACGTCGCCATGTCGATCGCTCCGGCGAGGCCGTAGATCAGCGAGGTGGCCGTCGGCGACAGGCCGAGCTGTTCCGACCACAGTGGCAGCACCACCTGGCGGGACGCCCGCACCGCGGCGACCAGCACCACGCCCAGGCCCAGGGTCAGGAACACCCGGCGGTGCGAGCGCAGCACCATCGGCACCGTGACCGAGGCGTGGTCGCGGGCCTGCCGGTCCGCATCGGCCACCAGGTCGCGGGAGAGCAGCGCGACCAGCCCGGCGCTCGCCGCGGCCAGCGCGCCGACCACGTACGCCGCCCGGGTGCCGCCGAGCTGGATCGCCGCCGCGCCCAGGAACGGCCCGGCGAAGATGCCGATCCGGGACGAGCCGCCGAGGGTGGACAGCGCCCGGGCCCGCATTGCGATCGGCACCGCCTCGGTCAGGTAGGACTGCCGGGCCAGGCTGAAGACGGAGTTGGCGAAGCCGACCAGCAGCATCGCCAGTCCGAGCACCACGTTGTCGGGCGCGGCCATCGCCAGTAGCAGCGCGCAGGCGCTGACCGAGCCGGCGGCCACGATGGCCGTCCGCTCGCCGTAGCGGGTGGTGATCAGCGCCGAGGGGATGTTGCTGACCAGCGAGCCGATGCCGATCAGGGCCACGATCAGCGAGGCCATCGCGACGCTGCCGCCCAGATTGCGGGCGGTCAGGGCGACCACCGGCAGCACGGCGCCCTCGGCCAGCCCGAAGAGGACCGCGGGGGCGAAGGCAGGGATCAGGATCGGGCGCAGGCTGAAGGCATCCTCGGCGACCGGCGTGGTCGCCGCGTCTGGTGTCGCCATCCGGTCCTTCCCGCCGTCCGTCCGGTCCGACCCTAGTTCCCCGATCGATCGGTGCCGAGCGTGCTCGCCCCGGCGGGCATCGAACGTTAGCCGCGCCCGAACCCGTTTCGAACAATCCGGGCGCAGGATGCCGTGTCATGAGCACCCAGTCCGCGGCCTGGATCGCGGCGGCCAGGCTGGTCCGGCGCACCGGCTTCGGCGCGAGCGGGCCGGCCGTGGACGCCGTCGTCCGGTCCGGCCCCGAGACCTACCTGGCCGGGCTGCTGGCGCCGGCCGCCGACCCCGGGGCGGCCGCCACCCCGCTGCCCCCGTTCCCGCCGCTGGCGCCGGTCGGCCGCAACGCCGATCGGGCCGCCCGGCTGGCGCGGAACAAGCAGCGCCGCGAGCAGCTGCAGCAGCTGACGAGCTGGTGGCTGGGCCGGATGCTGAGCGTCCACCAGCCCTTCACCGAGCGGATCACCTTCGGCTGGCACGACCATTTCGCCACCGCGGCCAGCAAGGTGCGCTCGGCCACCGCGCTGGCCCACCAGAACGAGACCCTGCGCCGGCTGGGCACCGGCGACTTCCGCACGCTGGCGCAGGCGATGCTGGTCGACCCGGCCATGCTGATCTGGCTGGACGGGCAGAAGAACACCGTCCGGGGCGCGAACGAGAACCTGGCCCGCGAGTTCATGGAGCTGTTCGCGCTGGGCCACGGGGACGGCTACACCGAGACCGACGTCCGGGAGGGCGCGCGGGCGCTCACCGGCTGGCGGATCGACGCGGGCCAGGTGTCGGCCACCCTGCGTCCCCGCCTGCACGACCAGACGCCGAAGACCGTGCTCGGGGTGACCGGCAACCTCGACCAGGCCGGCTTCTGCGACGCGGTGCTGGCCCGGCCCGCCGCGGCCGGCTACGTCTGCGGCCGCTGGTACGGCCAGCTGGTGTCGGACACGCCGCCCGACGCCGCCACCCTGGCCCGGCTGGTGGCCGGCTACGGCGCCCACCGGGACCTGGCCGGGCTGTTCCGGGCGGCGTACCTGGACGAGAGCTTCGCCCGGGCGGCGAACAGCATCGTGGCCGGACCGGTGGAGTGGCTGATCGGCGCGGCCCGTGCGCTGAAGGTGGGCACCGACGCCGCGACGCTGACCCGGCTGGCCGGCATCCTGCGTGGGCTCGGCCAGCTGCCGTTCGACCCGCCGAACGTCTCGGGCTGGCCGTCCGGGCATGCCTGGCTCTCGACCGCGGCCGCCCAGCTGCGGCTGCAGGCGGCCGGCTGGCTCTGCCGCACCGGCGACCTCTCCTTCGTCAGCGCCGCCGCGCCCGGCCAGCGGCTCGACGCGGTCGGCTACCTGCTGGGCGTCGGGACGTTCAGCGACCGCACGGCCGCCGCGCTGAAACCGGCCCTGGGCAATCCCGCCACCCTGGTCACCCTCGCCCTGACCAGTCCCGAATACCTCGTCCACTGAAGGGAATCCGCACATGACGCAGCTCGACCGCCGCCGGTTCCTGCTTGCCTCCGGGGTCGCCGGCGGCGCGGCCGTGCTGGCCGGCAGCGGCGTGGTGACCTGGCGCAGCCTGCAGGACGCGGCGGCCAGCCGGCCGCTGCCGGCCGGCCAGCAGGTGCTGGTGGTGCTGACCCTCTACGGCGGCAACGACGGCCTCAACACCCTGGTGCCGTATGCGGATCCGGCCTACCGTTCGGCCCGGCCGGAGCTCGCCTACCCGGCCGAGAAGGTGCTCAAGCTGGACTCCGAACTCGGCCTCAACCCGGCGCTGGCCGGCTTCGCCGGGTTGTGGAAGGCCGGCCGGCTGGCGATCGTGCGGGGGGTCGGCTACCCGCAGCCGGACCACAGTCACTTCCGCAGCATGGACATCTGGCAGACCGCTTCGCCGGCCGAGCCGGTGAACACCGGCTGGATCGGCCGCTGGCTCGACGCCACCGGGGACGACCCGCTGCGCGCGCTCAACATCGGCGCGGTGCTGCCGCCGCTGGCGATGGGCGGCCGGGCCTCGGCCGCGGCGCTGCCGCTGGGCGCCCGGCGCACGGTGCCGGCCGCGCTCACCCGGGGCCTGACCGCGCTGGGCACCCCGGAACCCGCCGACTCGGCCAGCCGGGCTCTGGTGCGCGCCAGCTACGCGGCCGAGCAGCTGGTGCAGGCCAGCCTGGCCACGGCGGGCGGCACCCCCGAACCGGGCGACCAGGAGTCACCGGCCGGCTCGGCCGGCGGCCAGGGCAGCCTGGCCGACCAGCTCGCGGTGGTGGCCCGCTGCATCGGGGCCGGCGTGCCGACCCGGGTCTACTCGGTGAGCCAGGGCGGCTTCGACACCCACGCCGACGAGCTGGACGCGCAGCAGAACGCCCTCGGCGCGGTCGACAAGGCGGTGACCGGCTTTCTCGGCGCGGTGGCCGCGACCCCGCACGGCGCCGGCGTCACCGTGCTGGTGTATTCGGAGTTCGGCCGGCGGGTGCAGGCCAACGCCTCGCAGGGCACCGACCACGGCACGGCCGGTCCGGTCTTCGTCGCCGGCCCGCGGGTGCGCGGCGGCTTCTACGGCGACCAGCCGTCGCTGACCGACCTCGCCGACGGCGACCTGAAGGTGACCACCGACTTCCGCGCGGTCTACGCCGAGCTGCTGGCGAAGGTGCTCGGCTCCGATCCGGGCCGGGTGCTGGGGCCGCTGCCCGGCGCGCCGATCGGCTTCCTCTGAGCCGAGCCCGCCGACCCGGCAGAATGGCGCGGGTCATGCGCATCCTCGCCGAGCTCGGGCCGTTCTTCGAGGTCACGCTGCACGCGGACCGGCCCGCCGCGCCGTGGCAGCCGCTGGCCGGCCTGGCGGACTCGCCGGCGCTGGCCGGCCGGCTGGCCGAGGTACGCACCCGGCTCGGGGTGGACGCGCGGGTGGCCGCCTCGGTCGCCCAGCTCGGCCTGGTCGCCCGGCTGGTCGCGCCGGTGCTCGCGCTGGCCGCACGCGGTGGCGGGGTGCTCGACCTGGCTGCCGGGTGCTGGCGGCCGCCGCTCGACGGCACCGTGGCGCTGTCGCTGCCCGCGGCCAGGTCCCGCGAACCGCTGGCCACCGCGCTCACCGCCGGACCGATCGCCGACCTCAGCGCGGCATGCGGCCGGCTCGGCCGGCTGTCGCCGCGGGTGCTGGCCGGCAACCTCGCCTCGGCGGTGAACGGTGCCGCGCTCCAGCTGGGGCCCCGCGCGTACCCGGCCGCCGCCGAGTTGCTGGCCGCCGTCTCCGGCGAGGACGGCGCCCCGGGTCCCGGCTTCGCCCGGCGCAGCTGCTGCCTGCTCTACCGGGCGGCCGGGGGCGGCTGCTGCGGCGACTGCGTGCTGGCCCGGCCCTGAGTTCTTTGCGGCGCCGTGTCTGGGGCGGCGGCGTGTCCGGTCCGGCGGCGTGTCCTGGTGGGGCCTGCGATGATCCGGTGGTGCCGGGCGACGTGGACTACGACCAGGCCGGGCTCGGCTATACCGGCCGGCGCCGGGCCGACCCCCGGATCGCGGCGCGGGTGCACGCCGCGCTGGGTGACGCGGCCACCGTGCTCAACGTCGGCGCCGGGGCGGGTTCGTACGAGCCGACCGACCGGCGGCTGATCGCGGTCGAGCCGTCCCCCGTGATGCGCGCCCAGCGCCCGCCGGATCGGCCGGCGGTCCCGGCGGTCGCCGAACGGCTGCCCTTTCGCGACCGCAGCGTCGACGCGGCGATGGCGATCGCCACCGTGCACCAGTGGACCGACCTGGCGGCCGGCCTGCGCGAGCTGCGCCGGGTCAGCCGCGGGCCGGTGGTGATCCTGACCTTCGACCCGGCCGTACTGCACCGGCTGTGGCTGGCCGACTACCTGCCCGAGCTCTTCGCGACCGGGAGCGTCGCCGCTGCCCGCCACCGGGCCGGCTGGTGCAGCTGCTCGGCGGCGGCACCGTCGGCGAGGTGCCGGTGCCGGCCGGCTGCCCGGACGGCTTCCTCGAAGCCTTCTACGGCCGGCCCGAGGCGTTCCTGGATCCGGAGGTCCGCCGCTCCCAGTCGTCCTGGCGGTTCGTGCCGCGGGCCGTCGCCGAGCGCGGCCTGGCCCGGCTGCGGGACGACCTGGCGAGCGGCCGGTGGGACGAGCGGTACGGCGCGCTGCGCGAGGCACCGGAGTTCGACGGCTCGCTGCGGCTGGTCACCGGGCGGCGCTGACGCACGGGAGCGCCCGTCGCGGGCAGCTCCACGCCTGGGTTCTGTCGCAGGCCACCCCTAGGGTGTCCGGTATGACCGTGCATGAGGCCTGGCAGCTGCTCGACGACCAACTCGCGGCCGGGCGGTTCCCCGGCTTCGCCGCCGGTGTCCGGCACCGCGGCGAGGTCGCGTACCACGTCGGGGGCACTCTCGCGCTCGACCGGCCGGCACCGGTCACCCCCGACAGCCTGTTCCGGATCGCGTCGCTGACCAAGCCGGTCGGCGCCGCGCTGGTGCTGAACCTGGTCGAGCACGGCCTGCTGTCGCTGGACGACCCGGTCGCCCGGTGGCTGCCCGAGCTGGCCGCACCCCGGGTGCTGCGGCAGCCGGACGGCGATCTGACGGATACGGTGCCCGCCGAGCGGCCGATCCTGGTCCGCGACCTGCTGGCGTTCACGGCCGGTTTCGGCCTGCTGATGGCCGATACCCCGCTGCAGCGCGCGATCGTCGCGGCCGGCCTGCGCCCGGGGCCGACCGTGCCCGAGCTGGGACCGGACGAGTTCGCACAGCGGCTCGGGGCGCTGCCGCTGGCCCACCAGCCCGGTGCCCGCTGGATGTACCACACCGGCTCCGACGCGGCGGCCGTGCTGGTGCGGCGGCTGACCGGCCGTCCGGTCGGCGAGCTGCTGGCCGAGCGAGTGACCGGCCCGCTCGGCCTGACCGCGACCGGCTACCACACCCGCGAACTCGACCGGCTCACCACGCACTACCTGCCCACTCCCGCAGGCCTGCAGGTGTCCGACCCGCCGGACGGGCGGCACAGCCGGCCGCCCGCGTTCGAGAGCCTGGGCAACGGGCTGGTCTCGAGCGTCGCCGACTACCTCGCCTTCCTCGACGTGTTCACCGGCCGGACGCCGGTGCTGGGCCCGGCCACGGCGGCGCTCATGGTGACCGACGGGTTGACCGCGGGGCAGCGGGCCGGGGTCACCGAGCTGATGGGCCCGGGCCTGTCCTGGGGGCTGGGCCTGTCGGTGCAGGTCGCCCCCGACCCGTCCGCCCCCGACCCGTCCGTCGCCGACCCGGTGGCCGGGCACCCGGTGCTGGCCCCCGGCCGGTACGGCTGGAACGGCGGCTCCGGGGTGACCGCCTACGTCGACCCGTCCCGCGAGCTCGCCGCGGTGCTGTTCACCCCGCGGATGATGGCCGCGCCGCGGGGTGAGTTCGACGCGTTCTGGGCCGCGCTCTACCGCGGCATCGACCCGACGGAGGCCTGACCGTGACAGGTGGCGGGCCCGTCCGGGCGTCTACGATTCGACCATGAGTGCTGAGTTCACCGTCGAACGATCCACCACCGGCCTGGCCGCCGAGCAGCGCGCCGCCATCCTGACCGATCCCGGCTTCGGCAAGTACTTCACCGACCACATGAGCGTGGTGAACTGGACCGCGGACGGGGGCTGGGCCGGGCACCGGGTGGTGCCGCTGGCGCCGTTCACCCTGCACCCCTCCGCCGCGGTGCTGCACTACGCCCAGGAGATCTTCGAGGGCATGAAGGCCTACCGGCACGCCGACGGCAGCCTGTGGCTGTTCCGCCCCGAGGTCAACGCCCGCCGGTTCGCCCGCTCGGCCGCCCGGCTGGCCCTGCCCGAGCTGGACGAGCAGGCCTTCCTGGACAGCCTGGTCGAGCTGATCAAGCTCGACGCCGACTGGGTGCCCGAGTACGACGCCACGGCCGAGAAGAGCCTGTACCTGCGCCCGTTCATGTTCGCCGCCGAGGCGTTCCTGGGCGTCCGCCCGGCCGCCGAGGTCACCTACTCGGTGATCGCCAGCCCGGCCGGCTCGTACTTCCCGAACGGCCCGACCGGGGTGACGCTCTGGGTGAGCACCACCTACACCCGGGCCGCGCCCGGCGGCACCGGCGAGGCCAAGTGCGGCGGCAACTACGCCGGCGGCCTTGCCGCCCAGCTGGAGGCGCAGGAGCACGGCTGCCAGCAGGTGCTCTACGTCGACGGCCTGGAGCACACCTGGCTGGAGGAGTCCGGCACGATGAACCTGTGCCTGGTCACCGCCGACGGTGAGCTGCTCACCCCCGGCCTCGGCACCATCCTGGAGGGCGTCACCCGCGACAGCGTGCTGGCCCTGGCCGGTGAGCACGGCCTGACCCCGGTCGAGCGGCGGATCGGGCTCGACGAGCTGCGCACCCGGGCCCAGGACGGCTCGGTCACCGAGGTCTTCGCCGCCGGCACCGCCGCGGTGATCACGCCGGTCGTCGGCTTCAAGGGCGACGGGTACGAGGTGACGGTGGGCAACGGCGAGCCGGGCAAGCAGACGCTGGCCATCCGCGACCACCTGCTCGACCTCCAGTACGGCCGGGTGCCGGACACGCACGGCTGGCTGTACCCGGTCCGCTGACGGCGCGCTGCCGGGCAGCCGGCTCGTTCGGGTGACCGGCGGCCGTCGCCGACCTCGGTACTGTGGTCGATACCCCGCCCGCGGCCCTTCGGGCACCGGGCGGCGATCCCTCAAACGCGCAGGGAAACTCCGTACTCGCGAGGAGTCGGACATGCCGAGCGTGACCCAGTCCATCGACGTGGCGGTGCCGGTGCGCACCGCGTACAACCAGTGGACGCAGTTCGAGACGTTCCCGCACTTCATGGGCGGCGTCGAATCGATCGACCAGACCGACGACCGGCACCTGCACTGGGTGACCAAGGTCGGCGGTGTCGAGCGGGAGTTCGACACCGAGATCACCGAGCAGCACCCGGACGAGCGGGTGGCCTGGAAGAGCACCGACGGCACCACCCACGCCGGCGTGGTGACTTTCCACCGGCTCTCCGACAGCGAGACCAAGGTGACCGTCCAGCTCGACTGGCAGGCCGAGGGCCTGGTCGAGAAGGCCGGTGCGCTGGTCGGCGTGGACGACCACCAGGTCAAGGCCGATCTCGACCGGTTCAAGGACTACATCGAGAACCGGGGGCGCGAGGACGGTGCCTGGCGCGGCGACGTCCGCAATCCCGGCTAGGCCGCCGGTGCCGGGCGGCGCGCCGCGTCACGCCGGGCGCGTCACCCGGCCGGGGTGACCACCGCGCCGGCTGCGAACTCGGCGAACTCGGCGGCCGGGATGGGCCGGCAGAACAGGAAGCCCTGGTAGCGCGGGCATCCCAGCCGGCTCAGGATGGCGCGCTGCTCGGCGACCTCGACGCCCTCGGCCAGCACCTCCAGCCCCAGCGCGCCGGCCATCTCGATGATCCCGCGCACCAGCGCGACGGCGCCGGCGTACTGGTCGAGGTCCTGCACGAACGACCGGTCGATCTTGACCAGGTCGGCCGGCAGCTGGGACAGGTACGACAGCGACGAGTAGCCGGTGCCGAAGTCGTCGATGGCGACCCGGCAGCCGAGTTCGCGCAGCTGGTCCAGGTGTGACCGGGCGAGGTCGAGATCGCTGAGCAGCGTCGACTCGGTCACCTCCAGCGTGAGCAGCTCCGGCGGCAGGCCGGCCTCGGCCAGCACCTCGACCACGGTGCCGACCAGGTGCGCGTCCCGCAGCTGCAGCGGCGAGAGGTTGACCGCCAGCTCCAGGCGCTCACAGCCGGGCAGCCCGGCCTGCCAGCGCGCGACCTGCAGGGCGGCGGTGCGCAGCACCCAGGCCCCGATCCGCCGGATGTCTCCGGTCTCCTCGGCCAGCTGGATAAACTCGTTCGGCGGCACCAGTCCCCGCCGCGGATGGTGCCAGCGCAGCAGCGCCTCCACCCCGGTCAGCACGCCGTCGGCCGAGACCAGCGGCTGGTAGTGCAGCTCGAGCTGGTCGCGCAGCAGGGCATGGCGCAGGTCGGCCGCCAGCGAGGCCCGCTCGCGCACCAGCTTGTCCACGCCGGCGGTGTAGACCATCACCTGGTTCTTGCCGGACGACTTGGCCAGGTACATCGCCAGGTCGGCATCGCGCAGCAGGTCGGTGGAGTCCCGCGAACCGGCCAGCATGCTGTCGGCGACTCCGATGCTGGCCTGGGTGAAGATCTCCCGGCCATCCAGCACCACCGGTGGCTGCAGGCTGTCCGACAGCCGGCGTCCGACGTACTGCGCCTGGCCGGCGTCGCCGTGCACCAGCACCGCGAACTCGTCGCCGCCGAGCCGGGCCACCACATCGCCCTCGCGCAGCACGTTCGCCATCCGGCTGGCTGCGTGCTGGATCGCGAGGTCGCCGACGTGGTGGCCGTAGGAGTCGTTGATCGACTTGAAGTTGTCGAGGTCGACGAACAGCACGCTGACCGGGCGGCTGCCGTCGGCCAGCCGGCGGTCCAGCAGCTGCACGAACGCCGACCGGTTGGGCAGCTGGGTCAGCGGGTCGGACAGCTGCTGTTCCTCGCTGCCCTTCCAGGCCACCAGGTGGGTGACGCTGGCCGCGAGCACGAAGCCGCAGTGGATCAGCGTCCACTCGAACGGGTGCCGCACCTGCATGCCGCCGCCGAAGACCATGGCGGGGGCCATCCGGCCCACCATCGCGTGGTGGATGAACACGAAGAGCAGGCAGACGCCGAAGGCCATCCAGTCCTGGTAGAGCGCCACCACGCCGATCATCACGAAGAAGTGGAAGTGCGCCTCGGTGACGCCGCCGGAGAGGTCCACCACGGCGGCCGAGGACAGCATCAGGCCGATCGACGAGGCCATGGTGCGCAGCCGTCGCGAGCCGCGCCGGTGCCCTGCCACCAGGGCCGGCAGCGCGCAGGCCAGCACCCAGAGCAGGCAGCTCTCGGCCGGCCGGTGGCGCAGCAGGCCGAACGCGCCGACGCCCAGCGCCTGCACCAGCGCGAAGCGCGTGATCAGGACGTGCCGGCGTTGCCAGCGTGCCGCCGGCAGCAGCCGGCCCTCGGGGAGCAGTTCTCGCGCGCGCCGGGCCCGGCTCCGGCGGTAGAGCGGCTCGGCCTGCTCGGGTATCGGCACCGCCGGTGGGATCTCGACCTGTTCGGCCAGCGCCGTCATCGGTCGGGTCCGGTGTGCCGGGGCCCCCGCGAACTCCTCACCGCGCCTTAATCGGCGGCGGCGCGGGGATGCTGAGCGGTTTCACCGGGCCCGGGTTTCGGCCGCGGAATGGTGCAGCCGGCGAACATTTTCACCCGCCGCACCGCGTGTCGGCTTGTACCGGAGGGCAACGCTATGTAGACACGACCGTTTGGGGTTACTACAATCGAATGTATGTTCGAACCAGCCGAAGACCCAGCACCACCGGGCGAGCCAGCACCACCGGGCGAGCCAGCATGTGACGCGGTACCGCCACAGGATGAGGAGCGGCCGCCCCGCGACCGGGCACCGGCGACCGAGGGGGCGCCGGAGACCGGCCCGGCCGGGAGCACGGCGGCCGGCCGCCCCGTCCCGGTCCCGGCCGGCGACCCGGAGGGAACCATCGCCTTCCTCCTCACCCAGCTCGGCCAGCATGCCGCCGACCGCTTCACCACGCGGCTCGCCGAGCTCGAACTCACCCCGGCGCAAGCCGGCATCCTGCAGGCGACCGGCGGCCGCCCGGGGCGCAGCCAGCAGGCATTGAGCGAACAGCTCGGGCTGCTGCCGAGCCGGGTGGTGGCGTTCGTCGACGGCCTGGAGAAGCGCGGCCTGCTGCAGCGGCGGCGCAACCCCGCCGACCGGCGGCTCTACGCGCTCTACCTCACCGAACTCGGCGAGCGCACCCTGGCCGGACTGGGCTCCCTGGCCGCCACCCACGAGCGGGAGCTGACCGCCGTGCTGACCGACCAGCAGCGGAGCGAGCTCGCCGAGCTGCTCGTGCTGGTGGCCGACCATCACCAGCTGCCGGCGACGGCCACGGCCGGCTACGCGACCCTGCTGCGGTCCCGGTGAGCCGCCGGGACCGCCGCGACTTCCCGGCCCGACGGTTGCCGGTACCGGCCTGGCGGCACTGATGACTTAGGGCCCTAACCCCGGGACGCAAAGATCATTTATCTTCTACCCTCGTGCCCCGCCGATGTGATCACGCCTGGTCTGATGTGCGCTGCCAGCTCCGCGCGGGCCACCGGTCCGCCCACGCGGCCCGCCAGGCCGGGGCCCTCATCTCCTGGCGCAGCACCGAGCACGGTGACCGGCTGGTGCTCGACTGGGCCGAGTCGGACTCCGATGCCGAGGAGTCGTGACGATCACGGCCCGGCGTACCGCACGGTGATCGCCGGCGGCGCGACCAGCGTGTTGTGCACCGTGCACCGCGAGGCCACCGCCAGCAGGGCGTCGCGCCGGCCGGCCGGCAGGCTGCCCGGCGCGACGATCTCCAGCCGGACCTCGGTCACCCGGGCCGGCCGATCACCGATCAGGTAGCTCGCCGTCACCTCCAGGCCGTCCGCCGCCAGCTCGTGCCGGGCCAGGTACCGGCGCGCGTAGTAGGCGACGCAGCCGGCCAGCCCGCCGACGAAGAGCTCGGTCGGCGACGGCGCCTCGTCCGTCCCACCCACCTCGACCGGCTGGTCCACCACGACGGTGTGGCCGCGGACGTCGATCGCGAACTGGTCGCCGTCCAGGTGCCGGACGGTGAGCTCGCCGGTCGCGATCGGGGCTGCGGTGCCGGTCACGGCAGCTGCACCCGGCCGGTCCTGGCCTTCCACAGGAAGTACCTCTCGAAGCCGAGCTTCATCACGTGCGCCTGCGGCCCCGGGATCAGCAGCCCGTGCTTGCGTGGCGGCAGCATCTTGTCGGCCAGGATGATCACCCCGTTGTTGCCGGCGTCCATCACGCAGACCGCGGGGATGTCGGCGAACGACTTGGTGTGGTCCGGGGTCTCGCCGCGGATCTGGGCCGCGATGTTGCTGGCCGCGACGTGCGCCTGCACCTCCGTCGGGTACCCGGTCTTCGGGATGCCGACCGGCACCGCGGTCTGCCACGGCACGTCCACCGCCGCGGCGATGCCGACGGCGTAGACGTCATCGAACTTCTCGGTCTGATACGTCGGCCGCACCGGGACGTAGCCGCGCTCGTCGGTCAGCAGCGGGTTGTCCCGGATGACGTCCTGCCCGACGAACGGCGGGATGACCACCGACAGCGCGGCCGGCAGTTCGGTGCCGTCGGCGAGCACCAGCGCGTCCGGGGCGACATGGTCGATGGCCACGCCGGTGTGGGTGGTGATCCGCTCCTTGCCGGTGAACATGCCGAGCAGTGACTCGCCGTGCGGCAGGCCGCCGATGCCGAAGTGCCCCAGGAACGGCTCGGCGGTGACGTAGCTGAGCTTGACCCGGGACTTCAGGCCGGCCTTGCGCAGCCGGTAGGAGGTGTTGAAGAGGAACTCGTACGCCGCACCGAAGCAGCCGGCTCCCTGCGCGGCCGCGATCACGATGTCGCCCGGCTCGTCGAGGAAGCGCCGCCACCGCTCACCGGTGCGGATCGCATCCGGCAGGGTGGTGATCGTGTAGCCGTTGTCGGCCAGGCCGGGCACCGCGTCGAGGTTGTTCCGGTACCCGGTCGCGACGACCAGGTAGTCGTAGCCGTAGCTGCCGGTCGCGGTCTCGACCAGGTGGGCCTCGGGATCGATCCTGGTGGCCGCCGCGTGCACGAACTCGATGCCGTGCTCGGCAAACGTCGGCGCCACCGGGAAGGTCACGTCGTCGGGGTTGCGCTTTCCGAACGGCAGCCAGATCAGGCTGGGATTGAAGACGAACCGGTCCGACGGCGAGATCACCGTGACGTCCACGTCGCCGTGCAGCTCCCGGTTCACCGCCAGCGCCGCCGTCAGCCCACCGAAGTTCGAACCCAGCACCACTACCCGCTTGCGCATCGTCCATATCCTCTCGCTATATACCCCATACGGTATGTAGCGGAGCAGCTCCTCGACATGGCCGAAGGTCCCTCGTTCGAGGGGCCGGACTGCCCGGCGATCAGTCGCCCAGCGCCGCCAGCGCGCCGGCCAGCCGGCCGCGGGCCTCGTCCGCCACCTCGGCAACCGCCGGATTGTCGGTGATCCGGCTCATCACCCGGGGATCCATCGCCTCGACCAGCACCCGGGTGTCGTCGAGCGTGCGGACGACGACGTTGCACGGCAGCAGCACGCCCACCGAGGCCTCGGCGGTCAGCGCGCGGTGTGCCAGCGGCGGGTTGCACGCGCCGAGGATCAGGTACGGCGGCTGGTCGAGATCGAGCTTGGCCTTCATGGTGGCCGCGACGTCGATCTCGGTCAGCACCCCGAAACCCTGCTCGGCCAGCGCGGCCCGCACCCGCTCCACCGCCTCGGCGAATCCGGTGTGCAGCGTGCGACGCAGCGAGTAGTCCGACATGTCGAGTCCCTCCGGGTCAGCTTTCCGATGCCTTCTCGCAGCGTACCCCCAGGGGTATATTCGAAGCGGCGGGAATGCAGCCGCTACGCTGCATGTCGTACCCGCAAGGTATCCCCGAGCATGGAGTACGCCATGACCACAACCCTGACCGAGACCTCCTTCGCCCAGACCATCACCGAGAACGACATCGTGCTGGTGGACTTCTGGGCCTCCTGGTGCGGGCCGTGCCGGATGTTCGCTCCGGTCTACGAGCAGAGCTCCCAGCAGCACCCGGACATCGTCCACGGCAAGGTCGACACCGAGGCCGAGCCGGGCCTGGCCGCGGCCGCGCGGATCCAGTCCATCCCGACGCTGATGGCCTTCCGGGAGGGCGTGCTCGTCTTCTCCCAGCCCGGCGCGCTGCCCGCCGCCGCGCTGGAGCAGGTCGTCGAGGCCGTCCGGGCACTCGACATGGACGAGGTGCGCGCGCAGCTCAAGAGCGCCAAGGACAGCTGAGCCGGACCCGACCGAGGAGGAGCACGTGGTTCAACTCCCGCAGCAGGACCTGGACCAGGTCGTCAAGCGGTTGCGGCGCGCCCAGGGCCAGATCGGCGGCGTGCTGCGGATGATCGAGGAGGGCCGGGACTGCGAGGACATCGTGACCCAGCTCTCCGCCGCCAGCCGGGCGCTGGACCGGGCCGGGGTGGCGATCATCTCGACCGGGCTCAAGCAGTGCCTGGCCGAGAGTGGCGGCGCCGACACGGTCGACACCGCGAAGATGGAGAAGCTCTTCCTCTCCCTTGCCTGACCGCACGTCGTCGGGCCGGCTCCGTATCGCCCGCCTGACCCGTGCCACCCGCCCGGCCCCCGTGCCGGGCCGCCGAGGAGGAGGCCGCCATGGATGCCCGTGACTGGGACGCCCGCTACGCGGAGTTGACCCTCGACCGGCCGGCCGCCGGCCAGCCGGTGGAGCCCAACGAGTTCGTGGTGTCCGAGCTGACCGGCCTGGCCCCGGGCCGCGCCTACGACATGGCCTGCGGCGGTGGTCGCAACGCGATCTGGCTGGCCGGCCGGGGCTGGCAGGTCACCGCCGCGGACTTCTCCGCGACCGGGCTGGAACTCGCCCGCGGGCGGGCCGAGGCCGCCCTGGGCGCGGCCAGTGCCCGGATCGACTGGCAGCTGGCCGACGCCACCCGCACCGGGCCGGTGGCCGGCGCGTACGACCTGGTGCTGGTCAGCTACCTGCAGCTGCCGGCCGAGCAACGCCGGCTCGCCGTCCGGGCCGCCGCGGCCGGCCTGGCGCCGGGCGCCACCCTGCTGGTGGTCGCCCACGACGCGACCAACCTGGCCGAGGGCTGGGGCGGCCCGCAGCACCCCGAGGTGCTCTACACCGCCGAGGAGTTGCTCGCCGACCTGGCCGGGCTGACCGGCCTGCGCACGGTGCGGGCCGGCCGGGTCGCCCGGACGGTGCGCGGCGGCGGCCAGCAGCACACCGCCTGGGACGCGCTGGTCCGGGTGCGGGCCGACTGACCCGTTATTGTGGTCCCGACGGCGGTGGGGCTCGCCGACAACCGCGGCAGCGCCGCCAACAGTCCCTACCTTCTTCGAGTGCGCTGGAGGTAGCTGGCATGCCCGACCCACGACCCGCCCGGGTGATCGACCCGGACGTCGACCTGCACGACCGCGCCAACCGGCGGGAACTGCGGCCCCGGCAGTGGGACCTGCTCGCCGCCATCGCCGCCGGTGGCGTGCTGGGCGCGGAGGCCCGCTACGGCCTGGCCATCGCGCTGCCGCACACCGGCGGCCAGTTCCCGTGGTCGACGGTGCTGACCAACGTCTCGGGCTGCCTGCTGATCGGCGTGCTGATGGTCGTCCTGCTCGAGCTGGCCGCGCCGCACCGGCTGCTCCGGCCGTTCCTGGGGGTCGGCGTGCTCGGCGGCTACACCACGTACTCGACCTTCGCGGTGGACGTGCAGCGGCTGCTGCTGGCGCACCGGCCACTGCTCGCGCTGGGCTACCTGGCCGCCACCGGGTTCGGCTGCGCGCTGGCGGTGTGGCTGGCGACCGCGCTGACCGGCGCGGCCGGCCGGGTGCTGACGGCCCGGTCGGCCGGTGCCCGGCGATGACCGGGCTGGTGCCGGGCCGCCGGCTGACGATCATCCTGGACGAGGACGACACGGTCGGCCACCTGCCCGCCTACACCGCCATCGTCCGGCGGGCGCACCAGGCGGGCCTGGCCGGCGCCTCGGTCTTTCGCGGCATCGAGGGCTTCGGCGCGTCGGGCACGCTGCACGCCAGCCGGATCCTGAGCCTGGCGGGCAGGCTGCCGGTGCTGATCGTGCTGGTCGACAGCCCCGAGCGGATCGAGGCGTTCCTGCCGGCGGTCGCCGAGCTGGCCGCCCGCGGGGTGGTAACGGTGGAGGACGTCGAGATCCTGCCGCGCCGGCCGGAGGGCGGCCGATGACGGTGCTGCTGATCGCGCTGGGGGCTGCCCTCGGCGCCCCGGCCCGCTACCTCACCGACCGCGGGGTGCAGGCCCGGCACGACTCGGTCTTCCCGTGGGGGACGCTGACCGTGAACCTGCTGGCCTCGCTGCTGCTGGGCGCGGTCGCGGGCGCCGGCAGCCACCTGGACCCGAACCTGGCGGCACTGATCGGCACCGGGTTCTGCGGCGCGCTGTCGACGTACTCGACGTTCAGCTACGAGACGCTGCGGCTGACCACCGACGGGGCGCGGTTCTTCGCCCTGGCCAACGTCCTGCTGTCGCTGGTGGCCGGCATCGGCTCCGCGGCCCTGGGCTGGAGCCTCGGCACCGCCCTGACCTGAGCCGGTCCGCGTTGCCGTCCGGGAGCGGCGATCGCTAGCGTGCCACGCATACCGGACAGGCCGGTGGAGGAGGCCCGCATGCCCAGCGCCACGTTCCTCGGCCGGCTGGGCTGCACGGTCCCGCTGATCGGCGCGCCGATGGCCGGCGGGCCGTCCGGGCCCGGGCTGGTCGCCGCGGTGGGACGCGCCGGCGGGCTGGGCTTCGTCGCCGCCGGGTACCGGACCGCGACCGGGCTGGCCGAGCAGCTGGCGGCGGTGCGGGCGACCGGCCTGCCGTTCGGGGTGAACCTCTTCGTGCCGAACCCGGTGCCCCTGCCGGCGGCGGCCTACCGGGCCTACCGGGCCGCGCTCGCCCCCGAGGCGGCGAACCTGGGCGTGGAACTGCCCGCCGAGCCGCGGGCCGACGACGACGGCTGGGCGGACAAGCTCGCACTGCTGCTCGCCGAGCCGGTGCCGGTGGTGAGCTGCACCTTCGGCCTGCCGGCGGCCGGCGAGGTGGCCGCGCTCCGGGGCGCGGGTTCGCTGGTGCTGCTCACCGTCACCTCGGCCGCCGAGGCCCGGGCCGCGGCCGAGCTGGCCCCGGACGGCCTGGTGGTGCAGAGCTACGAGGCCGGCGCCCACTACGGGACGCTGACCCCGGACCGGCTGCCGGCGCAGCTGCCGCTGGCGGAGCTGCTGGCCGCGGTGCGCGCGGTCACCGAACTGCCGCTGATCGGCGCCGGCGGCATCGGCACCGCGGCGGCGGCCCGGCAGGCGACGGCGGCCGGAGCCACCGCGGTGGCGGTCGGCACCGCGCTGCTGCGCACCCCGGAGAGCGGCGGCTCGGCGCTGCAGAAGGCCGCGCTGGCCGCGGCGGCGGAGGCGGGCACGCCGACCGTGCTCACCCGGGCCTTCACCGGCCGGCCCGCCCGGGCGCTGCGCAACCGGTTCACCGACGCGCACCCGGACGCGCCGCTCGGGTACCCGGCACTGCACTACCTGACCAGCCCGCTGCGCGCGGCGGCCACCGCCGCCGGCGATCCGGGGCTGGTCAACCTCTGGGCCGGGACCGGCTACCGGCACGCGACGACCCAGCCGGCCGGCGCGGTGGTCGGCGAGCTGACCCGGCTGCTGTAGCCGGCTCAGCCGAGCAGCCGGACCTCGTCGCCGAGCCGGACGGTGCCGGGCCGGCGGACCTCGGCCTGCAGGCCGAGCAGCAGGTCGCGCTGCCGCCCCAGCTCGCGCAGCAGCGGCACGCCCCGGGGCACCGCGTGCTGCGGCTGGTCGATCATGGCGCAGCGCGGCATCCCGGGACCGAGCGACAGCACCGCCTCCGCCCCGACCGCCAGCTCGCCGTGCCAGCCCTCCTCGACGAAGCCGGCCGCCCCCGCGGTGTCGACGACCAGGTTGGCCCGGGTGCGGCGCGGATCGATCCGGCCGCCGGCCAGCTCACCGGCCGCGGCCAGCGACCCGGTGGTGACCAGGTGCAGCCCGGCGTCGTCGTGGTGCGGGACGGCCCCCTCGGGCCGGAGCGCCAGCGGCCTGCCGAACGCCTCGGTCAGCGCCGCGTCCGCGGCCGGCTCGCCGGCCCGGTAGCCGGTGCCGGCCGGGTCGTACAGCATCGGGGTGCCGTCCGGGCCGAGCGCGGAGCGCCAGCCGAGCAGGCCGGGCACCTTGCGGAACCGGCGGGTGGACTTGCCGCTGGCGATGGCACCGTCGGGCAGGTACACCGCCCAGCCGCGGTCGTGCCGGACCCCGCGCCGGTCCAGCTCGATCCACTCCGGCGCCTCGCCGGCCATCGACTTCACCGGGAACCGGGCGAGCGCGGCCACCGTCCCCACCAGCGTGCTCACCCGGCGGCCCACCGCTCGGCGGTGATCGCGTACTCGACCTCGCCGTGCTCGGTGCCGGGGATCGGCTCGTCCCAGTCGGCGTGGAAGGTCCGCTCGTGGCGCAGGCCGGCCGCGGCCATCGTGGCCCGGGACGCGGTGTTGACCGCCATCGTCTGGGCCAGGATCCGGCGCAGGCCCAGGTCGGCGAAACCGTGCCGGACCAGCTCCCGGGCGCCCTCGCCGGCCAGCCCGCGCCGCCAGTGCCGGGGCAGCAGCCGGTAGCCCAGCTCGGCCTCGGCCACCGCGGGACGGCCGTCCGGGCCGAGCACCGGGCCGAGGATCCACCAGCCGACGAACGGGCCGGGCGGCTCGATCAGGAACCCGGCCCAGAAGCCCAGCCCGGGCACCCGCTCCGCCTCGGCCAGCCGCTGCCGGTGCAACGCGCTGACCTCGTCCCGGCCGCGCGGGCGGCCCGTCCCGAGGTAGCGCATCACCGCCGGGTCGGCGTCGAGCTCGACCTCGTGCTCCAGGTGCTCCTCGGCCAGCGGGACGAGCCTCAGCCGGCCGGTGCGCAGCACCGCCTGGGCGGTCACCACCGGTCCCAGTGCAGGACCTCGTCCAGCGGCTGGCGGTCGGCCGGCCGGAAGGTCTGCCCGGTGTAGTACGCGGTGGGGATCAGCACCGCCTGGCGCACGTTCGCGGGCAGCCCGAGCACCGCGGCGACCTCGGCCTCGTACGCCAGGTGCAGTGTGGTCCAGGCAGTGCCGAGGCCCCGCGCCCGGGCGGCCAGCATGTAGCTCCAGGCCGCGGGCAGCAACGACCCCCAGAGGCCGGCCTGGTTGCCGGCGCCGAGCTCGGCCACCTCCAGGCAGGGCAGCACCAGCACCGGGACGTCGCCCATCCGTTCGGCCAGGTACTCGACGCTGCTGCCGACCCGCTGCTGCACCGGGGCCCGGCCGGGGTCGTCGGCGAAGAGCTTGCCCGCCGCACCCTCAGAGCGCAGGTAGCGCTCGGTGGCCCGTCGGTAGACCTCGCCGATGGCCCGCCGCTGGTCCGGGTCGGTGACCACGACCCAGTGCCAGCCCTGCCGGTTCGAGCCGGACGGGGCCTGCAGTGCGACCTGCAGGCAGTCCCGGACCAGCTCGGCCGGGACCGGCCGGCTCAGGTCCAGGCGCTTGCGGACCGTCCGGGTGGTGGTGAGCAGTTCGTCCGGGTCGAGCGGGATGCTGAAGGCCATGCCCGCATTCTCGCAAGGCGGCGGTTCCCGGCGAGCTAGAGGCCGGGGGCGCCGTACACCGGGAACCACCGGGTGAGGTCGGCCTCGATCCGCAGGTCGTCGGCGGCCACCGAGCGGACCTGCAGCTCCAGGCCGGTGTCGCGCTGCTCCGGGCCGGTGGGCGCGAACGGGTACCAGCTGCCGCGCTTGAACAGGTAGACCAGCCCGAGCGGCCGGTGCCCGTCGGTGAAGGCGATCAGGGTGCAGAGCAGCGCGGCCCCGAACCCCGCGTCGGCCAGGGTGCTGTTGACCGCGTGCAGGTCGGTGACCAGCGCCGCGAGGTCGGCCGGCTGGTCCGGCCCGGGCGGGGGCAGGGTGCGGACCAGCCAGGTGAAGCCGTACTCGTCCGGCTGCTCGCGGTAGCCGCCGGGATCGAGGGCCAGCAACTGGTCGACCTGCTCGCGCAGCCCGGTGAAACCGCCGCCCTCGGCCGCCTTGAAGCAGACCGAGCCGGTGCCGGTCGGGCGGAAGCCGGTGGCCGCCTGCAGGGTGACCGCGGCCGAGGGCACCCCGAACAGCTGGTCCAGGTTCGGCGGCGCCGGCCGGCTGCGGCCGAGCAGCGTGTCGAGGAAGCCCATGCCGCTCAGACCGCCTGGCCGAGCCGGCGGGACAGCTCGGAGAGCTGGGCCAGCCGCCGGTCCAGCGGCGGGTGGGTGGCGAAGAGCGACGACAGGCTGAAGCCGGACGACAGGGCCGGGGCGAAGAAGAACGCGTTGAACGCCTCGGCCTGGCGCAGGTCCCGGGTGGGAATCCGGGCGATGTCACCGCTGACCTTGACCAGCGCGGAGGCGAGCATGGCGGGGCGCCCGGTGAGCAGCGCGCCGGCCCGGTCGGCCGACAGCTCGCGGTAGCGCGACAGCGCCCGGGTCAGCAGGAACGACACCGCGTAGACCACCGCCGAGACCAGCACGACCGTCATGATCACCAGCGCGGTGTTGCCGTCCTGGTTGTTGCGGCTACGGCCGAAGCCGCCGAACAGCCCGGAGTAGAGGCCGAACCGGGTGATCAGGCCGGCCAGCACGCCGAGGAAGGAGGCCACCGTCATCACCGCGACGTCGCGGTGCGCCACGTGCGACAGCTCGTGCGAGAGCACCGCCTCCAGCTCCTCCGGCTCCAGCCGGCGCAGGATGCCGGTGGTCACGCAGACCACCGCCTTGCGCGGGCTGCGCCCGGTGGCGAAGGCGTTCGGCACGTCCACGTCGGCGATCGCGACGGCAGGCTTGTCCATGGCGGCGAGCGCGCACAGCCGGTCGATCACAGCGTGCAGCTGCGGGGCCTGTTGCGGGGTCACGAGCCGGCCGTGCATCGCGTACAGCGCGATCCGGTCGGAGAACCAGTACTGCGCGAACAGCATGCCGCCGGCGATGACGACCGCCACGAGCGCGCTCCTCAGCAGCGCGATGAGGACGGCCGCGAACACGACGTAGAGCAGGCCGAGCAGGAACGTGGTCACCAGCATCCGGCTGGTCAGCCCGCGATCGGGTTCGAACCGGCTCTTCATCTGGCGCCTCCCGCTAACCGGGGATCAGCCCTTCGGCGCCGAGCAGCGCCTGCACCTCGGTGAGGCTGCTGCCGGCGGCGGGCAGGATCAGTTCGGACACCGCGATCCGGTCGGCCGGCATCGGCGCGCCCAGCTCGCGGACCCGGGCCAGCAACCGGCTCAGGGCCCGTTCGAAGCCCGGTTCGTCGGCGGCGGCGACGGCGGCGGCCAGCTCGTCGTCGAGTTCGTTCAGCTCGGCGAGGTGGCCGGCGTCCAGCTCCAGCTGCCCCTCGCCCAGGATCCGGACGATCATGACTCGCGCTCCCGTTCGGCCGGGGCGCTGCCGGTGAGCTGGGCCGGGGCGGCCTCCGGCAGCGCGGTCGGAGTGCCCTTGAGCCGGGCGAGCTCGGCCTCGACCTGCGAGGTCGACGACATCCGGTCCAGCTCCTGCTGGATGTCGTCCTTGGCCGGGCCGGTCGCGTCCTCCAGCGCGCCCGAGGCGAGCAGCTCATCGATCGCGCCGGACCGGGCCTGCAGCTGGGCGGTCTTGTCCTCGGCCCGCTGCATGGCCAGGCCCACGTCGCTCATCTCCTCGCTGATGCCGGAGATCGCCTCGCCCACCCTGGTCTGGGCCTCGGCGGCGGTGTAGCTGGCCTTGATGGTCTCCTTGCGGGTCCGGAACGCCTCGACCTTCGCCTGCAACCGTTGAGAAGCGTCGGTCAGCTTGTCCTGCTCGGCCTGCAGCGCGGCCTGCTGCTGGGCCAGCTCGGCCAGTTGCTGCTGGGCGGCCGAGCGCCTGGTCAGGGCTTCCCGGGCCAGGTCGTCCCGGCCGGCGGCCACCGCCGCCGTTGCCTGCTGCCGCAGCCGGTCGGAGCTGGTGGTGAGCTGCTGGGCCTGCAGCTCGATGCGCTTGCGGCTGGTGGCCACGTCGGCCAGGCCGCGGCGCACCTGCTGCAGCATCTCCAGCTGCTTCTGGTACGAGTAGTCCAGCGTCTCCCTCGGATCCTCGGCGCGATCCAGCAGCTTGTTCGCCTTGGACTTGAAGATCAGGCTGAGGCGCTTGCTCAGGCTCATCGGGGCCGTCCTCTCGCGAGCCGACCGGCTCTGCGTCCCAGGCTTGGCGCCGGTTGCGGTGCGCGGTAGAGGCGAACGACCCGCTCGTCCGGACGGTGGGAGTGTTTAAACAATCTTCGAGCCGGGCAATAACCCAGCAACGGTTTAAAACGGATCATTCCCGGTCGTCAGTGCCAGCCCGTCGGCAGCATGCGGCGGTAGCGCCATCGCACTGGCGTGCTCTCCGGGCGCGCGCACCACCGCCAGGCACCGCCCGCGCGCCGATCCTGAGACGACGAGCGCCAGCTGCCGGTCGCGCACCCGCGTGAGCACGGCGGCTGGCGCAGTTTCGGAGCGAATACATGAGGTTTCGGAGCGACTTCTCCGCGCAAGTGGCCGACAGCCAGGCCGAGCTGACCGACGTCGTGGACGGCTTGGACCAGCCACCCGGACCGCCCGGCGCGCCGGCGGCCCAGGCCCCCGGCGCCGACCTGCCGGCGGCGACGATCCGCACCCGGGTCCGGGTTCCGGTCCGGGCCGGCGACGAGGATCCCTGGGACGGCGCGGAGGTCATCACCTTCGCCGGGCTGATCGACGGCCGCGAACACCTGGCGATCGCCTTCCCCGGCACGGCGGAGGTCCCGCTGGTGCGGGTGCATTCGGAATGCCTGACCGGTGACGTGCTGGGCTCGGCCCGCTGTGACTGCGGGCCGCAGCTGCACGAGGCGATGACCCTGTTCGCCGACGGCGGCGGGGTCATCCTCTACCTGCGCCAGGAGGGCCGGGGCATCGGGCTGTACAACAAGCTCGACGCCTACCGGCTGCAGGACGAGGGGCTGGACACCTTCGCCGCGAATCGCGCGCTGGCGTTCGCCGACGACCTGCGCGACTACCGGCCGGCGGCGCAGATGCTGCGCGCACTGGGGCTGGACAGCGTCCGGCTGCTCACCAACAACGGCGACAAGGTCGCCCAGCTCACCGCGGCCGGCATCAGGGTCGCGGCGATTCAGCCGACGCAGGACTACGCCAACGAGTTCAACGGCCGCTACCTGACCGCCAAGCGCGACAGGGTCGAGTACGCGACCGAGGGGAGCAACCACGCATGATCCAGCATCGCAGCCCGGTCAGCGGCATCGCCGCGTTCGGGGATTCCTACGTCCTGACCGCCGGATACGACAACCAGGTGATCCTCTGGGACCAGAGCTCCAAACGCGCCATCGCCCGCGCCCAGCACGATCACCTCGCCAATCAGGCCACCTTCTCCCCCGACGGGCGGTACGCGCTCACCTCGTCCTCGGACTACGGCGCCCGGCTCTGGACGGTGCCGGAGCTGAGGCTGGTCGCGGTGCTCGCCGGCCACGACGACGACGTCGAGATGTCGGTGTTCCACCCGGCCGAGGAACTGATCGCGACCGCGTCCCGCGATCACCACGTGCGGATCTGGGATTTCGGTGGCCGGCTGCTGCGGACGCTGTCCGGTCATACGGCGGACGTGATCAGCGTCGAGTGGGTGTCCGGTGCCGACGAGGTGCTGTCCTCCAGCGACGACGGCACCATCCGCCGGTGGTCGGCATCGTCCGGCGAGCTGCTGGAGACCCTGGACATGGACGGCGTCGAGACCGACACGGTGGCCATCTCGGCGGGCGGCACCATCTTCGCCGGCAACGACGACGGCGAGCTGATCGTGGTGTCGCCGCAGGACGGGCGCCAGACCATCCAAGCCCATGACGCCGGCATCAAGCGCCTGGTGCTCGACGACGGCCGCGGGCTGCTGGTGAGCCTGAGCTACGACCGCCGGATGCGGCTGTGGGACACCTCGGGCGCGGTGCCGAAGGACCTGGCCACCGCCGACCTGCCGCCGGACGTCTGGCCGCGATCCTGCGCGTTCGCAGGCGATTCCACCATCGTGTTCGCGACCTTCGGAGCCACCTACCGCACCTACGACTACCGGGCCGAGCGGTGGGAGGACGCCGAGGTGCCGCCCACCTACGGGGTGAACGCGGCCGTCCGGGTGCCCGGGGTCGGCGTGCTCGCGGTCGGCGATGCGGGCATCGTCTGGCGCGACGGCGCGGTGCTCGGCGAGCTGGGCAGCCTGTGCAACTTCCTGACACCGGCGTCCGGGGTGGTGTTCGCCGGTGGCCAGCTCGGCATCGTGTTCGACGCCCGCACCGGGCGCCGGCTGCACCAGCACCGGTCACCGCTGAACTGCGGGGTCGCCTTCGAGCGGGACGGCGCCGAGCACGTGCTGATCGGGACGTACACCGGCGAGGGACTGCTGTTCCGGATCGAGGCCGGCGGCGAGGTGCGCCACGTCGGCGAGGTGCCGCTGGCCGGCAACGCGGTGAAGGGGGTGGCCTGCTCCGGTGACCTGCTGTTCGCGGTGTCGGCCGATGCCGGGGCATGCTGGTACGACCGGAACACGCTGCGGCAGGTGGGCCAGGTTGCCGGCGCGCACGACAAGATCGCCAACGGCTGCGTCGGCCTCGGTGCCGGCTACTTCGCCAGCGTCAGCCGCGACCTGAAGCTGCGGATCTGGAATCCGTCCCGGCAGGCGGAGGTGCTCGACACCCCGCACGACCACTCGATCAAGTGCGTGAGCGCCTCGCCGGACGGCCGGTACGTCGCGACCGGCGGCTACCACGGGCGGATCGCGATCTACGACCGCGACAGCCGTCGGTGGTGCTACGAGGACCGGCCCACCACGGCGGGCATCTCGTCGCTGGCCTTCGACGGCGAGGACGGCACCTTCCTCGCCAGCTCCTACGACGGCGAGGTCTACCGCGCGGAGGTCCGCGACCGGTGACCTCGACAGCGGACCGGACCGCCGCCGTGGCCGAACGCGGCGCCCGGGACTACGTGCGGGCGGCGCAGCTGGTGGATGCCGACGTCAACGCGCTCAGCGACCGGGCGGCGATGGGCCTGCCGGCCGGCTACGTCCGGCCTGGTGGCGAGCGGCTCGACCTGGCCGGCGCGCTGACCCGGGAGCCGGCGGAGCTGCTGGCCGTGCTGCAGGACCCGGAGCTGCCGCTGGACCGCCGGCTGGCCGCGGGTGCGCTGCTCGCGCTGGCCGGCGACCCGCGGACGGTGGCGACCGATCCGGTGCTGGTCGACGTCCCGGCCGGCGCGGCCTGGGTCGGCACCGAGGACGCCGACGTGGACGCGCTGCACGCCGAGTCCGAGGCGTTCGGCGTCCGGCGGAACTGGATCGAGAAGGAGTGCCCGCGGCACCGGGCGCCGGTGGCGGCGTTCCGGCTCGGCGCGTACCCGGTGACCAACGCCGAGTTCGCCGAGTTCCTGATCGCCACCGGGTACGAGGAGCTGCCGACCAGCTGGGGGTACGGCCGGTTCCATCCGGCGCAGGCCAACCACCCGGTCTACACGGTCACCGCGGCCGCGGCCGACGCCTACGTCGGGTGGCTGGCCGCGACCACCGGCCGGCCGTTCCGGCTGCCCACCGAGTACGAGTGGGAGTACGCGGCCGGCGGGCCGGCCGGGCGGCGCTACCCGTGGGGCGACGACTGGGCCGACGGGCTGGCCAACACCCTGGAGGAGGGCATCCTGGCCAGCACGCCGATCGGGGCGTACCCGGGCGGGCTGAGCTGGTGCGGCGCGTACGACCTGGCCGGCAACGTCGAGGAGTATGTCAGCGACGTCTACCAGCCCTACCCGGGCGGGCAGCTCGTCGAGGACGATCTCTACCGGCGCGCCGGGCACTACCGGATCGCGCGGGGCGGGGCGTTCAACCGGTTCCGGGACCTGGCCCGCAACCAGCGCCGGCACGGGCCGTACCCGCGATCGCTGTACGCCATGGGGTTCCGGGTCGCCGAGGACACGTCCTGATGCCCGGCGTGCTGCAGGTGCACTGGACCGCGCCGCCGGTGACCGGCGGGGTCGAGGTGCACTGCGCGGCGCTCACCGACCAGCTGCGGAAGCTGGGGGTGCCGGTGGACTACCTGACCGGCACCCCCGGCGCGCCGGGCACCGACCGGGCGCCGGCCCTCGAGCTCGGCGCGCGGCCGACGCCGGATCAGGTCGACGCGCTGGTCGAACGCTGTGCGGCGGCCGACCTGATCCACTGGCACAATCCTCAGTGGCACAAGCCGGACCTGACCCGGACGGTGCGCCGGGAACTGGCCGGGCGGGGCTGGTCCGGCGAGCTGGTGCTGGACCTGCACAACCTGGCCGAGGAGCAGGAGCACTGGGCGATGCTGGACGAGCTGAGCGACCACTACGTCGTGCATTCGGACTTCATCGCGACCGAGGTGCGGCGCCGGCTGCCGGCCAAGGCCGTCGAGGTCATGCCGCTGGCGTTGCCCGGCGACCCGGAGCCGTACGAGCTGCCGCGGCATGCCGGCACGGTGGTGCTGCAGCCGACCCGGCTGACCCGCTGGAAGGGCTCGCACCTGAGCCTGTGCGCCGCGGCCGAGCTGCTCGACGAGGGCGCCGACTTCGCCTTCGTCCACGCCGGCTCGCAGCACCTGGTCTGGCCTCCCGGCATCCCCGAGGAGCACCTGCGCCGGGCCGAGACCTGGACGGCGAACGGGCGCATCGCGTTCGTGCAGTACAGCGCGGCGCAGAGCTGGTCGGCGATCGCCGCCGCGGACGTGATCGTGCACCCGACGATCGACAACGGCGCGCACGGCGAACCGTTCTCGCTGTCGGTGGCGCAGGCGATCATCGCCGGCCGGCGGATCGTCGCCAGCCGGTCCGGCCACCTGCCGGCGCTGCTGGCCGACTACAGCGCCTGCACACTGGTACCGCCGGGTGACCAGGACGCGCTGACCGGGGCCTGGCGGGCGGCGCTGGCCGACGGCCCGCCGCGGCTGACCGAGCAGGACCGGACACTGGGTGCCCGGCTGCGCGAGGCGTTCGCCGCGACCGGGCAGCGGCACCTCGACCTGTACGAGCGGCTGCTGGCCGGGCAGCGGTGACGCGGTCGGACGGTGGCGCGCTGGGCGCCGGGTTCTGGACGTACGCGGCGCTCATCCTGCTGTCGTTCGCCGGCAGCATCGGGCACGTCATCGCCGCGACGTGGCTGCTGCTGCACGGCCCGCACGGGCCCGCGTACGCGGCCTCGGCGTTCCTGATCGGCGCGCTGCCCCCGATCCTGCTGTACCGGGTGGTGCGGGCGCGGGTGTCGTCGGGCAACCTCGCCGCGAAGCTCGCCCGGCTCGACCTGATGCAGGCCACGCTGGCGGTCGCGGTGCCGGTGCTGCACTACGCGGGACTGAGCCTGCCGCGCGGGGTGATCCTCGGCCAGGAACTGCTGCTGTCGTGCTGCGGCGCGTTCGTGTTCCCGCTGTCCCGGATGCTGCTGACCCGGCTCGTCGCGCCCGAGCAGGCCGTCCGGGCCAATGCCGTGTCGGCCGCGGTGTTCCAGATCGGCAACTCGGTCGGGGCGGCGCAGGGTGGCCTGGTGGTCGCCGCGGCCGGGCCGTACCTGGCGATGACGATCAACGCTGCCACCTTCCTGGTCTCGGCGGCCGGCCTGTCGCTGCGGCTGCGCGGCCCGGCCGCAGCCGGCGGCCAGGGGACGGCCGCCGCGACCCGGCCGCACGCGCCGGGCCGCCGGCAGCTGCGCGCGCTGGTGCTGCTGACCGTGTGCCTGCTGGCCACCCAGCGGCTGCTGCTCGGCTTGCTCGGCCCGATCGTGGACGTCGACCTGGGGCGCTCGGCCGCCGCGCAGGGTGGCCTGCAGCTGTGCTTCACCCTCGGTGGCGTGCTCGGCGGTGCGCTGCTGGCCCGGCCGCTGGCGCGGGTGCTGCCGGCCCCGGTGATCGTCACCGCCGGCGTCCTGGGCGCGGTGGCCAGCCTGGTGCCGCTGCTGACCACGAACCTGCTGGCGGTCGGCACGGCAGCCGGCCTGCTCGGCCTGGTGGTCAGCTGCTGGGCGGTGAGCCAGTCGGTGGCGCAGCGCACGGCCGGGCCGCAGGGCGAGGGCCCGCTGCTGGCGCTGATCGGGCTCGGCCAGTCCGGCGCCGCGGTGCTGATCTACGGGGCGTCGTCGCTGCTGCTGCTCACCGTCGACCCGGCGGTGGTGTTCGCCGGGCTCGGGTGCCTGCTCGCCGCGCTGATCCTGGGCACCGCCCGCACCGCGCTGCCACAGCCCCGTGAGACCGGGGCATCGGCTGCCGTGGCGGCGGATCGAGTGGCTGGGTAACTCGGTGCTATCAGCTCTGCGCGGCGAGGAATTCCCGCAGGCCGGCGGCGCCCCGGTAGTGGTGACCGGTCAGGCCGAGTGCGATGGCCGCCTCGACGTTCGCGGCGGCGTCGTCGACGAACAGGCAGTCTTCGGCCTGTCGGCCCAGGCTCTCGTGCACCCGTCGGAACGTCAGCGGGTCGGGCTTGGCGACACCCAGCTGCCAGCTGTTGAAGATCGCGTCGAACTCGTCGTGCACCCCGAGCCGGCGTAGGTCGTCGGTCAGCCGGTCGGTCGCATTCGACAACAGCGCCACCGTGCGGACGGCTCGCTGGTCGCGGACCAGGTCGAGCACCTCGGCGTCGATCTCGCCGCACGGCTCGGACCAATCGACAACGGCCTTCCGGCCGCCTTCGCCGTGCTGCGCGGCGAGCTCGTCGGCGATGGCCGCCCGCCACTGGTCGTCGGTGATCCGGCCAGTGGTCGCCGCCTTCAGCCGGCCTGCGTCGCCGAACGCGGCAGCGGTGAGGGCGCCTGCCGGCAGGCCGTTGTCGTGCTCGGCCGCCTGGATGATCGCCGGGTCCCAGTGCCGGAGCACGCCGTCCAGGTCGATGATCAGCGCGGTCGGCATCGGGCCACCGTACCGGTGCTCTGTTCGAGCTGGACCGCACGCAGGGTCAGGTGCCGCTGTTCGGCCAGATTGGTGGCCAGCCGCGCCGCCGCCCGGTACTCGGCCGCTGCTTGCTGCTGCCCCGCGCGTTCGAGCAGGTACGCCCGCACCGCGGCCAGTCGGTGATGACCGGCCAGCGACTCGGTCAGCTCGTCGAGCAGCGCCAGGCCGGCTTGTGGGCCGCGCGCCATGCCGACCGCGACGGCCCGGTTCAGCGTCACCACCGGGTTCGGCGCGAGCCGTTCCAACACCGCGTACAGGCCGGCGATCTGCGGCCAGTCCGTGTCGTCGTTGCTCGGCGCTTCCGCATGGACCGCCGCGATCGCCGCCTGCACCTGGTACGGCCCCGCCGGGTTGTTCGTCAGCGTGGCGGTGATCAGCTCGATTCCCTCGGCGATCTGCTTTCCGTTCCAGCGGGTTCGGTCCTGCTCGGCGAGCGGGACGAGGGCGCCGGACGCGTCCACCCGGGCTGCCCGCCGGCTGTCGTGCAGCAGCATCAGCGCCAGCAGGCCGGCGGTCTCGGCGGACGAGGGCAGCCGTTCGTGCAGCTGGCGGGTCAACCGGATCGCCTCGGTGGTCAGGTCCGACCGCATCAGGTCGTCGCCCGCGGTGGCGGAGAATCCCTCGCTGAACATGAGGTAAAGCGTCTGGTGGACGACGGCCAGCCGGCCGAGCAGCTCCGGCCCGGACGGCGCGGCGAACCGGGCGCCGGCGGCCCTGATGCCGGCCTTGGCGCGGGAGATGCGCTGGGCGACGGTGCTCTCCGGCAGCAGCAGGGCACGGGCGATCTCGGCCGTGGTGAGGCCACCGAGCGCACGCAGAGTGAGTGTCAGCTGCGCGGCCTGGGACAGCGCGGGGTGACAGCACAGGAACAGCAGGGTGAGCGAGTCGTCTCCCGGCTCGGGTTCGTCGGCGGCGGGCGCGAAGAGCCGGGCCTCCTGGGCGACCGCCGCCTCCCGCCGCTCCCGGGCGGCGTCGCTGCGCAGGCCATCCACCAGCCGCCGGGTGGCGACCGTGGTCAGCCAGCCGCGCGGCTGCCGGGGCGGGTTGCCGGGCCAGCTCGCGTACGCGTCGAGCACGGCGTCGGCGACCGCGTCCTCGCAGCGAGCGAAGTTGCCGTGCCGGCGGACGAGCGTGCCGAGGACCTGCGGCGCGAGGGTGCGCAGCAGGTCCTCGACGGGACGCTGATCAGGCGTCGGCACAACCGTGTTCCATCAGCGGCCAGACCTCGAGCCCGCCGCCGCGGCCGGTGTCAAACCGCAGCGCCGGGTACGAACGGGCAAGCTCCAGCGCGCGTTCCTCGCTGTCGACGTCCAGCACGAAGTACGAGCCGACATACTCCTTCGCCTCCAGGTACGGCCCGTCCGAGACGACCGGGACGCCGTTCTCGACGCGGATCGCGTGCGGTCGGGTGACCAGGCCCTCGACCGCAACCATGTCACCGGACGCGCGCAGCTCGGCGTTGAACGCGTCCACCTCGGCGATCAGCGAGGCGAAATCCACCGACGGGTCGCCCCAGATCTCCTCGTTGCCGTAGACCAGAACCAGATACTTCATCGCTGTGCCTCCTCGATCGCGGCGCTCTCGGTGAGCACCATCGCAGGGAGTCGGAGCCGGAGCGACGATTTCGACATCTTCGATGTGTCGGCTGGTCCACAGCGATGGCACTGGACCACCTGCGATCCGGGGGCATCCAGGGATGCCTGATCGGTCAACGCCAGGCCGGGCATCCGGGCGGACTCGTGCCTACGGATATCCACCGCCAGCAAACATGTCAGCGTTTAACCGTCAATTCTGCCAATCCATCGGCGAGCAAAACCATTTGACACATCCTCACAGAGCGCAGGGTTCGCGGTTTCGAAGACGAACGTCCGAAGGAGTTCTTCAGCACCAATGTCCTCACGTGCCTCAATGGCATTCGCCCACGCTTCGAGGTCGCCAGCCGTCAACTCTTGAGCCAGATAGCGCATCAGCAAGACCGTTACATGCGTCCGCGTCAAGCGGACCAGATCTGCATCACTGTCCCACGGAAGCCGCCTAACAGCTGCAATCGCTTCGCTCAGCGGCACTCGTAGCGCGATCAGGTCGAGCAACGTGTGGCGCCGCCTTCGATCACTGATCTCGGTCATGGGGACTTGATCTTAACGTGAACAATCGAGCCGCCGGGAGTGACTGCGGTCTTATTATAATCAGTCGTCGTTCCTGCACCGTCGACAATTTGGTGTAGGTCCCATATAAACCAGGAACTCGGCCAGGAACATCAGCGAGGTGCATTATTACTCGATGCGTTCCAACACCAGCTCGCCGGACCCATCCTCAAGACCGTTGTACTGATCAAGATGAAGGTGCGAACCGCTCGGCACCACGTCAGCTGCAAGCGTAGCTAGATGCTGAGCGAGCGACAGGAGCCCGGCTGAGTTGCCGCGCAAAACCACCTCGGAATTCCGAATTTCAACGGAAAGCTCGTAGCCGTCGAGCCATTCCAGCTGAATGCCAGTTTCCGGGGCGTAGCGCCCAATCCTTATAGTCTTCTCCATGACTTAGTCACCATCCAGATAAACGTGGCTATTCGAAACTACAATCATCCGCCCAGGTCGACTAGGGCTTGGGGCAAGTTCTTCGAAGTTCATGTGAGGCCGCCTCCGTGTGCCCCCGTAATATCGGAGTCACCCATGCGTACCACCCTAGTGCCGTCGGAGGATATGTAACGCCCGCTACCTGGCACTGGTTCGCTATAGTTTGGGCCGAGATAGTCCTGAGCCAGATTGAGTGCTTCGTAAACCGGTACATGTGAGCCGTCAAGTGGAATGTTGGCGGCAAGGTTACCGCTGTCCCGTGAGTTTTTGCCGGAATTCGGGTACGCCCCACTGAACTTTGAGCCGATCAACGCGCCCAAGAGTAGCGGCGACCCACCGGCGGCGGCCTTGCCCAATTCCTTCGCGCCTGAACCGTCGAAGAGCAGATCATCACTCACGCACTGCTCATTTTGGTCGCAATATTCCATCAGTGCATGCCGCAGAGCCATCGGGTCCCACTGGGATGCCTTCAGCCACGGATCCTCGTCGAACTTGTGCTGGAAGTAGGAGAACTCTGACGCGAATCCGGCCGTGAAAGACATGAGATCCACATGGGTGCCCTTGGTGTGCGGGATCGTGACCCCATCGATGGTGTCCACACCGTTCACCGACGAGCCCCAGATCCCCAAGGCCGGGTAACTCACCCCAGTACCCGTGACATCGACACCGGGATCACTCGTGCTCGTCGAGACACCGGGCGCGTCACCGACGCTGTCCTGATGCGTCGCCGTCGACGTCGAGGCCGAACAGACATCGGCGCACCCGACCATCAAGCCGCTCGGGTCGGCGTTCCCGATCGGGTTGTTCCAACCGTAGCCGTACCCGTTGTTCTGCTGCGGCTGCGCCGGATCCAGCACCGGATCGACCGACAGGAACCGGCCCAGCACCGGGTCATAGTCCCGCGCCCCGAGCTGCACCAGACCCGTCGTCGAACTCACCGGCTGGTTCAAGAACCCGTGCGGCGAACTCCACGCCACCGCCGAACCCCGAAGGTTGCCGTGCGGATCCAGCCACCGCCGGGTCACCGACGCCGAGTTCAGCGCATCCACCTCGACCGACACCGTGCCCTGCCCGAACGGGTCGGCCACCAGCCACCGCACCGAACCCGACGACGACCGCTCTGCCACCGGCATCCCCAACGCCGAATACGTCCGCGCCGCCAACACCGACCCACCAGCCACCCGCACCTCGGTAGGCTTGCGGCCTTGACGACACCACCGACCAGCATCACGTCGCTGACCAAGGCCAGTGCCGCGCTGAAACAACTGCTTGCAGTGTGGCTCTCATAGCAGTTACGGCCCTGGCTGTAGCCGACCAGCGTGCACGCCCACGACCACCTGCCGCAGTAGTTCTTCGGCCCGGGCTGCGGGTGCATCAGGTCGTACAGACTCATCTCCGTCGTCTGGTCACAGTTCGTGCCCGAAACGCCCGCAGGTCGCGTTGGAGAAATAGCGGTTCGGGACGTTGACCATCACCTTCTTGGTATCGACCACCCGCGCCGCCATCGAGGAATCATTGTGTAGGTCGACGGATCATCGGCCACCACACCGTTCGAACAGGCCGAACCGCACCGATCACTGCTCGGATCGGCGTTTCCGCTCGGGTTGTTCCAGCCGTAACCGTCTACAGGCTGGCCAGTTAGCTAGCCGCTACTTGTCGAACTCTGCGGGGGCACGTCATCGGCACGTCCTCACCTGGACGGGTTCGCTGGGCCAACTGCGCGGGGCTCTATCCTCCAGTACGGGGCGGCAAGTTCATCGATACCGCAAGGTTCTCGGTCACGAGGATGAGATAGGACTCGGCGTCATAGACCGAGGTGATGACGGCGCCGCCGGCGGCGGACACTCGTCTGAGATTTTCATAGCTGAGCGTTCGCCCGGGTGTCAGATCCAGAGCCCCGGCATCGGCTGAACTGATGATCGCATTCAACGGATAGCCCGACGCTCCCGTACGAAGTAATCGCACTGGGTCTTGCGCACCCGGTATGAAATCGCACCAACGGAGCACCCGATCCCCCGCATAGACGACCTTCGCGGGCAGCCTTGGATCCCCACACCGCGCCAGGTCGTCCTCCACGATCAGAGTCCGGGCACCAGCTTGGCGAAAGCTCTCAAGAAGCGGGCGAAGAGCAAGATCGACATCAGACGTATGCATGCCGCGTCCGCGATCATCGATCGAGATGGACATCGACGGCGACAGCGCAGGCGCGATAACCAGTGCCGTGGAGAACTCCGCAAGCCGGTCACGCACCAGCATCGCCAGCTCGGAGCCGTCCGCTAGCGACTCTCTGGCCCAGGCCGACGCGGCTGCAATATCTGCTGTCATGAGTTTTGGCTGGATCACTTGGAAACAACCTTGCCGTCGGCATACACCCTGTACATGCTTCCATCCGGTGCCCGCCAGTCGTAATGGGGCCCGATCTACCTGCCGGCCGGCCCGCTGCCGTCCGACCCGGTGATGTCCTTCGACGGCAGCCAGTACCTGGGCAGCGCGGCCGGTGCGCTGACCAACGACGAGGCCGACAGCTTCACCGCCGCGATCTGGGTGTGGCCGGCCACCGTCGGCAGCCAGATGACCGCGGCCACCGAGGCGTCGATCCGCACCTGGCTGTCCGAGACGGTCTCGGTGACCGGCCGCGGCACGCCGAGGCCGCCCGGGCCCTGCGCGGAGGCACCCGGCGAGGACGAGTCCCACCAGGTCGCCGCGGCCGCGGTCAGCCCGTCCGGGTCGGTGCCGGCCCGGGCGACCGCGCTGCCGCCGGCCTGCCGCACGGTCGTCAGGCCGCCGCCGTCGATGCCGAAGGTCACCGCCGCGAGCGCCGGGTTCGCCGCGGCGTCCGCGTCGGCGATGACCAGCACCTCGGCCATGCCCTCGGCGGTGGCGGTGAGCACCAGGTCCACCCCCGGGAAGACGCCGGGATAGGTGGCGGTGCTGCCCCGCACCGACGGGGCGGCCAGCGCACCGGCCGGCCAGGACTCCGACAGCCACTGCCCGGCCGGTGCCCGCACCCGGGCCAGCGGCCCGGTGCCGCCGGCCGAGAACCGCACCGGCACCGCGGCGGCGGCCGGCTGCAACGAGCCGGACACCGGCTGCAGGCTCGGATCCGTCGGGATCCAGGTGCCGTTGCGCCGCACCCGCACCGGCTCGGTGTTCTCGGTCAGCACCTTGGAGTGGTCCGGCTGGGCCTGCACCAGCTCGGTCTCGGTGGTGGCCGAGTCGATGGTCACCGGATGCCCGTAGGCCTGCGCGATCTGGAACGCGACCGATTCGTCCGCCGCCGACCGGGCATCCGCCACCGGCACCAGCCGGGGTGGTGCGTCGGGCCGCTGCACGATCACCGCGGCTGTCACCACCAGGGCCAGCACCAGCACCGACCGCACCACCCGCAACCGCATGGCACTCCCCCCGTTGCGCAGCATTAAATCTGCGTTAAGCCATCCGGTCTGGGAAGCTACCTAAGCACTGCTTAAGCGGTCAAATCGCATCCCACCGCCCGGCCGCCCGACGCGAAATCGCGCACCTGGGTGCCGGCCACGAGGTCGTGCAGCGCGCGGCCGTCCGGCCGGACCACGGCCAGCCCGACCGAGGCACCGGCCAGCCCGAGCGCGGCCCCGAAGCCCGCCGCGGCCAGCCGCGGGCGGCGCCGGCCCGGCCCGACCAGCCGGCCGAGGGCGAGGTGCGCGAGCTGCCAGGGCAGCAGCTTCACCGCCGACCGCACCGCGATCCTGGCCCGGCCGGCCGGCTGGCCGTCGAGGCCGGTCACCACCAGCCCCGCCGAGCGCTTGCCCCAGGCGGCCTGCCGCCGGCCGGCCTCCCCGGCGGTCAGGTAGGCCCACACGGGCAGCACGGCAGTGCCGAACTGGGCGAGGTCGGCGGTGGCCGGGTCGGTGAACAGCGCCCGGTAGCCGGTGCGCCGCAGCAGCGGCAGCCGGGACAGCCCGGCCAGCGCGCCGAGCCACAGCCAGCAGGTCGCGAGATCGGCCACGGCGGCACGCAACCGGGCGCGGGACGGCGGGCCTGACGCGGTCGGTGCGGCCATGCCCTCCAAGATGACAGGTCTCGGTTGTTTCGGGATTAATTCCGGGCATATACCCGCAATCCGTGGACAACGGATAAGCCCGCTGCTAACTTTCGCCAAACACCTTCACCATCAGATGACATCAGCGTGGAGCGCTCGGCGCGATCGCGAGTTCACAAGGGAACCCACCACATGCCACTGACCGCCACCTCGCTGGCTGACATCCGCCCTCGCCTTCGCAACGACGTGGTATTCCTGCGGGTGGACACCGGCATCTACCTGCGCAGCGCCGAGACCTCCTGCGTGCTCAAGGGCCCGGGCGTCTACGACTGGATCGCCGCCCTGGGCCCGCGGATGACCGGCGAGTGGACCGTCGCGGACCTCTGCACGGGGCTCGACGACGCGCGCCGGCGCACCGCGGAGGGCCTGCTTCGCACCCTGCTGGATCGCGGTTTTGCCCGCGACGCAAGCGCTTCCGACGACGGCGGGCTGACCGAGCCGGTGCTGGCCCGGTTCGCCAGCCAGATCAACTTCGTCGAGCACTTCATGCACGGCGACGACCGGTCGCCGCAGCAGCTGTTCGGCGCCTTCCGCACCTCGCGGGTGCTGCTGATCGGCGGCCGGGCCGGCATCCTCGACGCGGCCGTGCGCGGCCTGCTCCGCAACGGCCTGGCCGAGGTGTCGGTGGCCGGCGCGCACACCCCCGAGAGTTTCACCGCCGAGCTGGCGGCGCTGGAGGCGGCCGGCGCGCCGGCCAACCTGGTGTCGCTGCCGGCCGTCCCGCACGACGTCGGCGACTACGACGTGGTGATCGCCGCCGCCGATGCGGGCAGCGGCGCCGCCCTGCTCGAACTCACCCGGCGGGTGGTCGGCGCCGACCGGCCGGCGCCGGTGCTGCTGCCGGTCGTCGTGCACGGCGGCCACGCGATCCTCGGCCCGGTCTCCGGCCCGGCCGAGCAGCCGTGCTGGGTGTGCGCGCAGCTGCGCTGGGCAGCCAACTCCGACCCGCGCACCGGCGCCGACTTCTGGCGCGGCCTGGCGCTGGGCACCGCCGGCGCGGACGGCGGCTCCAGCCTGATCACCGACGAGATGCTGGGCAACGCGCTGGCCTTCGAGGTGTTCCGGCTGCGCTCCGGCCAGCTCGGCCGGGACGACCAGAGCCGCGCCGTGGTGCAGGACCTGACCACCCTGGAGTCCGGCCGCGAACGGGTGCTGCCGCACCCGCAGTGCCCGCTGCCGCACCAGGTGCCCGCCGGCGAGGCGCGCCCGCTGGCCGGGCAGGAGCCCAACCTGATCGAGGGGAGCGTGCTGGTCTCGCCGCGGCTCGGCCTGCTGTCGGCCTGGACCGACGAGTCGATCAAGCAGATCCCGGTCAAGACCGGCCGGGTCCGGCTGGGCTGGCCGGGCGCCCTGGCCGGCGGTGCCCGTGAGATCGCGGCCTTCGACGTGGACGTGATCCTCGACGCGCGCGCCCGCGCGGTGCTCGCCGCCGCCTCGACCTACGCCGGCCGGCTGGGCCCGATCGGCCGTTCCGGCGGCGGCTCCGCCGAGGAGATCGCACTCGACCGGTTCGAGGTCCGCAGCGGCGCGGCAGCCGGCCCGCAACAGTGGCTGGCGGCGGTCTCGCTGGCCGACGGCAGCCCGGCCCGCGTCCCGGCCGCGGTCGCCTATCCCTGGTCGCCGGCCAACGCCGGCCTCGCTGCCGAGCCCACCTCGGCCGGCGCGGCGGCCGGCTGGAGCGTCGAGGAGGTGCAGGAGCGCGGGCTCTGCTCGGCACTGGCCTACCGGGCGATCCGGGCCGCGCTCCGGTCCGGCGCCCCGCTGCCGAGGGTGGCCGAGGGCGAGCTGGCCGCCGACGACGAGAGCGCCTTCCTGCTCGAGGCGCTGCGGCACCTGGACCTGCGGCCGCGGGTGCTGCTGCTGCCGGGTGCCGAGCCCGCGCACGCGGCCCTGGTGCTCGTCGACAACCCCGCCGGCGGCCGGCCGGACTGGGCGATCGGCTCCGGCCTGTCGGCGCAGGACGCCGTCCGGGCCGGCCTGCGGGACGCGGTCGGCGCGGCGACGGTGCGGCACTACGAGGGCGTCCCGGCCGACCTCGGCGACCCGCTGGTCGAGGACCTCGACCCCAGGGTGTTCCACGAGGCGGACACCACCGCCGGCCTGGCCGGCCGGCCGGAGACCACGATCCCGCAGGTGCTGCAGGCACTGGCCGCGGCCGGCACCCGGGCGCTGTACGTCGACACCACACCGGTCGACTTCCGGTCGGTGGGCGGGCTCGTCGCCGGCACCGTGCTGCTGGCGACGGCCTGATCCGCGCTCGCCCCCGGGGGGAAGGGCGCCCATGACCCTCGGCGCAACCGCGACCGAGCGGGTGTAACCCAACGATCAAGGAGAAAGAAATGACCAACCTGACCATCGAGCTGAGCGCCCTGGAGAGCGCGACCTTCGAGATCGAGGAGATGACCGACCCGTCGGTCGAGCTGGCGGCGTCGAGCTCCAGCTGCTCGTGCAGCTCGTGCTGCTCCTGCAGCACCAGCTCCTGCTGCAGCTGCAGCACCAGCACCTCCTGATTCGAACCGGCGGACGCCGAGTCCGACGCCCGCCGGCCCTGCACAGTCCACTACAGCACCGGGACGGCTGCGGCTGCTTGCGCTTCCTCACCGTCCGCCGCCACCGCACCGGTCGATCTCCAGTCCGTGGGGCTGGTCATCGACACGTGCTGGCGACGGCCTGATCCGCGCTCGCCCCGGGTAGGAAGGGCGCCCATGACCCTCGGCGCAACCGCGACCGAGCGGGTGTAACCCAACGATCAAGGAGAAAGAAATGACCAACCTGACCATCGAGCTGAGCGCTCTGGAGAGCGCGACCTTCGAGATCGAGGAGATGACCGACCCGTCGGTCGAGCTGGGCTTCTCGAGCTCCAGCTGCTCGTGCAGCTCGTGCTGCTCCTGCAGCACCAGCTCCTGCTGCAGCTGCAGCAGCAGCACCTCCTGATTCGAACCGGCGGACGCCGAAACCGACGCCCGCCGGCCCTGCACAGTCCATGACAGAACTGTGACGGCTGCGGCTGCTTGCGCCTCTTCATCGCCTGAGGGCGCAAGCAGTCGTGGCAGCCACATCCATCGTAAGTGAGCGGATGACCCCTGTGTCGAGCGTGAAGATCGACCCCACGACGTCCCACGTCGAGGTCGTGCGTGACTACCTGGCCGGCCTGGACCTCGGCGGCGTCGCGCTGGACCTCGGCACGCTGGGCTTGCCCGGCCTCAAGAACGAGGCGCCCACGACGGAGCTGGCCTATCCGGTCCGGCTGTACGCCGGCACCGCGCTGCTCGGCCCGCTCTACCGCACCGACGGCTCCAGCCGCCCCTGCGCCCGGTGCCTGGAACGCCGCTGGCTGGCGCTGCGCCCGATCGAGGAGCGCAAGGTGCTGGAGGACGGCGCGGACTTCGTCGTGCTCAACGACGACCCGACGCTGGCCCCGTTCGTGCTGGAGCAACTCGCGCAGCTGGTGCGGGCCGAGACGGCCGCCGGCCTGCCCGCCGGTGCCGTCGGCCGGATCCTCGAGCTGCGCTTCGCCGACCTGGCCGTCACCCGGCACGACCTGCTCGCCGACTCCGAGTGCGAGCGGTGCGCGACGCCCGCCGCAGACACCGCGGAACTCGCCACGATGCCGCTGGCCAGCAGGCCGAAGTCGCACGAGGCCGCGTACCGGGGCGCCAAGGTCGCCGACCTGGCACTGCCGATGGGCGCCTACGTGAACGAGGTGTGCGGCGCGCTGGCCCGCCAGTTCCTGCCGGTCTACCAGTGCAGCGCCACCCTGCCGGTGAGCGGCTACTTCCGGGTGCGCAGCAAGTACGACTACCACGAGATGTGGTGGAGCGGGCAGTCGCAGAGCGTCGCGAGCAGCGAGCGCTACGGCCTGCTCGAAGGCCTCGAGCGCTACGCCGGCCAGTTCCCGCGGGCCAAGCGGGCCACCGTGCGCGGCTCCTTCAACGAGCTCACCCCGGACGCCCTCGATCCCGCCGTGGTCGGCCGGTACCGGCCGGAGTTCTACGAGAGCCACCCCGACTTCTACGAGCCGTTCCACCGCGACACCCAGCTGCGCTGGGTGTGGGGCTACTCGCACAGTGAGCAGCGGCCGATGCTGGTGCCCGAGCAACTCGTCTACTACCTCGACCGGCACCCGGACAAGAAGTTCGTGCAGGAGAGCTCCAGCGGCTGTGCCAGCGGCACCAGCCCGGAGGAGGCGCTGCTGCACGGCATGCTCGAACTCATCGAGCGCGACGCGTTCCTGCTCAACTGGTACGCCGGCGCCAAGCTCCCGGAGATCGATGCGGCCAGCTGCGAGGACGAGGAGATCCAGTTCATCCTCGACCGGGTCAGCCGGCTCGGCTACCGCATGCGGCTCTTCGACATGCGGGTCGACATCGGGGTGCCGGCCGTGATGGCCGTGGCCGAACGGCTCGACGGCGGGCTCGGCCGGCTGTGCTTCGCGGCCGGGGCCAGCATGGACCCGATCGAGGCGGTCCGGTCGGCGATCTCGGAGACCGCGTCCTACATCCCCGGCATGGACGAGCGGGTGGAGACCCGGCTGCCGGAGCTGACGGAGATGGTGCACGACTACGGCAAGGTGCACGAGCTGGTGCAGCACGCGCTGCTCTACGGCCTGCCGGAGATGGCCCACCTCGTCGACTTCCTGCTCGCCGACACCGCGCCGGCCCGGTCGGTCGAGTCGCTCTACGCCGGCTGGCTGGCCGAGCGCCCGGTCACCCTCGACCTGGCCGACGACGTCCGGTTCCTGCTGGAGCGGATCGGCGCGGCCGGCAGCGACGTGGTGGTGGTCGACCAGACCTGCCCGGAGCAGCACGGCGCCGGCATCCACACCCTGGCGGTGATCACGCCGGGGCTGATCCCGATCGACTTCGGCTGGTCCCGCCAGCGCGCGCTGGACCACCCGCGGCTGCGGGCCTATCTCGATCGCGAGCTGGCCGAGCTCCACCCGCGCGAGCACGGCTACGGCCCGACCGGGCTGAATCCGCGCCCGCACCCGTTCCCGTAACCACCAGCAGGAGGAGAGGAGGCAGCGCAGATGCCCGAACAGCGGACCCAGCTGGTCGCCGATTACGTGGCGTCGGTGTTCCGGCGTGGCCGGGAGCCGATGGAACCGGTCGGTTTCCAGCCGAACTTCGCCGACCAGCCGTCCCGGCACAAGACCTATCTGGGCGTGCGCCGGTACCCGCTGCCCGTGGGCGCCGGTGACGACCTCGCCCCGGTGGCCGACGTGCTCTTCGGCGAGCCGCCGAAGGCGGACGGCCCGGCCTGGACGCTGCCCGACCTGGCAACCCTGCTGCGGCTCACCTACGGCCAGCTCGACCGGCGGCTGCGGGTCAGCTGGAACCAGGACACCCACGTCCGGGTGCTCTACCCGGAGTCGCTGTGGGGCCGGGGCACCGCGTCCGGCGGTGGCATGTACCCGCTGGAGATCTACTGGGTGGCCGGCGCGAACGGCCCGCTGAGCCCGGGCGTCTACCACTACTCCACCGCGCACCACGCCCTGGAGCGGCTGCTCACCGGCGACCTGACCGACGAGGTGCGGGCGGCCTGCCGGGCCGGGTCCGACACCGACGGCTACCTGCTGGTGACGACCCGGTTCTGGAAGAACTCCTTCAAGTACAACAGCTTCTGCTATCACGTGGTGACCCAGGACTGCGGCGCGATGCTCGGCTCGTTCGAGCTGATCGCCCGTGGCCTCGGCCGGCGGCTGCAGCGGGTGCTCTGGTTCGACGACGAGCCACTGAACGCGCTGCTCGGGGTGGCCACCGACGAGGAGACGGTGCTCGCGGTCCTCCCGCTGCCGTTCGGCCCAGGCTCCGCAGCGGCCGCCGACCAGCCAGCCCGGGCCGGCCTGATCGACCTGGCAAGCTTCGAACGGTCCCGCACCCTGATCGAGTTTCCCCAGACCACGCAAGTGCATCATGCGGTGCTGGCCGACCGGCGGGAACGCCCGGAGCCGGAGCTGGCCACCGGCCTGCGCCCGGTGCGCCCGGCCGGGCTCGCCGAGCTGGAACTGCCCGCTCCGGTCGCCGGTGACCTCGACCGGCCGCTCGGCACCGTGCTGCGCTCGCGGCAGACCAGCTTCGGCTCGTTCGACGGCTCCCAGCCGATGGAGCTGGCCGAGCTCGCCACGGTGCTCGCCGGTGCCAGCTCGGGCCGTGACTATCACAGCGACGTGGCCCCGGCCGAGGTCGGCTTCACCGGGCTGTACGTACTGGCCAACCGGGTCACCGGGCTGGCCCCGGGCAGTTACCGCTACGACCCGGACGGGCACCGGCTGCAGGTGGTCGAGGAGCGCCCGGTCGCGGAGTTCCTGCAGCACAACTACTACCTGAGCAACTACAACCTCGACCAGGTCGGCGCGGTGCTGGCGATCTCGGCACGGTGGAACAGCGTGCTGGACGCCTACGGCAGCCGCGGCTACCGGGTGATCAACGCCGAGGTCGGGGCCATCGCCCAGGCCGCCTACCTGGCCGCGGTGGCCGCCGGCGTCGGCTGCGGCGCGGTGCTCGGCTTCGACAACATCGCCATCGACGAGGTGGTGGGCCTGGACGGCAGCGACGAACACACGTTCCTCTTCGTCCTGCTCGGCCACGAACGGGCCGACCGGGCCGACTTCGACTACCGGCTGATCTGAGAGGCCACCCATGTCACGCGCGCTGTTGCGAGAACCCGTCCTGGCCGAGGGGATCGACTGGCACCTGGTGCCGCGATTCATGCTGCGGGTGGGCGGGCTGCCCTTCGGCACCGCGGACCGGCTGACCAGTGCCCGCACCGCGGCCTGGGCCGACGAGCTGCTGGCCACCGAGCGGCGGCTGGCCGAGCGCGCCTCGGCGATCGCGGACGAGCTGCAGGAGTTCGTGGCCGGCAACCTGGCCGACGCGGCAGCCCGCAAGCTGCTGATCAACCTGCGCCGGGACGTGTTCAACCTGCGCGTCCCGCGCGGGCTGGCCCAGGCCGAGACGGTGCTGCCGGCCACGCTCACCGGCCGGCTGCACGGCTGGCTGGCCGACCGGGCCCGCCGGGACGAGCTGCTGGCCGCCGGGGCCGCCCTCACCGCCACCGAGATCTCGGCCAACCGGGCCGAACTGCGTGACATCGCAGCCGAATCCGACCTGCGCTGTGGCATCCAGCTGTCCTCACCGTCGCTGGACGAGCACCTGGACGGCTACCTGCGCGCCGACCCGGACAGCCTCTCCAAGCGGAGCCGGCGGATCGAGCGCTCGCTGCTGGAGTACCTCTACCGGACGGCCTGCAAGACCAGCCCGTTCGGCACCCTGACGCCGGTCGAGCTGGGCAGCTTCGTCGGCCGTGCGGGCCACGCGCTCGGAGCCGAGGTCAGCGACCTGGCCAAGCACAGCTCCACGCTGTTGAACGTCGCGGTGCTGTCCCGGCTGTCCGGCCTGATGACCAGCACCCCGGCGGTCCGCGGCGACCTGCCGGTGCGGGCCACCGGCGGCGTGGCGATGGAGGCCGGCCGGGTCCGGTACCTGCGCCGGCTGCAGACCGTGGCCAGCAACGCCGACGCGGCGGTCACCCTGGACCCGCTGCACGAGAGCCTGTTCTACCTGCCGTCCGGGCCGGCCCTGGAGTTGGTGCTGCAGATCCTGGACGGCGGCACGCTGCGCTACGCCGAGCTCGCCGCCCGGCTCGGCGAGCTGGCCGGCGACTGGTCGGCGGGAGAGATCGACACCTACCTCGGGCACCTGCTGCGGCTCGGGCTGCTGGTGGTGCCCGACCTGCAGCTGGACATCCACGCCGAGAATCCCGTTGCCGCGTACCGGGAATCGCTGCGCGGCCTGGGCTGTGACTGGGCCGATGCGACGGCCGGGCTGATCGCGCGGATCGAGGCCGACGTGGCCGAGTTCGCCGGCGCCGACCTGGTCCGCCGGCGGCAGCTGCTCGACTCGATCCGCGGCGCGGTGGCCGAGGCCCACCAGGTGCTCGGCCGGGACGACGCGGACGTGCTGCGCACCCTGGTCTACGAGAACACCACCGTGCCCGGTGTGCGGGTCACCGGCGACCTGGACCGCTGGCAGGCCGACCTCGGCGCGGGCCTGCGCCAACTCGCGAGCATCGTGCCCGCCTTCGACGCCAACCTGGTGCGCAAGCAGGTGACCAAGGGCTACTTCGTGATCCGGCACGGCGCGGGCGGGCGGTGCGAGGACTTCCTGTCCTTCGCGCACGAGTTCGGCCAGGACTTCTACGACAACTACAGCCAGGGCCTGATGCGCCACCAGCGCTTCGACGGCACCGAGCTCAAGCCGTACGACAACTGGTTCCGCCAGCCCGAACTCGGCCAGCTCGACCAGGCCCGCCGGACCGTGAGCGCGGAGATGACCCGCCGGCTGGCCGAGCACGACGGCCCGGAGCTGCGGCTCGGCCCCGACTTCGTGGCCGCGGTCACCGAGGAGCTGCCGGCCAACCTGGGCGACCTGCAGCCGGTGTCGTTCTTCCTGCAGGTCGCCGATGATGGAGTCGCCGACCCGACGATCGTGCTGAACCGGGCCTACACCGGCCTGACGCTGCTGTTCTCCCGGTTCGCCCACCTCTTCGGCTCCGAGCTGCCGGCCGAGCTGCGCCGGGCCCTGGACGAGGTGACCCCGCCGGGCGCGGTGTTCGCCGAGCTGAAGGGCGGCGTGGATGCCACCAACCTGAACCTGCATCCGATCGTCACGCCGTACGAACTGGTCACGCCCGGCGAGGTGAGCTTCCGGCCGGCGGACGAGCAGATCGGCGTCGAGGACCTGGTGGTCGAGCACGACCCGGTCGCCGACCGGCTGCTGCTGCGCTCCCAGCGGCTGGGCGTCGAGGTGATCCCGGTCTACCTGGGCTTCCTGCTGCCGATGGCGCTGCCGGAGCTGCAGCAGGTGCTGCTCAACTTCTCCTACGCCGGCCTGGCCTCGCTCGACCTGTGGGCCGGCGTCGAGCTGCCGGCCGACCGGGTGGTCGAGCTGCCCCGGGTGCGGCTGGCCGACGTGGTGGTGCAGCGGCGCACCTGGCAGATCCCGGCGGCGGAGCTGCCGGCCGAGGTCACCGGCGGCGAGCACGAGTGGTTCCTGGCCTGGCGCCGCTGGCAGCAGTCGCTCGGCCTGCCGCGCCGGGTGTTCGCCAGCCTCGGCGGCGAGCGCAAGCCGCTCTACGTCGACTTCGACTCCTACTTCTCGGTGAACCTGCTGCACACCGCGGCCCGGGGCACGACCGCGCCGGTGGTCCTCACCGAGATGCTGCCCGGCCCGGACGAGCTGTGGCTGCGCGACGGCGTGGACTCCTACGTCACCGAACTCACCGTGGAGATCAACGGAATCCGGACGGAGCACTGATGAGCGAGCAGCCGAGGCAGCAGGACACAGACCGCTGGATCAGCCTGCACACCTTCTACGCCGCCAACTCCAACCCGGTGCTGGTGCACTGCATCGGGCCGCTGGTGGCGGAGCTGCGCGAGCGCGGGCTGATCGAGAAGTGGTTCTTCATCCGGTACTGGCTGGAGGGCCCGCACACCCGGCTCCGGCTGCTGCCGAAGGAGGATGTCGATCCGGACGAGGTGCGCCAGCTGGCGCTGAGCCGGATCGCGGCGTTCCTCAAGCGGCGCCCGGCGCTCTACGAGGAGGACCGCAACAACTCCGACGAGCTCTACAAGAACATGTTCCTGGCCGAGTACCCGCAGCAGCGCTGGGACGAGCTCTACGGCGCCGAGGGCCGGATGCCGTTCCGGGACAACAACACCGTCGCCGAGATCGGCTACGAGCGGGAGTACAGCCGCTACGGCGGGCCGGCGGCGATGGCGCTCGCCGAGTCGCACTTCGAGCGGTCGTCGGATCACGTGCTGTCGCTGCTGGCCAGCACCAACGTGCACGTCCGCACCGTGCTGCTCGGCCAGGCCGCGCAGAACACCGCGGCGCTCTGCCTGGCGTTCCTGCCGGACGAGGCGGCGATCGCGGAGTTCCTGACCCGCTACCGCACGATGTGGGAGAGCTCCTACGGCGAGTCCAGCGACGACCAGCACGAGAAGTTCGACCGCAGCTACGACCGGATGGCCGAGAGGTTCGTGCAGCGGCTGCGCCACCTGCGGGCCGCGGCCCGGGGTGAACGGCCCGCGGCGACGCCGGGCGAGCAGTCCTGGCTGGCGCACTGCGCCGAGCTGCGCGACCAGGTGGTCGCGCTCGCCGAGGCCGGTGAGCTGACCTTCCGGGACGGGGTGATCACCGATCCGGCGATCGCGCTGCCGATCGTGCTGAGCTCCTACGTGCACATGACCAACAACCGGCTCGGTGCGAGCATCCTCGACGAGATCTACCTGGCCTACGTGATCAGCCGGGCGATGCGGGAGATCGCTCCGGCGGAGGTCGGCTGATGACCGCTGCCGGCTACCAGCTGCCGCGCCTGCGGCCGGAGGTGGTGCTCGGGCCGGGCCTGCGGTCGGGGCCGAACGTGGTGCACCACCTCAAGGATCCGGTGACCGGCACCTACTACCGGATCGGCCAGCGCGAGCACTTTATCCTGCAGCGGATGGACGGCGAGCACAGCCGGGACGACATCAACGCCGAGTACGTGGCGCAGTTCGGCCGCCGGCTGGGCGAGGACAGCTGGCGGCAGCTGTTCACGCTGCTGGGCCAGCGGCAGCTGCTGGCCGACTACGCCGACGAGACGGCGCTGGAGCGGATCCGGGAGGCGACCGCGGCCAAGCGGGCCGGCCGGTCGTCCTGGGCGCAGCATCGCTGGGTGCTGCTCCGGCCGGACGAGCTGTGCGCCCGGCTGGCCCGGAGCTTCGCCTTCGCCTTCCGGCCGGCGTTCGCGGTGCCGGCGGCGCTGGCCGGCCTGGCGCTGCAGGTCTTCGTCTGGGCACACGTCAGCCGGCTGGCCGGCGACGCCACCCACCGCACCTGGTGGCCGCTCACGCTGCTGGTCTCGGTGCTGCTGTTCTCCCTGGTCACCGCCGCGCACGAACTCGGCCACGGGGTCGCCTGCAAGCACTTCGGCGGCGAGGTGAACGAGATCGGGTTGCGCTGGCGGTTCCCGATGATGGACGCCTACTGCCGCACCGACGACATCGTGCTGTTCCACCGGCGGCGGGCCCGGGTCGGCACCGCGTTCGCCGGGGTGTTCGTCACCATGCTGGCGCTGCTGCCGGTGCTCGGGCTGTGGCTGGCCAGCGCGCACTGGCCGTTCGGCCGCTCGGTGGCGGCCGGCATCCTGCTGTTCGGCAGCTTCGGCGCGGCGATCAACCTGGCCCCGTTCCTGCAGCTCGACGGCTACGCGATGCTCACCCACGCGCTCGGCCTGGCCGACCTGCGCCGGGAGACGGTCCGGTTCTGGCGGCTGCTGCTCGGCCGCGGCGCCGACCGGCTGGCCGGCTACCCGGAGCGGGACCGGTGGATCTATGCCGGCTACGGGGTCTGCGCGGTGACCGCGCTCGGCAGCGGGTACGCCGCCGTGGTGACGTTCTGGTTCCACAGCCTGCGGCACTGGATGGGCCCGGTGCCGGCCGCGGCGATCCTGACGGTGGAGACGCTGGTGGTCGGCGGCCTGCTCGCGATGGCCGCCCGAGGCCGGCGCGCGGCTAGCGCATCGAAGCCTGCGGCCAAGGCTGCTCCTTCATCGAATCCTGAGACGGCCGGATCACCCGCCGCCGTCGAGACGAACCCGGACGTGGCGATCCAGGCGACCGGCCTGACCAAGGCGTACGGGCCGGGCACCGGGGTGTTCGACCTCGACCTGGTGGTGCGCACCGGTGAGATCTTCGGCTTCCTCGGCCCGAACGGGGCCGGCAAGACCACCACCATGCGGATGCTGGTCGGGCTGATCGCGCCCACCGCCGGCAGCGTGGCGGTGCTCGGGCACCCGGCCGGCAGTGCCGCCAGCGTGGCCGGCCTGGGCGCGCTGATCGAGTCGCCGGCGCTCTACCCGCACCTGTCCGGCCGCGACAACCTGCGGGTGCTGGCCCGCTACGCCGGGCTGCCGGAGTCCCGGGTCGAGTCGGTGCTGGCCGAAGTGGAGCTGACCGCGAAGGCGGACGTGCCGTTCCGCGCGTACTCCCTCGGCATGAAGCAACGGCTGGGGGTGGCCGCCGCGCTGCTGAAGGATCCGGCGCTGCTGATCCTGGACGAGCCGACGAACGGGCTCGACCCGGCCGGCATGGCGAGCATGCGGGCGTTGATCACCGGGCTGCGGCACAGCCGGCGGACGGTGCTGCTGTCCAGTCACCTGCTGGCCGAGGTGGAGCAGCTGTGCGACCGGGTGGCGGTGATCAGCCACGGCCGGCTGATCGCCACCGGGACGCCGGCCGAGCTGCGCGGGCGCAGCGGCGCGGCGCAGCTGACGATCCGGGTCGACTCGCCGGACCGGGCCGCCGAGCTGGTACGCCGGCACCCGGAGGTCCGGTCGGTGCGGCTGGTCGACGGCGTGCTCGACGTCGCGGTGCAGCCGGGCAACGCGGCGCAGATCAACCGGCTGCTGGTCGAGGCGGGGCTGGACGTGCACGAACTGCGCCAGCACGAGGCGACCTTGGAGGACGCGTTCTTCGAGCTGGTCGCCGGTGAGAACTCCCTCGCCGTGCCGCCGCGCACCCAGGAGGTGGCGGTCTGATGACTGATGTCGTGCGGGCCGAGCTGCTGGCCACCCGCAAGCGGCCGGGCACCTGGATCATCGGCGGCGCCTGGGTGGTGCTGGCGGTGGTGTTCGGCATGCTGGTGCCGTACCTGGTGTGGCTGTCGCTGCACGGCAAGCCGAGCTCGGGCACCGACACCGAGAAGCTGCTGACCGGGGTGCTGCCGGCCCAGTTCGTCGCGAACTCGGTGGCGCTGTACCCGCTGTTCGGCAGCGCGCTGATGCTGATCTTCGGCGCGGTACTGATGGGTGGCGACTACCGGTGGGGGACGCTCGGCACGCTGCTCGGCCAGCGGCCAGGCCGGGTGGGCCTGGTGCTGGGCAAGGCGGCCGCGATCGCGATGGCGCTGCTCGGGGTTACCGTCGCGGTCGAGGTGGCCGCGGCCGGGATGAGCGCGCTGATCGCCGCACTGGCGCACCGGCCGATGCACTGGCCCGGTGCGGTGACCATGATCGAGGGCGTCGGCGCGTCCTGGCTGGTCGGCGGCGCGGCGGCCAGCCTGGGCGTGTTCCTCGCCGTGTTGTTCCGCAACACCAGCACGGCGATCGGGGTGGGCCTGATCTGGCTGCTGGCGCTGGAGAATCTCGTCTCCGGCATCGCCGGCACGATGCCCGCCCTGAAGGCGGTGCAGCGGTTGCTGATCGGCCCGAGCGGCGGATCGCTGGCGACCTCGCTGGGCTCGTCGACGCAGGGTGACGGCGGGCTGCCGGGCGTGGTCTCGGTGTCGTCGCCGGCCGTCGCGACGCTGGTGCTGGGCTGCTACGTGGTGGTGCTGCTGGGGCTGAGCGCGCTGATCGTGCGCCGCCGCGACCACGCATGACGCGGCCGTCGTGACCAGGTTCGGCTCGGCACAGCATGGCCGATCTGTCAGGATCGACGGGGTGAGGCTGCTTCCCGAGACGAGGACCACGCCGGACGAGACCAGGGCGGCGCTGCCCGGTGACGACCTGGTACCGGACGCGGCGGTGGTGATGGACCGGGCGTTCACCCTCGCCGCGCGGCCGGAGACGGTGTGGCCGTGGTTCGCGCAGCTGGGCAAGCAGCGCGGTGGCTGGTACTTCCCGCGCTCGGTCGAGCGGTTCATCCCGCCGTCCCGCCGGGCCGCGCGTGCCGTCGACGGCCGGTGGCAAGGTCTGCGGGTCGGTGACCAGGTGCCCGACTACGGCGGCCCGCACGAGACCTTCACGGTTGCCGCGATCGACCCGCCGACGTCGCTGGTGTACTCGTCGAAGCGGCGGGGCGCGGACGTCAGCTGGTCGATCAACCTGCGTCCGCTGCCGCCCGGCGGGACCCGGGTGCAGCTGCGGCTGCGGATGGGACCGGTGAAGCAGCGCTGGCTGGTCGAGTCCGTCGGCGGCCTGTTCGACCTGCTCACCATCGCGGGCCTCGCCGCCGGCCTGCGCGAACGCCTCCCCTGAACGTCTTACAACCTGGCAAGGCGCGCCGGATTCAGGTCCTAGCGAAGTCTGCGCACCCTGATTGCCTTCGGCATACCCTCAACGTGCATCCGGTTTCCGTCCACGATGACCTCAGGCCGGTACTTGTACTGGTATCTGTAGTAGTACTCGTCCTGCTGCCAACCAGATCCATTAACGAGCGTCAGTACAGTCTTTCCATCCCACCCTGTCCAACTACCGTCAATGCGTGACCTCACCGCGCTCCTCCCTTAGAGCCCCTGCCTGTTACTGCTAGCTGGGCATGTCGACAAAGCGCGACAGGTGGCCCTGGAAGGCGACCACGGCGTTGCCGGTCGGGCCGTTACGGTGCTTGGCGATGATGATGTCGGCCTCGCCGGCGCGGGGGGATTCCCGCTCGTACATGTCCTCGCGGTGCACCAGCAGCACCACGTCGGCGTCCTGCTCGATCGAACCGGACTCGCGCAGGTCCGACAGCATCGGCTTCTTGTCGGTCCGCTGCTCCGGGCCACGGTTCAGCTGCGAGAGCGCCACCACCGGCACCTCCAGCTCCTTGGCGATCAGCTTCATCGCCCGGGAGAACTCCGACACCTCCTGCTGCCGCGACTCCACCCGCTTGCCCGAGGTCATCAGCTGCAGGTAGTCGATCACGATCAGCCGCAGCCCGTGCCGCTGCTTCAACCGCCGCGACTTGGCCCGGATCTCCATCATCGTCAGGTTCGGCGAGTCGTCGACGAACAACGGCGCCTCGGCCAACTCCGAGGACCGCAGCGCGATCTTGCGCCAGTCGTCGTCGCTCATCCGCCCCGAGCGGATGTCGTTCAGCTTCACCCGGGCCTCGGCCGAGAACAGCCGCATCATGATGTCTTGCTTGCTCATCTCCAGCGAGAAGATCACCGTCGGCGCGTGGTGCTTGATCGCCGCCGACCGGGCGAAGTCCATCGCCAGTGTCGACTTGCCCGAACCCGGCCGCCCCGCGACCACCACCATCTGCCCCGGGTGCAGGCCGTGCAACATCTCGTCCAGCTGCTCGAACCCGGTCGGCACCCCACCGTGCCCGTCGTTGACCTGGATCCGCTCCAGCTCGTCCATCGTCGACTGCAGCAGGTCCTCGATCCGGACGTAGTCCTCACTCGTCCGCCGCTCGGTGACCTCGTAGATCTCGGCCTGCGCCCGGTCCACCACGTCGTCCACGGTGCCGGCCATGCCCTCGCCACCGGCCGCGCCGTACCCCATCTGCACGATCCGGGTGCCGGCCTCCACCAGCCGCCGCAGCACCGACCGCTCGGCCACGATCTCGGCGTAGTAGCCGGCGTTCGCCGCGGTCGGCACCCCCGAGATCAGCGTGTGCAGGTACGGGTGGCCGCCCACCCGGCCGATGCTGCCGGCCCGGGACAGCTCCGCCGCCACCGTCACCGCGTCCGCCGGCTCGCCGCGGCCGTACAGGTCCAGGATCGCGTCGTAGATCAACTGGTGCGCCGGCCGGTAGAAGTCGTTGCTGCGCAACACCTCGATC
>DATJNU010000046.1:0-52709 GCA_035507775.1 Jatrophihabitans sp.
CCGGCACCCTCAGGTGCCGGGCCGTCGACGCTTCGGCGCGCTCAGCCGGCCCGGCGCCGGCCCCGGCGGGATTTCAGGTAGTCGGCGACGACGTATTCGCCCAGCGCGCCGGTCCGCGGCAGGAACACCCGCCCGCCGTTGCGCCGGCCGATCTCGTGCATGAAGTCCACCAGCCGCCGCTCGTCGTCGAGCATGAAGATGTTGATCGTCGCGCCACGCCTGGTGCACCGCTCGACCTCGGCCAGGGTCGCCGCCACCGTCTCCATCGAGGGCGGCCAGGCGAAGGTGGAGTACCCGTCCGCCTCCAGGTGCGCGGTCGGCTCGCCGTCGGTGATCACCAGGATCACCGGGTCGGCGGTGCGGTGCTTGTCCAGATGCCGGCGCGCCAGCATCAGCGCGTGCTGCAGGTTGGTGCCGTAGACCCGTTCCCAGTCGTGATTGACCAGGTCGCGCGGCGTCATCACCCGGGCATAGTCGGAGAACCCGATGATCTCGATGGCATCCTGCGGGAACCTCGTGGTGACCAGGGAATGCAGCGCGAGCGCGGTGGTCTTGGCCTCGCCCCAGGTGCCGCGCAGCTCCATCGAGTACGACATGTCCACCAGCAGGGCGACCGCGGCCGAGGAACGGCGCTCGGTCTCGACCACCTCGAAGTCCTCGGCCGAAAGCCGGATCCGGGCCCCGGGACCGGTGCGCACGACCGCGTTGCGCACGGTGCGCACCACGTCGAGCGGCTGCTCGTCGCCGAACCGCCATTCCCTGCTGGAGCCGGTGAATTCACCCGCCGCGCCGGCATCGCGCACGTCGTGGTCGCCCCGGCGGGTGTTCTGCAGGGTCGCGAAGACCTTGCGCAGTGCGGTGGCGCCCAGCCGGCGCAGCGCCCGCGGGCTGAGCTCCAGGCCCTGCCCGGACTGCTGCAGGTAACCCTGCCCGCGCAGTTCCTGCTCGATCCGGCGCAGCTGCTGCAGATCCTGCACCGCCTGCCGGCCGAGCGCGCGCTCCACCAGCTCCTCGTCGATGTCGGCCAGGCTCGCCCCGGGGTAGTCCTGTAGGGCCAGCTCGGCCAGCTCATCCAAATCGGCGAGGTCGGCGAGGGCCTCGGTGCCGTCGGCGTAACCCATCGGCTGCTCGCCGGTCATCCGTTCCGAGCCGCCCCAGGGCAGATCCGGACGCGCTGCCCGCAACGAGCGCTGCAGCCGGGCCATCTGCTCGCCGAGGCCGGCCTGGGTCATCGCCTGCTCCATCAGCGCGCCGAGTTCGGCCCGCTGGACGTCGGTGAGGGAGTTCATCAGCCGCTCGGCGGCGGCCGAGCGGCGGGCCAGCGAGTCCACCAGCTCGGCCAGGTTGCTCGGCTGATCCGGGAAGAACTGGCCGTGCTTGGCCATGAACTCCTCGAACTGCTCGGGGGTGTGCTCACCGCGCGCGTCGGCGTCGAGCATCCCGTTCAGGTCCTCGAGCATCTGCCGGACCTGCTCCAGCGCCCGGGGATCCGGGTTGGCCAGCGCATCCCGCAGCCCGGCGAACTGGGCGTCGAGCACCTGCGAGCGCAGCAGGTCGGCGATCTGCCGGTACGCCGCGGCCGCCTCCGGCGAGCGCCACTGGTAGTCGGACAGCTGGCGGACGGCCCGCGCGGTGTCCGACGGCAGCGCGTCCAGCTCGGACTCGGCCAGCCGGGCGGCGTCGGACGGGTCGGGGAACAGCGCGGCCCGCTCGCTCTCCAGCGCCTCGTCCAGCAGCGCGCGGACCTCGTCCAGGGTGCCGTCCAGCCGGCTGGAGTTGCGCAGTTCCCGGGCCCGGCTGCGGGCCTGCCGGCGCAGCGAGTCGAGCCCGGCCCGGCCGTCCGTGCCCTGTCGCAGCAGCCGTTGCAGCGCCGCCCGCGGGGACATGCCCGACAGCACGTCCTCGCCGAGCTCGTCCAGGGCCCGGCGGATGTCGTACGGGGGCTCCAGCGGATCCGGGCCGCCGTGCCAGGCGCCGTACCGGATCGCCATCAGGAATCGCCCGCGCTCATGCGCCGTACACCGTCCGGCTGCCGGCCGACTCCTTGGCCAGCCGGCGGTTCAGGTACAGCCCCTCCAGCGCGAACTCCACCGCCGCGGCGGCGATGCCGACGGTGGCCGGCCCCTCGTGCACGCTGTCGGGCTCCAGCCGCTCCAGCAGCCCGGCCAGGCCCGGGATGGTGCCCAGCTGCTCCAGCAACCGGTCGGCCGAGACGGTGTCGCCGGTCTCGACCAGCAGCCCGGAATCGAACTTCTCCTGCAGCGGGCGCAGATCCAGCCCGGCCAGCCGCGCCCGGCTGGTCTCGGCGACCGCGCGGCGCAGCAGGTGGTCGAGCACCTCGAACTCCCGGCCCTCGTCGGAGTCGTCGAACTCGACCTTGCCGCGCGAGGCGGGCACCACGGCGGGCAGGTCGGACACCCGGGCGACCGCGGCCGGCTCGCCGGTGATCGCCGCGCGCCGGACCGCCGACGCCGCCACCGTCTCGACCGCGGCGATCGCGAACCGGGCCGAGACGCCGGAGCGCTGGTCGACCTGGGGCGCCTCGCGGACGGCCCGGGCGAACCGGGCGACCACCTCGAGCAGGTGGGACGGCACCAGCGGCGCACCGTGGCTGGTGCCGTCGTTCTCGGTGCCCCAGAGCACCGCCGCCTCCTGGGCGATCAGGCTGAGTTCGTCGGACAGTTCCAGCGGGTAGTGGGTGCGGATCTCGGCGCCGAACCGGTCCTTGAGCGGGGTGATGATCCGGCCCCGGTTGGTGTAGTCCTCGGGGTTCGCGCTGGCCACCATGAGCAGGTCCAGCGGCAGCCGCAACTGGTAGCCGCGCACCTGGATGTCGCGCTCCTCCAGCACGTTCAGCAGCGCGACCTGGATCCGCTCGGCGAGGTCGGGCAGTTCGTTCACCGCGAAGATGCCCCGGTTGGTGCGCGGCACCAGGCCGTAGTGCACCGTGTCGGGATCGCCCAGCGAGCGCCCCTCGGCCACCTTGATCGGGTCGATGTCGCCGATCAGGTCGCCGACCGAGGTGTCCGGGGTGGCCAGCTTCTCGCCGTACCGCTCGCTGCGGTGGCGCCAGCGGATCGGCAGGTCGTCGCCGTGCTCGGCCACCAGCCGGGCCGAGGCGGCGGTGATCGGCGCGTACGGGTGCTCGTTGATCTCCGACCCCGCGATCACCGGCGTCCATTCGTCCAGCAGCCCCACCAGCGTGCGGATCAGCCGGGTCTTGCCCTGGCCGCGCTCGCCGAGCAGCACGATGTCGTGCCCGGCCAGCAACGCCCGCTCCAACTCGGGGGTCACGGTGTCGTCGAAGCCGACGATGCCGGGCAGCGATTCCTCGCCGGCGGCCAGCCGGGCGATCAGGTTCTGCCGGATCTCGGCCTTCACCCCCCGGTGCACGTGTCCGGAGGCGCGCAGCGCGCCGAGGGTGCTGAGGTCAGGAGCTGGGGTCACCCGACCGACGCTACGACTCCGCCGGGGCAGCCCGCTACGTGCGGGCCGGACGCGCTCGCGCTGGGCGGAATGCGGAATACGGCCGGCCGGCGGCGATGTCGGACCGGTGCGGCACAGTGGGCGCCATGACCGAGGAACTCCCGCTCGACCACCTGGTGCTGGGCAGCATCGACGTCGTCTGGAGCCGCTTCCGCGAGCGGACCGCCGGCCTCACGCCGCAGGAGTACCTGTGGCAGCCGGTCGCCGGCTGCTGGACGGTCCGCGCGGCCGGCGACCGGGTGGTGGCGGACGGCTTCCGGCAGGACCCGGAACCGGCCCCCGTCACCACCATCGCGTGGCGGATGCACCACCTGGCGGCAACCTGCTTCGGCACCTACCTGACCGGCGGCCTGGGCGACTGGCCGATCCCGGCCGGCGAGGACGAGTGGACGCTGGACGTGTCCGAGGGCCTGGCCTGGCTGGACGCCGCGTGGGCCGCGTTCCGGGCCGGGCTGGGCACGCTGGGGTCGACCGGCCTGACCCGCGCGCTGGGCCCGGACTGGGGACCGTACGCGGACGACTCCTGGGCGGCGCTGGTGCTGCACGCCCAGGACGAACTCTCCCACCACGGCGCGGAGATCGCGCTGCTGCGCGACCTGTACCGCTGCCGCTGACCGGCCCGGGAACTCAGCCGCCCGGGCGTCGAAACCGGCCCGATCCCGGGCCGGCTCGCCTCGGGTACGGGTCAGCCGGCGAACGGCGTGGCCGAGATCAGCGTGACGCTCAGCGTCGCGCCGGTGGGGGTGCTGTAGCTGACGGTGTCGCCCTCCTTGGCGCCGGTCAGCGCCTGGCCGAGCGGCGAGGCCGCCGAGTAGACCTCCAGGTCGGTGGTGTCACCGACCTCGCGGGAACCGATCAGGAACGTCTCGGTCTCCTCGTCGTCGGAGAACCGGACGGTGACCACCATGCCCGGGCCGGCCGTGCCGTCGGTGGTCGGCGGCTCGCCGACCTTGGCGCTGCGCAGCATCTGGGTGAGCTGGAGGATGCGGCCCTCCTGCTTGCCCTGCTCCTCGCGGGCGGCGTGGTAGCCGCCGTTCTCCTTCAGGTCGCCCTCTTCGCGGCGATCGTTGATCTCCTGCGCCATCGCCTGGCGGTTGGCGATCAGCCCTTCCAGCTCCTTGGACAGCCGGTCGTAGGCCTCCTGGGTCAGCCAGACTTCGGACGTGGTCCCTGGTGCCGAATCGGTGCTCACGGTCAACTCCTAGCCGCGGTAATCGTCGAGAATGCGTGAAGTCCTCCAACCTAACACCGGCGCTCGCGGCCCAGCGCCGGAAGGCTGGAGACTGGCCACCGGTCCCTGTCGCGACCACCCGCCGCGCCGGGTCGTCGGAGCCATCGGTGACAATTACAGGGTGCCAGACCTTGCCCACAACCCCGAAATCGCCGGACCGGAGACCATGGCTCATGAAGCTGGGCAGACCGCTGCCCCGGTGGAGGACACCCGGCTGCGGCTGATGTGCGTGCACGCCCACCCCGACGACGAGTCGAGCAAGGGCGCCGCGACGATGGCCAAGTACGTCGACGAGGGAGCCCAGGTGCTGGTCGTCAGCTGCACCGGCGGCGAGCGCGGCGACATCCTCAACCCGGCGCTGAAGCACCGGTCCGACATCGAGGCCGACCTGTCCGCGGTGCGCCGGGCCGAGATGGCCAACGCCCAGCGGATCCTCGGCATCGACCACCACTGGCTGGGGTTCGTCGACTCCGGGCTGCCGGAGGGCGACCCGCTGCCGCCGCTGCCCGACGGCTGTTTCGCGCTCGCACCGCTGGAGGAGGCGACCCGCGCGCTGGTCGAGGTGATCCGGCGGTTCCGCCCGCACGTGATGACCACCTACGACGAGAACGGCGGCTACCCGCACCCGGACCACATCCGCTGCCACCAGGTCTCGGTCGCCGCGTTCGACGCGGCCGGTGACCCGAGCCGGTTCCCGGAGGCGGGCGAGCCCTGGCAGCCGGTCAAGCTCTACTACGACATCAGCTTCAGTCGGGAGCGCATCGAGGCGCTGCACGACGCGATGCTCGAACTGGGCCTGGAATCGCCCTACGCCGAGCGGCTGAAGGACTGGGACACCGCGACCGCCGGCCGGCGCGTCCCGAACATCACCACCCTGGTGCACTGCGCCGACACGTTCGAGCGGCGCGACGCTGCGCTGATCGCGCACGCCACCCAGGTCGATCCGGAGGGCTGGTTCTTCCGGGTGCCGCTGGACGTGCAGAAGCGGGCGTTCCCGTGGGAGCAGTTCGAGCTGGCCCGCTCGCTGGTCGACACCGAGTTGCCGGAGGACGACCTCTTCGCCGGGGTGCGCGAGAAGGTGCAGGCGTGACGCTGGCCGCCGGCGCGGCGCTGCTGGCCGACTCCGACACCGGCAAGGGCAGCCCGATCGGCCTGCTCGTGGTGCTGATCCTGGTGGTCGCGGTCTACTTCCTGTGGCGTTCGATGAACCGGCACCTGGGCAAGGTGCCGGGCCGGTTCGACCGGCGGGGGAGCGGGCGGCCCGACACCCAGCCGCCGGGCACCGAACGGCCCGGCACTGAACCGCCGGGCACCGAACGGCCCGGCGGGGCCTCCCGGCCGGACGGGGACGGCTCCACCGGCTGACCCGGGCCCCGCCCGCTGGACCGGGGCGCACCGGCCCACCGGCTGGACCGGGCCGCACGACAACCGGGCGGCTCTCAGGGTGTTCGGCTAGCCTCTGCTCGTGCCGAGTTCCGCGCCGGAGCTGGACGGCGAGCCTGTGACGCGCACCGACAGCCGGGTGCGGGTCGTCCGCACGCTGCCCGAGCTGGCCCGGCTCGCCGACGAGCTGACCGGGCTGGCGGCGGCGACGAACGGTCCGGCGACGACCTACTTCGAGGGGGTGCGGGCCTGGCTGGCCGCCCGCCCGGGCCGGCAGCCGGCCAGCGTGCTGGTCCACCGGGGCCCGGAGCTGGTCGCCGCCGCCCACCTGGCCCGCCACCGCGAGCGGACGGTCTGGCGCCTGCAGCAGGCCGGCACCGAGGGCGAGCCGTTCCGGCTGCTGGCCGTCGACGAGCCGGCCGCCGCGGTGCTGAATGCCGGGATCCGCGCCGAACTGGCCGCGCTGCCCGGCCGGTGGAAGCTGATGCTCACCGACCTGCCGGCCGCGGACCGGCACCGGGTCGAGACACTCGCCGGGCCGCTGCCGGTCAGCGCCGTGGCGACCGCGCTCGACACCCCGCTGCTGCGCATGGACGGCGACGCGGGCCTCAATCGCTATCTCAGCCGCAACGTCCGGGCCGCGGTGGCCAAGGCGCGCAACCGGATCCTGGCCGACGGCCGGCGCTACGAGGTGCGCTGGCTGAGCCGGCCCGAGCTGGTGGTGGCCGCCGTCGCGGAGGTGGTGGACACCCGGCGGGCCCGCAACCTGCAGCTGGGCCGGGCGCTGGACGACCCGGTCGAGGTGGCGACCTTCCGGGCGACGGTGGCCGGGCACGCCCGGGCCGGCCGGGTCCGGCTGGTCGAGGTGCGCATCGACGCCCGGCTGGCCGCGTACGCGCTCTGCCTGCACACCGGCGACACCCTGTGGGTGTACTCCAACGCGGTCTCGCCGGACTTCACCCGCTACAGCGCCGGCACCATCGCCAACGCCGAGGTGGTGCGCGGTGCCCATGCCGATCCCGGCATCCGGGTGCTCAACTGGGGCCGGGGCATCCAGCGGTACAAGGTGAGCGGGCCGGTCACCATCGCCGGCACGCAGACCCTGACCGCGTGGTCCTCGGAGGCCACCCGGCGGCTGCTGCGGCTCGGCCGCCGGCTGCGCTGACCGGCCGGGCGCTCGGCGCCGGAAGCTGTCGGGGTCAGTCCGGGCGCACCGGGCCGCGGCCGGCCTTGACCCGGCCGCGCTGCTTCTTCGCGTCGAGCCGGCGCTCCCGTGCCCCGCGGGACGGCTTGGTGGGCCGGCGCGGCGGTGGCGGCGGGGCCAGCGCCGCGGTGAGCAGGCCGGCCAGCCGGGCCCGGGCAGCCTGCCGGTTCTGCAGCTGGGCCCGGTGCTCGGCGGCGACCACGGTCAGCACGCCGCCGACCAACCGGCCGGCCAGCGCGGCCAGCGCCCGGGCCCGCTGCGGCCCGGTCAGCGCCGAGGAGCCGGCCACGTCGAAGCTGAGCTCCACCCGGCTGTCGGTGGTGTTCACGCCCTGGCCGCCGGGGCCGGACGAGCGGGAGAACCGCTCGGCCAGCTCGCCGGCCGGGATGGTCAGGCCGTGCGGCAGGCCCCGGGCCGGCGCCAGCCGCAGGTCGGCGCCGTACTCGGCCATGGCGGGACCCGGGACTACGGGGTGACCGGGCGCGCCTGGACCTCGCGCATCCAGGCGGTCAGCTCGTCCGGGTGCCGGGGCAGCGCGCCGGACAGGTTCACCGGTGCGCCGTCGGTGACCAGGATGTCGTCCTCGATGCGGATGCCGATGCCCCGCCACTCGGCGGGCACCGTCAGGTCGTTCGGCTGGAAGTACAGGCCCGGCTCGACGGTGAGCACGTAGCCGGCGCCGAGCGGGCCGCTGCGATAGGTCTCGTCCCGGGCCGCCGCGCAGTCGTGCACGTCGATGCCGAGCATGTGGCTGACCCCGTGCAGGGTGTAGCGGCGGTGCAGCCCGGCGCCCGGCGCCTCGACGTCCTCGGCGCAGGAGACCGCGGCGGTCACCGGCAGCACGCCCCAGTGGTGCAGGTGGTCGGCCAGCACCCAGGTCGCGGCGTTGTGCGCGGCGAGGAAGTCCGCGCCGGCCTTCACCTCGGCGATGCCGGCGTTCTGCGCCTCCAGCACGGCGTCGTAGAGCTTGCGCTGGGTGGTGGTCCACTCGCCGCTGACCGGCATGGTGCGGGTGACGTCGGCGGTGTAGAGGCTGTCCACCTCGACGCCCATGTCGGCCAGCAGCAGCTCGTGCGGCTGCAGGTCGCCGTCGTTGCGCCACCAGTGCAGGGTGGTCGCGTGCCGGCCGGCGCCGACGATGGAGCTGTAGCCGACGTCGTTGCCCGACATCCGGGCCCGCCGCCAGAACGTGCCCTCCAGCCAGCGCTCGCCCCGGCGGCCGCCGGCGGCCAGCACGTTCGGGATCTCGGCGGCCACGTCGGCGAAGCCGTCGATGGTGGCGTCGCAGGCCAGCTGCAGCTGGGCGACCTCCCAGTCGTCCTTGGTCAGCCGCAGCTCGTCGACGACCTGCTCCAGGGTGCCGGGGGCGGCGCCGGGCAGCAGCCGGTCGACGTCGGGGTCGACGCCGCGGGGGGCGAGCGTGGCGCCGCCGTGCCGCTTCAGCGCGGCGGGCAGGTCGGTGAGCGGGCGCACCCGGATGCCGAGCACCGCCTCGGTCTGGGCCGGCGTCGGCACGTTGCCCACCCACAGCGCGCCGTACACCCGGTTGGTGAAGTAGGCCGGCTGGCCCGGCCCGGCGTACTCGCGGACGTAGAGGGTGGCGGTGTGCGAGTCGCCCTCCGGCGCCAGCACCAGCACCGCGCCCTCCACCGTCTCGCCGGTCAGCCAGGTGAACGCCGACCAGGCGCGGAAGGCATAGTCGGTGTCGTTCGCGCGGACCTTCAGCCGGCCGGCCGGGATCACCAGCTGGACGCCCGGGAAGGCCTGCGACAGCGACTCCCGGTGCCGGCCGAAGGTCGCCGCGCCGTCGGACTCGCCGCCGTGCCGGCCGGCCGGGTGCGGCATCGGCGGGGGCGCCGTCCAGTTCTCCGCGATCGCCCGGGCCAGGCCCTCCGGCAGCGGGATGTCGTGCGAGGTCGTGCCCTCGTCCTCCGACAGCGGTTCGGCGATCTCGTGCTGGCTGGGCTGAGCGACGTCGGTCATGGGCCAAGTCTAGGGCTGGCGTCCAGCCGGATGCGGGGAGTCGCGAGGCGGCGCGGCTGGGCCGGGCCGGCGGCCGGGCGGCGCAGAATGGGGCCGGCGACATCGGACGGCGAGAGGCGTGGACGGATGCGGTTGGCCGCGGCCCTGCTGGTGCTGGCGACCCTGCTCGCCGGCTGTGCCCGGGCCCCCGACCGGCTCGCCGCCGGAGCGACCACCGAGCAGCGGGCCAGCTCGCCGGCGACCACCGAGGCCGGGCCGGCGGTGATCACCATGAGCGAGCTGCCCACCGACCCGTACGGCAACCCGCCGAGCAGCTCGACGGCCGCCGCCGTCCCGACCGCGTCGGCGAGCGTCTCGCAGGACGTCTCGGCCTTCGCGCCGTGCGCGGTGCCCTACGTCCGGGTCAGCGCGCGGCCGGCCGGTGCCCGCAACGCGCACGCCGCCTACCTGATCGAGTTCGCCGACACCGGCCAGATCGCCTGTCGGCTGGCCGGCTACCCGGCAGTGACGGTGCTCGACGCGCACCGGCGGCCACTGGCGCGGGCGGCCGCCGCGCCACGCGGCTACCTGGGCGGGTTGCGGTCCGGCGCCCCGCAACCGGTGCTGATCGGCCCGGGCCAGCGGGCGTCCGCGCTGGTCGAGGGGGAGCAGATCGACCTGGCCGGCAAGCCGTGCCCGGCCGGGACGGCGCTGCGGGTCACCCCGCCGGCCACCCGGACCGCGGCGGTGGCGGTGGTGCGGACCACCATCTGCGGCGGGGTGCAGGTGCACCCGGTGGTGGCCGGGACGACCGGCAGCTCGGGTTGATCCGGGGGTCGGCTGCCCGGACGGCCGGCTGATCGCTAGCGTGTGAACATGCCTGCTGAGCTCACTCCCGCCACCGTCCGCACCGCGCCCAAGGTCCTGCTGCACGACCACCTCGACGGCGGGCTGCGGCCGCAGACCATCATCGAGCTGGCCGAGGCCATCGGTTACGACCGGTTGCCGGCCACCGACGCCGACAAGCTGCAGGCCTGGTTCGTCGAGTCGGCCAACTCCGGCTCGCTGGTGCGTTACCTGGAGACCTTCGAGCACACCGTCGCGGTCATGCAGACCCGCGAGGGCTTGCACCGGGTGGCCAGCGAGTGCGCGCAGGACCTGGCCGCCGACGGGGTCGTCTACGCGGAGGTGCGCTGGGCGCCGGAGCAGCACGTCAGCGAGGGGCTGAGCCTGGCCGAGGTGGTCGAGGCGACGCTGGAGGGTTTCGCGCACGGGGTGCAGGCGGCCTCCGAGCAGGGCCGGCAGATCCGGATCGGCGCGCTGGTCACCGCGATGCGCCATGCCGCCCGGTCCAGCGAGATCGCCGAGCTGGCGGTCGCCTACCGCGATCGCGGCGTGGTCGGCTTCGACATCGCCGGTGCCGAGGCCGGCTTCCCGCCCACCCGGCACCTGGACGCGTTCGAGTACCTGCGCCGGGAGAACTTCCACTTCACCATCCACGCCGGCGAGGCGTTCGGGCTGCCGTCCATCTGGGAGGCGATCCAGTGGTGCGGTGCCGACCGGCTCGGCCACGGCGTCCGGATCATCGACGACGTGACCGTCACCGGTGACAGCCTGGAGGAGCAGGTCGCCTCGGCCCAGCTCGGCCGGCTGGCGCAGTACGTCCGCGACAAGCGCATCCCGCTGGAGATGTGCCCGTCGTCGAACCTGCAGACCGGCGCTGCCGAATCCATCGCCAGCCACCCGATCGGGCTGCTGCGCCGGCTGCACTTCCGGGTCACCGTCAACACCGACAACCGGCTGATGTCCGGCACCGGCATGACCCGGGAGATGTCGTTGCTGGCCGAGGCGTTCGACTACACCTGGTCGGACCTGCAGTGGCTGACGATCAACGCGATGAAGAGCGCCTTCATCCCGTTCGACGACCGGCTGGCGATCATCAACTCCCAGATCAAGCCGGGGTACGCGGCCCTCCTCGGCTGACCGGGCATGGACGAGTTGCAGTCGCTGGCGGCGGTGGTGACCAGGCAGGCCGCCGACCTCGAGGTGTACGCGGGCTTCCTGTTCGCCGCGCTCGACGGCGCGCTGCCGCCGGACCTGCTCACCGTGCGGCGCCGGCAGTCCGTCACCGACCGGCTGCGGGGCCGGCCCGGGGCGGTGACCGCGGTCGCGGTGCTGCTCGGCGAGCGGCGTTTCACCCTGCGGCGCGAGCAGATCGGCGCGCCGGCCCGGGCCACCGTCGCGCACGAGGTCGGCGGCATCGTGCTCTCCACCCAGCCGGTATCGGTGCCCGACTGGTCCCGGCAGCTGGCCGCCGCGCTGTACCAGCTGGCCGAGCAGAACGCCGGGGCCGCCGTCGCGTTGCAGCGGCTGACCTCGTTCACCGTGTAGCCCATTTCCTCCGACGATCGGGACGCGCATGACCACACCGCAGGTAGACCTCAGCCAGTACGGCATCCCCACCGATGCCGCCCGCCGGATCGCCGAGAACGCCGACGGCGCCGCCGGGGCGGTGTTCACCTCGGACCTGTCGGTGAACGAGTTCCTGCTGGTGCGGCAGGCCGGATTCCGCCCGCTCGGGTTGGTGCTGGGCTCGTCGGTGTACCACATCGGGGCCCAGTTCCAATCGTTCAACCAGAGCATGGAGCTGTCGGTGCTCACCCAGGCGATGTACCACGCCCGGGAGCTGGCGATGACCCGGATGCGGGCCGAGGCGTACGCGCTCGGCGCCGACGGGGTGGTCGGCGTCCGGCTGCGGGTGGCCGGCATGCAGTGGGGCGAGCACATCGCGGAGTTCACCGCGGTGGGCACGGCGGTGGTCGCGGACGGCGCCGAGGCAGAGGGCGGCTGGCGGGACGCCTCCGGTGGGCCGTTCACCTCGGACCTGTCCGGTCAGGACTTCTGGACGCTGGTGCAGGCCGGCTACGCCCCGCTCGGCCTGGTGATGGGCACCTGCGTCTATCACATGGCGCAGCAGGGCTTCCGGCAGATGTGGCGCAACCTCGGCCAGAACACCGAGATCCCGCAGTACACCCAGGGCGTGTACGACGCCCGGGAGCTGGCGATGGGACGGATGCAGGCCGAGGCGCGGGCGCACCGGGCCGAGGGCATCGTCGGGGTGCAGCTCAACGAGTTCAACCACGTCTGGGGCTATCACACGACGGAGTTCTTCGCGGTGGGCACGGCGGTCCGGCCGCTGCGGGCCGACCACCGGATCGCCGAGCCCGGCCTGGTCATGCCGCTGACCTGAGCCTGCCCCGACCGCGCACGGAAGCCGTCACTGCGCGGAAGCCGTCACTGCGCGGAAGCCGTCATGAAATTCGCTCGCCATGGCGGTCGAAATCCATGACCGCTCGTCTGGGAACCGGCTGACGATCATCGATTTTGCTCGCCATGGCGGCCGGAATCCATGACCGCTGGCCAGTCCGGAACGAGTGGGGTCAGCGCCAGGGCCAGCCGGGGGCCGCGGCCCGCTACGGCAGCAGGTCGCGCGGCCCGCAGGTGGGCAGGTGGATCCAGCCCTCGGTCGCGGCCCGTTCCGCCTCGATGCCGGGCGTCGGCCGGGTGGACCGGCCGAGCGCCACCGCCCTGGCCGCGAACGCCGCGATCAGCGCGTCGAGATGGTCGTGGCTGGCCACGCACTGCTCGCGGACGTCCGGGGCCAGTTCGAGTTCGAGCTTGCATTCCAGCAGTTCGACGATCGCCTGCCGGGCCGGCCGGGCGGTCGGTCGCTTGTAGCTGGTGCGCCCGCTCAGCTGCCAGGTACGCAGGGTGGCGGCCGGATAGACCTCGGCCAGCACGCCGGAGCAGCCGCTGCGGTCGACCGTGACGCCGGCCCACTCGGCCGCGTTCAGGATCCGGGCGCAGCGCAGCGCGACCACGCCGAGCAGGTCGGCGGCCACTGACAGCGGCGGCCGGGACTTGGTCTGCTGCCACACCACGTCGTCGGTCAGCCGGTACAGCAGCGGATTCAGCTCCACCGGCCGGTCGCGACCGGCCGGCTCCGGCTGCAGTTCCAGCACCGGGTGCACCGGCAGCGGCGATCGGGCGGAGTAGGCCGACACGGTCGCGACGAAGAGTTCCGGCCAGCCGAGCGGGCAGTCGATGCCGACCTGCGCGCCGGCCGCGGCGCAGCGCACGATCAGTTCGCGGAGCGCGTCGTCACCCCGCTGCTCCTCGAACGCGACCCTCGGGCCGTCGGCCGACCAGGTCACCGTGCAGACCGCCGTGCGCTTGGCACTGCCGGCCAGGTCGATGCCGACGGTCGAGTCCACCCTTACAGCACCGGCATCTTCGGCTGCGGCAGCAGCCGTTCGACGGCCGCGGCGTAGCCGAGCAGCTCCAGGTCGCTGCCACGCCGGCCGAGCAGGCTGATGCCCAGCGGCAGGCCGCCGGCCGAGCCCGCCGGCAGCGTGATCGACGGCGAGCCGGTGATGGCGCACAGCGACGAGGTCAGCACCCCGTCGTTCTCGCTGACGCCGTACTGGATCGGCCAGGCCGGCCCGTTGCTCGGCGAGATGGCGAACGCGCAGTCACCCAGCACCGCGGCCAGCCCCCGGGCGGCGTCGGCATCGCAGGCGGCGCGGGCCGTGCGGTAGGCGTCGGTGGCGGTGCCGCCGGCCTCGAACGCCTCGGCGCAGCGCTGGAACACCTCGTCGGAGAACTTCGACAGCTCGATCTCGTCGGCCCGGTTGAAGGCCAGCAGCTCCGGCCAGGTGCGCGGGTGGGCGCCGGGACGGGCGGCCAGATAGGCAGGCAGCGCAACGGAGAACTCGGCCACCATCGCTTCGAGCTCGGCCCCCTCGAACGGGCTGGCGGGCTCGTCGGAGGGGTACGGCGCGGCCGGCACCACGACGGCGCCGGCCGCGCCGAGCAGTCGCTCGACCTCGGCCACCATCGCGGCGACCTCGGCCGGCAGGCCGGGCTGGCGCCAGCTCGCCACCCGCAGCCCGGCGAGGTCCACCGGGGGCAGCGGCGCGGTGACGCCGGCCAGCACCCGGTAGAGCGCGGTCGCGTCGGCGACCGTGCGGGCCATCGGGCCGGCGGTGTCCTGCACCGGGCTGACCGGCACGACGCCCGCGCCGGGGACGGTGCCGACGGTCGGTTTGAAGCCGACCACTCCGCACACTCCGGCCGGCGAGACGATGGAGCCGTCGGTCTCGGTGCCGACGGTGAACGGGGCGAGCCCGGCGGCAACCGCCGAGGCCGAGCCGGACGACGACCCGGAGGTGTTGCGGTCGGGGTCGTGCGGGTTGCGCGCCTGGCCGCCGACCGCGCTCCAGCCGCTGGTCGAGGCCATCGAGCGGAAGTTGGCCCACTCGGAGAGGTTGGCCGCGCCGAGCACCACCAGCCCGGCCGCCCGCAGCCGGGCCACCAGCGCGGCATCGACCACCGGCGGCGAGCCCAGCAGCGCCCGCGAACCGGCGCTGCCGGGCAGCCCGAGGGCCTCGATGTTGTCCTTGATCAGCACCGGAATGCCGTCCAGCGGGCTGCGCGGCGTCCCGGACCGACGCCGGTCGTCGCTGGCCGCGGCGTCGGCGAGCGCGCCCGGCGCGGTTGCGATCACCGCGTTGAGCAGCGGGTTCAGCCGCTCGATCCGGCGCAGGAAGCCCGCGGTGAGCTCGGCGGAACTGGCCGCGCCCGCACCGAGCAGCTGCGCCGCCCCGGCCGCGGTGGTCGGCTCAGGTTCAGTCATCCTCGCCGGCCTCGTGCACGGCCGCGGAGCTGCCCTCCCACGTCAGCCAGCTCTCGATGCGGCCCAGCGCCCGTTCCCAGCTCTCGGCCACCACGTCGCCCAGCCGCGCCCACTCGGCCCGGCCTTCCTTGCCGGAGGAGTAGTCCGTCTCGCCCTCGACCAGCAGCACGTACTCGCGGGTGCCGGTCAGCAGCGACCGGAGCATGCCGTCCTCGCAGCAGTCGGCCACCCGGCCGGCGATGTCGACCGTGTCGGCCAGCTGCGAGACCTCGGCCGGTCCCGGTTCGCCGGCGGCGAGCTCGTACACCGCGTCGAGGTCGTAGCTCGCCTCGTCCGCCGGGCTGAGAACGGCCTTGCCCCGCTGGGCGAACGCGGTCCACGCCGGGTGGTCGGCCAGGTCGTGGTCCGGGTGGTCGCCGAGCCAGGTGTTCAGCTCGTCGGGGGTGCCGAGCAGCACGATCTTCGCACCGTCGCCGAGGAAACCCTGCCACTCCTCGCCGTCCGAGTCCTCCCACGGCGGGGCGTACAGGGTTATCCCGCTGCGGCCACCGGCGCTGAGGCGGATGGCGACGATCGGTTCGGCGAACGAAGGCATAGCGCGAACTTACACACCCATCGGATGCCACACGGTCTTGGTCTCGGTGAAGGCGCCCAGCCGCGCGGTGCCCGGATCGGCTGCCGGGTCGAAGGCCGGCGGGGCGTACACCCGCTTGACGTTGTCGGCGGCGGCCTCGGCCAGCGGCACCCGGTCGGCCGGGGCGATGCCGGTCAGGTCGATGCAGTTGACGTCCCGGTGCGCAGCCAGCCACGGCGCGAGCTCGGCCGCCGAGCCGGTGAGCAGGTTGAGCACGCCACCGGGCAGGTCCGAGGTGGCCAGCGCCTCTGCCAGCGAGACGGCGGGCAGCGGCCGGTCGGAGGAGGCCACCACCACGACGGTGTTGCCGGTCGCGATGACCGGTGCGACCACCGAGACGAAGCCCACCAGCGACTCCTGCTGCGGGGCGATCACGCCGACCACGCCGGCGGGTTCCGGCAGCGAGAAGTTGAAGTACGGCCCGGCCACCGGGTTCGCCCCGCCGACCACCTGGGCGTACTTGTCGGTCCAGCCGGCGTACCAGACCCAGCGGTCGATGGCGGCGTCCACCTGCGCCGCGGCGGCAGCCTGCGAACCGCCCTCGGCCGCCTGCACCTCCGCGGTGAACTGGGCGTGCCGGCCCTCCATCATCTCCGCGATCCGGTAGAGGATCTGGCCGCGGTTGTAGGCGGTCGCGCCGGACCAGCCACCGAACGCCTTGCGCGCCGCGACGACCGCGTCGCGCAGGTCCTTGCGGGAGGCCTGGGCGGCGTGCGCCAGCAGCTCGCCCGACGCCCCGGTCACCGGGTACGACCGGCCCGACTCCGACCGGGGGAACGCCCCGCCGATGTAGAGCTTGTACGTCTTGCGCACCGCCACCCGGTCGGCCGGCGAGGGCTTGGCGGTGGCCGCCGAACGCTTCGACTTCGATTCAGTGGGCAAGGTACGCCTCCAGGCCGTGCCGTCCGCCTTCCCGGCCGAAACCGGATTCCTTGTATCCGCCGAACGGCGAGGTGGGGTCGAACCGGTTGAACGTGTTCGCCCAGACCACGCCGGCCCGCAGCCGGTTCGCCATCCAGAGGATCCGCGAACCCTTCTCGGTCCAGATGCCGGCCGACAGGCCGTACGGGGTGTTGTTCGCCTTGTCCACCGCCTCCTGCGGGGTGCGGAAGGTCAGCACCGACAGGACCGGGCCGAAGATCTCCTCGCGGGCGATCCGGTTCGCCTGGCTGACCCCGGTGAACAGGGTCGGCGGGAACCAGAAGCCCTTGTCCGGCAGGGTGCAGGCCGGCGACCAGCGATCGGCGCCCTCCGCCTCGCCGGAGTCGGAGAGCTCCCGGATCCGGGCCAGCTGGGCGGCGGAGTTGATCGCGCCGATGTCGGTGTTCTTGTCCAGCGGGTCACCGAGCCGCAGCGTGCGCAGCCGGTCCTTCAACCCAGCGACCACCTCGTCGTGGATCGACTCCTGCACCAGCAGCCGGGAACCGGCGCAGCAGACGTGCCCCTGGTTGAAGAAGATGCCGTTGACGATGCCCTCGATCGCCTGGTCCAGCGGCGCGTCGGAGAAGACGATGTTGGCGGCCTTGCCGCCGAGCTCCAGCGACAGCCGCTTGCCGGACGCGGCCACCGAGCGCTGGATCTGCTTGCCCACCGCGGTGGAGCCGGTGAAGGCGATCTTGTCGACGCCCTCGTGCTCGACCAGCGCCTGCCCGATGGCAGGGCCGCCGGGCAGCACGTTGACCACGCCCGGCGGCAGGTCGCACTCGGCGATGATCTCGGCGAGCGTCAGCGCGGTCAGCGGGGTGGTCTCGGCCGGCTTGAGCACCACCGTGTTGCCGGCCGCCAGCGCCGGGGCGATCTTCCAGGCCGCCATCAGCAGCGGGAAGTTCCACGGGATGACCTGGCCGGCGACCCCGATGGGGCGCGGGTCCGGGCCGAAGCCGGCGTAGCCGAGCTTGTCCGCCCAGCCGGCGTAGTAGAAGAAGTGGGCGGCCGCGGTCGGGATGTCGACGTCGCGGGACTCCCGGATCGGCTTGCCGTTGTCGAGCGATTCGAGCACGGCCAGCTCCCGGCCGCGCTCCTGGATCGCCCGGGCGATCCGGAACAGGTACTTCGCGCGGGCGCTGCCCGACAGCCGGGACCAGGCGCCGTCGTAGGCCCGGCGGGCGGCCGCGACCGCGTCGTCGACGTCGGCCTCGGACGCCTCGGCGACCTCGGCCAGAGGCTCCTCGGTGGCCGGGTTGACGGTCTTGACGGCCTCGCCGCGGCCGGCGCGGAACTCGCCGCCGACGTAGATGCCGTAGGACTGCTTCAGCCGCGCGATGGCGGCCGACTCGGGTGCCGGTGCGTATTCGAACCCGGTGCTGGGGGTCTCGATCTCGGTCATCGTCCTAATCCAGGGTGACGTAGTCGGGGCCGTCGTAGGCGCCGGTGGAGAGCTTGTGCCGCTGCAGCAGCAGGTCGTTGAGGAGGCTGGAGGCACCGAACCGGAAGGTCGCCGGACGCAGCCACGGATCGCCGGCCACCTCGTTGACCATCACCAGGTAACGCACCGCCTCCTTGCTGGTGCGGATGCCGCCGGCCAGCTTGACGCCGCGGATCTGCCCGGTCCGGGCGGCGAAATCGCGGACGGCCTGCAGCATCACCAGCGCCACCGGCGGGGTGGCGGCGGGGGAGACCTTGCCGGTGGAGGTCTTGATGAAGTCGCCGCCGGCCAGCAGCGCCAGCCAGGACGCCCGCCGGACGTTGTCCAGGGTGACCAGCTCACCGGTCTCCAGGATCACCTTCAGGTGCGCGTTCCCGCAGGCCTCCTTCACCGCGACGATCTCGTCGTAGACCTGGCCGTACCGGCCGGCCAGGAACGCGCCGCGGTCGATCACCATGTCGATCTCGGTCGCGCCGGCCGCGACCGCCTCGCGCACGTCGACCAGCTTGGTGGCCAGCGAGGCCCGGCCGGACGGGAACGCCGTGGCCACCGAGGCGATCGCCACCTGCGAGCCGTGCAGCGCCTGCACCGCGGTCTCGACCAGGTCCGGGTAGACGCAGACCGCGGCCACCGCCGGCACGCCCGGGTCGGACGGATCCGGGCGCATTGCCTTGCTGCACAGCGAGCGCACCTTGCCCGGGGTGTCGGCGCCCTCCAGGGTGGTCAGGTCGACCATCCGGATCGCGGTGTCGATGGCCCAGGCCTTGGCGGTGGTCTTGATGCTCCGGGTGGCCAGCGTCGCCGCCCGGCCCTCGGCGCCGACCTGGTCGACGCCGGGCAGCCCGTGCAGGAAGCGGCGCAAAGTGGCGTCGTCCCGGTCGGAGTCCGGGAGCACCGCCGCATCGGTGCCGGGACGCATCGTCGCGGAGGTCCGTCTGGTGGGGTCCACGGCCGCGCCAGCGGGCGCCGGGGACGCAGGGAGGGTCGCACTCACCGCGCCAGTCTAGTTGGCACCCCGGAACCGGCTGTGGGCAAGTTCTGCCCCCTCGGCCCGGACCGGCCGGGCAGGGATCGCCGACCGCGCGACCGGTCGGGGGCTGCCGGTAGAGTCGCGCCACGTGCAGATCGTCGTCGTCGACCACCCGATCGTCCGGTCCAGGCTGTCCGTGATGCGCGACGGCACGTCGAGCAACGCGGAGTTCCGCGCGGCCCTGCGCGAGCTGGCCACCCTGCTGGTCTACGAGGCCACCCGGGAACTCGAAGTGCGCGAGACGCCGATCGATACCCCGGTCGCGCCGACCCTCGGCACCACCCTGGCCAACCCGCCGCTGCTGGTGCCGGTGCTGCGGGCCGGGCTGGGCATGGCCGAGGCCGCGTTCAACCTGCTGCCCGAGTCGCAGATGGGCTTCGTCGGGCTGGCCCGCAACGAGCAGACGCACGAGCCGGAGGCCTACATGGCCTCGCTGCCGGAGAGCCTGGCCGGCCGTCCGGTGCTGGTGCTGGACCCGATGCTGGCGACCGGCGGCTCGCTGATCCACTGCTGCTCGCTGCTCGCCTCGCGGGGTGCCGCCGACATCACGGTGATCTGCGCGCTGGCCGCGCCGGAGGGGGTCGCGGCGGTCGAGCGCAGCGGCCACGCCAACCGGCTGTTCACCGCCAGCATCGACGAGGGCCTGAACTCCGACGCCTACATCGTCCCCGGCCTCGGCGACGCCGGGGACCGGCAGTTCGGCCCGCGCTGAGCCCGGCCGCGGCGGATTCCGCCGCGGCCGCCGCCACCCCGGGCGAGTGCCCGGTGAGTCCCGCTTCCGCGTAGGCGGTCCGCCCCAATCGGGTTCCAGGACACGGTCAGGTATCAAAACCGGCCGGTAACCGCTCCTCAGCGTGTTCTGATGTGACGGGCGTTTAAATATTGCAGCCGGCATGCAACGGCACGGGCGGTTCATCCGTCTTCTATGGCGGAGGGTCCCCGACCAGCAGCGCAGGCAGGAGAGGCACGCATGTTCGAAGAGGTTCCGCGCACTCGGCGCGGCCTCGCGGCATTGGCCACGCGTCCCATCGTGCTCGGGCCGTTCGTCGTGGGCGGCGGCCTGCTGCTCGCCGCGGTCGGCGGCTCGGTGGCGGTCGCGGCGACGGTGATCACCGCATCCAGCATCCACAGCGTCGGCGACGTGCCGCCCCACCCGGCGCACCGCCAGCCGGCACCGGCCAGCCAGCCGGCCGGGACGCACCCGCGCAGCACCGCGCCCGCGAGCCACGCCACCCGGTCCCGCGCCGGTGTGCAGGGGCCCGGCGGCCTGCCCGCCGGCAGCGCCGCTCCCAGCACCAGCCACGCCGCGGCGATCCCGAGCACCTCGGCCACGCCCAGTGCGTCCGGCCCGGCCGGCAACGCCCTGCTCTACGTCGACGGCTTCGATCCGGCCGCGCAGCGGGTGCTGTTCCAGTTCGCCGTGGCTGGCCCCGATCCGAACGGCGGCACGCGCTACCAGGTGGTCTCGGCGCGGCAGTACAGTGCGCTGCTGGCCGGCGACGTCGCGGTGACCTCGGCCGGGGGCATCTGCGGTCCGGCCGGGCACCGGTGCAGCCTTGTCCAGCTGGGACAGGCCGCGGCGAAGGGTTTCTACGCGGTGGCCGCCATCGATCCGGCCGACCGGCTGCACGCGCTGACCGAGATCAACGGCGCCGGGGCCACGTTCGGCCCGACCGTCGCACCGAGCCCGACCGCGCCGGCCGGGACGCCGTCGAGCTCGCCGGCGCCGAGCACGACGCCGGCCACCAGCGCCGCGCCGACACCCGCCGCCGCACCGGCCAGCAGCTCGCCACCTGCGGCCAGCGCCGCCCCTGCGGCCAGCGCCGCCCCGGTGGCCAGCGCCGACAGCGCCGCCGACCCCTCCTCGTCCGCCCCACCGTCCTGACCTCATGACCGGCAACCCGCTCCGCGCGCCGAGCAGCCTCGGGCGGGTGGCGGCGGTGCTGGCGGGCCTGCTGCTGGTGGCGGGGTGTGCCTCTCAGCAGCACCCGGCCCCGGCGCCGTCCACCGTCCCGGCCGCGCGGCAGCCGACCGCGCCCTGCGCCGCCCTGCACTGCGCGCCCGGCCCGACCGAGCCGCTCACCGGCGGATATGCGGTGCGGCTGTGGTCCGAACCGCAGCCCACCGGCGCGACCTCGGCCACCCCGGTGGTCGAGCTGCTGCGCGGCGGGCAGCACGCCGGCTGGTGGACCGGCCGGCTCGGGTTCGGCTGGTCGGCGACCCTCACCTGCCTGGCCACCCCGGCCGAGCCCAACTGCGTCGTCACCTCCGCGCTGGGCGCGCACGCCGGCAGTGCCGAGACGCTGCTGCTGCGGGGCGGCGCCCTGGCCAGCCCGGCGACCGCCAGCGTGGTCTTCGACAGCAGCGCGCCGACGGCCGCCGATCTCGACGGCGACGGCCGGCTCGACGTGACCGGCATGGAGAACGACTACAAGCCGAACTACGCCCAGGGCCACAACTACTGGGCGACGTACCGGCTGTCCGGCAGCGCCCTGCACCGCACCGGCTGCACGCCGGTGGCCGGCGGGGCTGCCGCGGTGCCGCCGCACGCGCTGCTGCACGGCCCGTGCCCGGTGGTACCCCAGGGCTGACGGCCGGCTGAGCGGTCCCTAGAACCCCACGGTCGCGGTGATCGCCGTGCCCAGCTCGTCGAGCCAGGATGCGGCTGTCGCCTCGGCCGCGGCCAGATCGCGGGCGTCGGCGACCACCACCTCCAGGTAGGCCTTGCACTTCGGCTCGGTGCCCGACGGCCGGACGACCACCCGGCCGCCGTCGAAGCGCAGGATCAGCACGTCGTTGTCCGGGGCCAGGTCGGTGACGGTGACCGCCCGGGACAGCAGCCGCTGCGGCGGCGCCTGCCGCAACCGGGCCATCGCGTCGGCGATCAGCGTCAGGTCGGCCACCCGCCAGGACAGCTGCCGGGTCGCGTACAGCCCGTAGGTCGCGGCCAGCTCGGCCAGCCGCTGCGGGATCGAGGACGCGCCCGCCTTCAGCGCGGCGGCCAGCTCGGCCACCAGCAGCGCGGCCGAGATGCCGTCCTTGTCGCGCACCAGCGCCGGTGCCACCGCGTAGCCCAGCGCCTCCTCGTAGCCGTACACCAGGTCGGGCGCGGCCCGGGAGATCCACTTGAAGCCGGTCAGCGTCTCGGCGAACGGCACCCCGGCCTGCTCGGCCATCGCCGACAGCAGCTGCGACGACACGATGGTGGTCGCGTAGGTGCCGCGGATGCCCTTGCGCAGCAGCCAATCGGCCAGCAGCACGCCCACCTCGTCACCGCGCAGCATGCGCCAGCCGTCGCCGAACCGGGCGCCCACCGCGCACCGGTCGGCGTCGGGGTCGTTGGCCAGCAGCAGGTCGGCTTCGCGCTGCTCGGCCAGCGCCAGCGCCAGGTCCATCGCGCCCGGCTCCTCGGGATTCGGGAACGCCACGGTGGGGAAGTCCGGGTCCGGCTCGGCCTGCTCGGCCACCTCGACCGGCGCCGGGAAGCCCGCCGCGGCGAACACCTGGCGGAGCACGCTCGCGCCGACGCCGTGCATGGCGGTGTGCACCACCGTCAGGTCGCGGGCCGCGTCCGGCGCGACCAGCCCGCCGACCGCCGCCACGTAGGCCTCGACCAGCTCCTCGCCGAGCACCGTGAAGCCGTCGCCGAGCGGCACCGCCCGCACCGAGGCCACCGCCCGGATCCGCTCCTCGATCCGGCCGTCCAGCGGCGGCACGATCTGCGCGCCGTCGGCGGCGTACACCTTGTAGCCGTTGTCCTGCGGCGGGTTGTGCGAGGCGGTGACCATCACGCCGGCCGCCGCGCCCAGCCGCTGGACCGCGAAGGCCAGCACCGGCGTCGGCAGCGGCCGGGGCAGCAGCCGCGCGTCGAAGCCGGCCGCGGCGAAGACCCGCGCCGAGTCGTGCGCGAACTCCCGCGAGCGGTGCCGGCCGTCGTAGCCGATCACCACCGGCTGGCCGGACCGCCCATCGGCCACCAGCTGCGCGGCGATGCCGGCCGCGGCCCGGCGCACCACGGCCGCGTTCATGCCGTTCGGGCCGGCGCGCAGCGGGCCGCGCAGGCCGGCCGTGCCGAAGGTGAGCGGCCCGGCGAACCGGTCGGCCAGCTCGACGGCGCGGCCCGCTGCCAGCAGCTCGCGCAGTTCCGCGGCGTCGTCGGGATTCGGGTCGTCCGCGATCCACGCCTCGACCTCGGCCGCCAGCCGGGCCGGCACCTGCTCAGCCACCTATGCCTCCTCGCTCCTCGCGCGCACGGTCCCGCACGCGCCTGCCGATCGCCGCCTCGCCGCCGCGGCTCAGGACCCGTGGGCCCGGTTGAGCACCTCGTCGATGCCGTACGCGGCGGTGGTGAACGCACCGCCCACCACGTCGGTCCGGGCGGTGCCGTCCGGTGGCGCGGGCAGCTCGGCCGCGTCCGAGGACGGCCGGTAGCCGACCGGGTTGGCCAGCGACCACCACCGGTCCCGGTTCGCCGAGACACCCCAGATCAGCGCGTAGCCCAGCTCCGGGCTGCGCAGGCAGCGGTCCACCAGGTGCGCGCAGTCGGCCGGCGACAGCCAGGTGCCGAGCGCCCGGCGGTCCGGCGGGCGCTCGGCGAACGTCCCGATCCGCAGGCAGGCGACCTCGAAGCCGTACCGGTCGCAGTAGTAGCGGGCCAGCGCCTCGCCGAAGACCTTGCTCACCCCGTACAGCGTGTCCGGCCGGGGCGGGACGTCCGGCGGCAGCTCGCCGGCGGCGCGCTCGGTGAAGCCGACGGCGTGGTTGGACGAGGCGAACACCACCCGCCGGACGCCGGCCCGCCGGGCGGCCTCGAACAGCTGGTAGCAGCCCTCCAGGTTGGAGTCGCGGACGACCGGCCACGGCCCCTCGGCCGGCTGGCCGGCCAGGTGGACCACCGCGTCGGCGCCGAGCAGCGCCCGGTCGAGCGTGGCGGGGTCGGTCAGCTCCCCGACCACGTCCGCGCCGGGGGACCGGTCGAAGGTGCGCAGCTGCCAGCCCAGGCCGGGCAGCCGCTCGCGCAGCGCGGTGCCGATCAGCCCCTGTGAACCGGTGAGCAGGACGGTCATGCCCGCGCGCTCACACCCGGTCGAGGAACTGCAGGAGCAGGCCACCGGCCCGGGCGGCGGCGGCCTTGCCAGCGGCCAGCACCTCCTCGTGGTTCAGCGGCTCACCGGTGATGCCGGCCGCCAGGTTGGTGACCAGCGAGATGCCCAGCACCTCCGACCCCTCGGCGTGCGCGGCGATCGCCTCCAGCGCGGTCGACATGCCCACCAGGTCGGCGCCCATCGTCCGGGCCATCCGCACCTCGGCCGGCGTCTCGTAGTGCGGGCCGGGGAACTGCGCGTAGACGCCCTCGGCGAGCGTCGGGTCGATCTCGCGCATCAGGCCGCGCAGCCGGGACGAGTAGAGGTCGGTCAGGTCGACGAACCGGGCGCCGACCAGCGGCGAGGTGGCGGTCAGGTTCAGGTGGTCGGCGATCAGCACCGGCTGGCCCACGCTCATGTCGGCACGCAGGCCGCCGCAGCCGTTGGTGAGCACGGTGATCCGGCAGCCGGCGCGCGCGGCCGTCCGGACGCCGTGCACCACGGCGGCCACCCCGCGCCCCTCGTAGAAGTGGGTGCGGCCGAGGAAGGCGAGCACCCGCTTGCCGTTCACCCGCAGCGACCGGATCGTGCCGGCGTGCCCGGCGACCGCCGGCGGGGTGAAGCCGGGCAGCTCGGTGCTGGCGAACTCCACGTCCGCCTCGGCCTGCCGGGCCAGTTCCTCGACGGCGGGCAGCCAACCCGAGCCGAGCACCAGCGCGATGTCGTGCCGGTCGGTGCCGGTCCGCTCGGCCAGGGCGGCGGCTGCCGCGCGGGCGAGCTGGTCGGGGCTGGTCTCGGGGCTGCTGGCATCGGTGGTCGCGGTCACGGGCACAGAGCCTAACCGGCACCCCGGCGGGCGAGAGATAAGCCACCACGGGCGGCCGGCCGGGCGGGCACGGCCCTACCATTCGGCTCATGAGCGTCCCGGACGAGCCGCTGTCGCTGGCGGCCGACTTTCCCGAGGCAACCCGCGAGCAGTGGCGCCGGCTGGTGGCCGGGGTGCTGGCCAAGTCCGGCCGCCGGTTCGACGAGGCCGCGCCGGAACGCGCGCTCGCGCACCGGAGCTACGACGGCTTCGAGGTGGCGCCGCTCTACACCGCCGAGGACGCACCGGTGGAGCAACCGGCGCCCGGCCAGGCGCCGTTCGTCCGCGGTGCGCTGCCGTCCGGTGCCACAGGGTGGGACGTCCGGACCCGGCTGGCCGAGGCCGACCCGGTGGCGGTCAACCGGGCCGCCCTGGCCGACCTGGCCGGCGGCGCGACCTCGCTCTGGCTGCGGCTGGGTGCCGGCGGCCTGCCGGTCGCCGAGCTATCCCGGGCCCTGGCCGGCCTGCCGCTCGACCGGGTGACGCTGGACGCCGGTGCCGAATCCCTCGACGCGGCAAGGGCATTCGTCGAATTGAAGCCAGCCTCGGGCAGCTTCGGCGCCGACCCGTTCGCGGCCGCGGCCCGGGGCGGCGGCGAGACAGAGCTGGCGTCGCTGGCCGAACTCTGGCGGCTGGCCGAGGACCACGGCCTGCGCGCGATCACCGTGGACGGCACCTGTTACGCCGACGCCGGCGGCAGCGACTCCGACGAGATCGCGATCAGCATCGCGGTGGCGGTGGCCTACCTGCGCGAGGCCGACCGGCTCGGCCGGGACGCGGCAGCCGTCTTCGACGAGCTGGAGTTCCGGTACGCCGTGACCGCCGACCAGTTCGGCTCCATCGCCAAGCTGCGGGCCGCCCGCCGGGTCTGGGACCGGGTCGGTGAGCTGAGCGGTTTCGACCGGCGCCGCGGCCAGCGCCAGCACGCGGTGACCTCGGCGGCGATGCTGACCCGGCGCGATCCGTGGGTGAACCTGCTGCGCACCACGGTGGGCTGTTTCGCCGCGGCGGTGGGCGGTGCCGAGGCGATCACGGTCAGCCCGTTCGACGCCGCGATCGGCGTGCCGGACGACTTCGGGCGCCGGGTCGCCCGCAACGTCCAGGCGATCCTGCACGACGAGGCCAGCCTGGCCCGGGTGGCGGACGCGGCCGGCGGCTCGTACTACGTCGAGACGCTCACCGACCAGCTCGCCGAGGCCGCCTGGGCGACGTTCACCGAGCTGGAACGTGCCGGCGGCGCGGCGGCGGCGTTCGGCTCCGGCGCGGTCGCCGCGCTGCTGGAACGCAGCTGGCAGGCCCGCCGGGACAACCTCGCGCACCGGCGCGACCCGCTCACCGGGGTCAGCGAGTTCCCGATGCTGGACGAGGCCCCGGTGAGCCGGCCGGCCGCCCCCCAGCCGCCCGCGGGCGGGTTGCCGGTGCACCGGTACCCCGAGGAGTACGAGGAATTCCGCGACCGGTCCGACGCCCAGCTGTCCGCGACCGGGCACCGGCCGGCGGTCTTCCTCGCCGCGCTCGGCCCGGCCGCGGTGCACAGCGCGCGACTGGGCTTCGCCGCCAACCTGTTCGCCGCCGGCGGCCTGCAGCCGATCACCGGGACCGGGGATCCGGCCGCGCTCGCCGAGGCGTTCGCGGCCAGCGGTGCCCGGCTGGCCTGCCTGTGCTCGTCCGACAAGGTCTACGCCGAGCAGGCGGCCGAGGTGGCGACGGCGCTGGCCGCGGCCGGCGCCACGGTGTGGATCGCGGGCAAGCCGGCGCTGGCGACCGGTGCCATCGCGGGCGCCGTGTACGCCGGCTGCGACGCGCTCGCCACCCTGCACGAGGCGTACCGGATCGATAGCGAGGTGCCGGCATGATCGCCGATTTCAGCAACGAATCACTGGGCAAACCGCGTGCGGCTCAGAGCGGTGGCGTGACCGGCGCACCGTGGCTGACCCCGGAGGGCATCGAGGTCGCGCCGCTCTACACGGCCGCCGACCTCAGCGGCCTGGACTTCCTGCGGACCTATCCGGGGATGGCGCCGTACCTGCGCGGGCCGTACCCGACGATGTACGTCAACCAGCCCTGGACGATCCGGCAGTACGCGGGATTCTCCACCGCTGCCGAGTCGAACGCGTTCTACCGGCGCAACCTGGCGGCCGGCCAGAAGGGCCTGTCGGTGGCGTTCGACCTGCCCACGCACCGGGGTTATGACAGCGACAACCCGCGGGTGGCCGGGGACGTCGGCATGGCCGGGGTGGCGATCGACTCGATCTACGACATGCGCGAGCTCTTCGACGGCATCCCGCTCGGGCAGATGAGCGTCTCGATGACGATGAACGGCGCGGTGCTGCCGGTGCTGGCGCTCTACATCGTGGCGGCGGAGGAGCAGGGGGTAGAACTCGGCGCGCTGACCGGGACCATCCAGAACGACATCCTCAAGGAGTTCATGGTCCGCAACACCTACATCTACCCGCCCGCGGAGTCGATGCAGATCATCAGCGACATCTTCTCCTTCACCTCGCAGCGGATGCCGCGCTTCAACTCCATCTCGATCTCCGGCTACCACATCCAGGAGGCGGGGGCGACGGCCGACCTGGAGCTGGCCTACACCCTGGCCGACGGGGTGGAATACCTGCGGTCGGGCATCGCGGCCGGCCTGGACGTGGACGCGTTCGCGCCGCGGCTGTCGTTCTTCTGGGCGATCGGCATGAACTTCTTCATGGAGGTCGCGAAGCTGCGCGCGGCCCGGTTGCTGTGGGCCAAGCTGGTGCGGCAGTTCGAGCCGGCGAACGAGAAGTCCCTGTCGCTGCGGACCCATTCGCAGACCTCGGGCTGGTCGCTGACCGCGCAGGACGTCTTCAACAACGCAGTGCGCACCTGCGTCGAGGCGATGGCCGCGACCCAGGGGCACACCCAGTCGCTGCACACCAACGCGCTCGACGAGGCGCTAGCGCTGCCCACCGACTTCTCCGCCCGGATCGCCCGCAACACCCAACTGCTGCTGCAGCAGGAGTCCGGCACCACCCGGGTGATCGACCCGTGGGGCGGCAGCTACTACGTCGAGAAGCTGACCCACGATCTGGCGCGCAAGGCCTGGGCGCACATCCAGGAGGTCGAGCAGGCCGGCGGCATGGCGAAGGCGATCGACGAGGGCCTGCCGAAGCTGCGCATCGAGGAGGCCGCCGCCCGCACCCAGGCGCGCATCGACTCGGGCCGGCAACCGGTGATCGGGGTGAACAAGTACCGGCTGGACGCCGAGGAGCCGATCGAGGTGCTCAAGATCGACAACGCCGAGGTGCGCCGTGCCCAGCAGGCGAAACTCGATCGGCTGCGTGCCGAGCGGGACGCCGAGGAGGTGCGCTCGGCGCTGTCCCGGCTGACCGCCGCGGCCGGCGCGGCCCGGGACGGCAGCCGCGGCGCCGGCCTGGACCAGAACCTGCTGGCCCTGGCCGTGGACGCGGCCCGGGCCAAGGCGACGGTGGGGGAGATCTCCGACGCGCTGGAGCAGGTCTACGGTCGGCATGCTGGCCAGGTCCGCACGATCTCCGGTGTCTACCGCGACGAAGCAGGCAAGGGGGACGGTTCGGTGGCTGCCATCGAGGAGACCCGGGCGGCCACCGACGCGTTCGAGCAGGCCCACGGCCGCCGGCCGCGGATCCTGGTCGCCAAGATGGGCCAGGACGGGCACGACCGGGGGCAGAAGGTGATCGCGACCGCGTTCGCCGACCTGGGCTTCGACGTGGACGTCGGCCCGCTGTTCCAGACCCCGGCCGAGGTCGCCCGGCAGGCCGTCGAGGCCGACGTGCACATCGTCGGGGTGTCCACGCTGGCCGCCGGCCACCTCACCCTGGTGCCGCAATTGCGCGCCGAGCTCAGGGCATTCGGCCGGGACGACATCCTCGTGGTGGTCGGCGGGGTGATCCCGGAGCAGGACTTCGACGAGCTGCGGCAGGCCGGCGTGGCGGCGATCTTCCCGCCTGGAACGGTGATCGCCACCGCGGCCCGGGAGCTGCTCGACACGCTGGACCAGCAGCTCTCGCACGCCGGCTGATGCGCCCGCTCCCACCGGACCAGCTCGCCGCGGCGGTGCTCACCGGTGACCGGGCGGCGGTCGCCCGGGCGATCACGCTGGTCGAGTCGAAGCGCGCCGATCACCGGGCCGACGCGCAACGGCTGCTCACCGCGTTGCTGCCGCACACCGGTGGCGCGCAGCGGATCGGCATCAGCGGGGTGCCCGGGGTCGGCAAGTCGACCTTCATCGATACCTTCGGCAGCAACCTGACCGCGGCCGGGCACCGGGTGGCGGTGCTCGCGGTGGACCCGTCCTCGGCGCGCACCGGTGGCAGCATCCTCGGCGACAAGACCCGGATGGCGCGGCTGGCCGCCGACGAGCGGGCCTTCGTCCGGCCGTCGCCCAGCTCCGGCACGCTCGGCGGGGTGGCCCAGGCCAGCCGGGAGACGCTGCTGGTGATGGAGGCGGCCGGCTACGACGTGGTGCTGGTCGAGACGGTCGGCGTGGGGCAGTCGGAGTTCGTGGTGGCCGACATGGTCGACACGTTCCTGTTCCTGACGCTGGCCCGCACCGGCGATCAGCTGCAGGGCATGAAGCGCGGCATCCTCGAGATCGCCGACGTGATCGCGGTGAACAAGGCCGACGGCGAGCACCAGCGCGAGGCGGAGCGGGCCGCCCGCGAGCTGTCGGCGGCGCTGCGGCTGCTGCGCGGGCCGGACGACGCCTGGCAGGTGCCGGTGCTGACCTGCAGCGCGCTGCACAACACCGGCATCGATCGGGTGTACGAGAAGCTGGTGCGCCACCGGGACAAGCTCGTCGCCGACGGCGCGTTCGAGGCCAAGCGCTCCGGGCAGCTGGTGCAGTGGACCCGTGACCTGGTGCGCGCCCGGCTGCTGGACCGGCTGCGCACGCCGGAGCTGCGGGCGATCGGCGACGCGGCCGAGCGTGCGGTGCTGGCCGGTGAGCTGACCCCGGACCAGGCCGCCGAACGCATCCTCGCGGGCCTGGACCGTCCGGCCGGCTGAAGTCGCTGCAACAGCTTGCCGGCCTCGGCGCATCTACCGGGCATGCGACTGCTGCCGGGTGCCCTGCTGCTCTGCCTGTCGCTGGTCGTCGCCGGCTGCGCGTCCGTGTCCCCCTCGGGCAGCGGCGCGGCGAGCGGGTCACCGGGCGGGTCAGCCGACAGCCCGCCCGGTGCCGGCTCGCCCGGTCCCGATCCAACCGGTGCCGGCTCGCCGGTGCCGGCACCGAGTGACTCCGACGGCTTGCAGCTGCTCGGCCCGGTGCCGCTCTCGCTGCTCTCGCTGACCGGTCCGCTGCAGCCGGCCGGGGTGCACCTGGCCCGGACGCTGCCGGCACTGCTCGACCGCTACCGGGCTGCGGGGACGCTGGCCTGCCCGCCGGCTGGGTGCTGGCACGACGCGCAGGTGCCGGCCGGCACCGTGCTGCTGGGCGTCCGGCCGGCGACGGTCGCCTGCTACCGGGTCAGCAGCATCACCACCGCGCGCCAGCCGGAGGGGCTGCGGCTCGACCTGCAGCTGGCCTACCGGTGCCCGCCCGGGCGCGGCAGCGCGGCACGGATGCCGGCGATGCTGATCGGGCTGCCGGCCGGGGCGGACACCGGCCGGGTCACCGTCCGCGCGTCGCTGGGCCCGGGCACCCCGTTCGACACGCTGGGCACCGCGACGCTGGGCACTTGACGGTGCGGGGCACTTGACGGGCGGGGCGGCTGACGCTGAATCGGTGACATCCGGCGCCGATCGGGTTTAGCCTTTCGGTCATGGAAACATTGCCGCGCGGCAGCCTGCTCGTGCGTACCTGGTTCGGCGACGACGAGGCCTGGCAACGGCTCGCGCGCGCCATCACGGTGCCGAGCGAGGACGGTTTCCTCGCCGACGTCACGGCGGTGGACGACCCCGCCTACGCGAGCCTCGACGCCGGCCGCCTGCGCGAACTCACCCCGGACGGCCCGCTCCGGCCCTCAGTCTCCTTCCTCGCCGACGAGCCCGCGCTGACCACCGACGGTTGGCCGATGCAGGTGGTCGCGCTGGGCGGGGCCCAGTCGCAGCCGTTCCGGGTCGTCGCCACCGAGCTGTGGTCGGTCGAGAACAACCTGAACCTCTCGAACATGGACTGGATCGAGTTCGCCGAGGCCGCCGACCCGGACGGGGTGTTCCGCGGCTTCCGGCTGCCCGGCCGCTGACGTCCAGCGAGCAAGGACCGACCACGCCAAGGAGATGCGCATGACCGGCAGCCCGCCCGAGTTCGACGGCGCCGACCTCACCGGAGTGCGGTTCCACCGCACCCGGCTCAACGACGCCTGGTTCCGGCTCAGCGACCTGTCCGGGGCGGTGCTGCGTGACGTCAGCCTGGCCGGCGCGGAGATCGACAGTGATCTGGAGGAGCTGGCCGGCCTGCGGATCAACGGGATCGAGGTCGCGCCGCTGATCGAGGCCGAGCTGGCCCGGCGCGACCCGGCCCGGGCCTTGGCCGCGGCGGCGCACGACCCGGCCGGACTGCGCGCGGCGTGGGACGCAATCCAGGACGGGTGGGCCGCGACCGGTGCCCGGGCCGCCGCGCTGCCGGACGGGGCCGTCGAGGAGTCGGTGGACGGCGAGTGGTCCTTCGCCCAGACCCTGCGCCACCTGGTCTTCGCGACCGACGCCTGGCTGGGGGCGATCCGGGGCGAGGAGCAACCGTTCCACCCGTGGGGCGTGCCGTTCGACGGCCTGATCAGGTTCACCGGCCGGACCCCGGAGGACTTCGGCGTCGACCCGACCGCCGCGCCGTCCTACCCCGAGGTGCTGGAGCTGCGGGCCGACCGGGTTGCCCGGATGCGCGCGTTCCTGGCCGGGGCCACGCCGGAGAGCCTGGCCCGGACGAACCCCGGGCCGCTCTGGCACCGGGGCGAGCCGATCAGCGCGCTGGACTGCGCGCGGGTTGTCCTCAACGAGGAGTGCGAGCACCGCCGCTTCGCCGAGCGCGACCTCGACGCGATCGAGGCGATGCCGGCCCGGTCCGCCGAGTAGCCACGGCCCGCGGTCGCGAGGCCGGACGCTATCGTGCAGGCGTGCCTTCCCGATTGCAGAGCCGCGCCGTCGCCTGGTTGACCGGCCACGGTGGCGAGCTGATCGGCTGGCGGCGGGACCTGCACGCGCACCCCGAGGTGGCCTACGCCGAGCACCGGACCACCGAGCGGATCGCGACGGTGCTGCGCTCGTTCGGGCTGGAGCCGAAGCCGCTGTCGATCGGCACCGGGCTGACCGCGGACGTGGGCACCGGGGCCTCGATCACCGCGCTGCGCGCGGACATCGACGCGTTGCCGCTGCCCGACTACAAGCAGGTCAGCTACGCCTCGCAGAATCCCGGTGCCTGCCACGCCTGCGGCCACGACGCGCACACCGCGATCCTGCTCGGGGTGGCCGGTGTGCTGGCCGAGGCCGACCGGGCCGGTGAGCTGGCCGCCCCGGTGCGGCTGATCTTCCAGCCGGCCGAGGAGCGGATGCCCGGCGGTGCCGAGGCGGCGGTCCGGGACGGGGCGCTGGACGGCGTCGAACGGATCTTCGCGCTGCACTGCGACCCGAAGCTCGACGTCGGCCGGCTCGGCCTGCGGGTGGGCCCGATCACCGCGTCGTTCAACCAGCTGGAGATCACGCTGACCGGCCCCGGCGGCCACACCGCCCGGCCGCACCTGACCACCGACGTGGTCTACGCGCTGGGCCGGCTGATCACCGACCTGCCCGGCCTGCTGTCCCGCCGGATCGACCCGCGGGCCGCGGTCTCGCTGGTGTGGGGCGCGGTGAACGCCGGCTCGGCCGCGAACGCGATCCCGACCAGCGGCAGCCTCTCCGGCACGCTGCGGATGCTGGACGCCGAGTACTGGGGCGAGCTGGAATCCATCGTCGCCGAACTGACCGAGCAGATCGCCGCGCCGACCGGGGCCGAGGTGAAGATCGACTACGACCCGGGTACGCCGGCGGTCGTGAACGACGGCACCCTGGTCGCGCTGCAGACCCAGGCGGCGATCGCCGCGTTCGGTCCGGAGGGTGTCTCGGACACGCCGCAGTCGATGGGCGGCGAGGATTTCGCCTGGTACCTGCGGACCGTGCCCGGGGCGCTGGCCCGGCTGGGCGTCCGCACGCCGGGCACCGTGGTCGGCGACCTGCACCAGTCCGACTTCGACATCGACGAGCGGGCGCTCGCGGTGGGCGTCCGGTTCACCGCCGCCCTGCTGGACGAGGTGCACGGAGGCTGAGTCCTGCCGGGAGCGGGTCAGCCGCCGAGGGAGCGGCACGGCCGGCCGCGCAGCTCGCCGACGTAGTCGGCCGGGGCGCCGGACTTCTCCGCAGCCTCGGCGATCAGGCCCAGGTACCGGGCCGACGGCAGGCCGCCCTCGTAGCCGTTCAGCACGTACGTCCAGGCCAGCACGTCGGAATCGAGGGTGGAGACCCGCAGCGTGATGGTCTGGTAGAGCCCGGTGTCGGCGCTCTCCCACTTGTCGAGGGAGATCCGGTCGTAGTCGGTGATGTCGTACAGCCCGACGAACACGGCGGACTCCTGGTCCTCGACCAGGGTCGCCAGGGCACCCTCCCAGCCCAGGTCCTCGCCGCCGAAGGTGAGCCGCCAACCCGGGATCCACCCGGTGCCGGCGAACGGCGAGTGCGGGCAGCGGGTGCGCATCTGGGCCGGGTCCATGTTGGAGCCGTAGGCGGCGTAGAGGGGCACGGGATGCAGCCTACCGATGTACGTTTCCAGCCCCACCGGCCGCTGGCCCCGGCCGACCCGGGACAATGGTGGGCGTGACACGGATTGCGATCGTCGGGGGCGGGCCGGCCGGGTACGAGGCGGCGCAGGTCGCGGCCGGGCTGGCCGCCGAGGTCACGCTGATCGAGTCGGACGGCGTCGGCGGCGCGTGCGTGCTGTACGACTGCGTGCCGTCGAAGACGCTGATCGCGACCTCGGAGCGGGTGACCGCGCTGCGGGACGCGCCCGACCTCGGGCTGAGTTCCACCGCGGACGTGCGGGTCTGCCTGCGGCAGGTGAACCAGCGGGTCCGCGAGCTGGCCACCAGCCAGTCCGAGGACATCCGCGCCAGGCTGGTCGACGCCGGTGTCACGCTGCTGTCCGGCCGGGGCCGGTTCGCCGCTGAGCAGGCCGGCCGGACGTTCCGCGTCGAGGTCGGCGGCACCGGCACCGTCGTCGAGGCCGACGTCGTGCTGCTGGCCACCGGCGGCACCCCGCGGATCCTGCCGGGCGCCGAGCCGGACGGCGAGCGGATCCTGTCCTGGCGCGACATCTACGGCCTGACCGAGCTGCCCGAGCACCTGATCGTGGTCGGCTCCGGCGTGACCGGCGCCGAGTTCGCCTCCGCCTACAGCGAGATGGGCGTGCCGACCACCCTGGTCTCCAGCCGGCAGAAGGTGCTGCCGGGCGAGGATCCGGACGCCGCCGACGTGATCGAGCAGGTCTTCACCTCGCACGGCGGGATGCTGATGAAGCAGGCCCGCGCGCAGGCGGTGAAGCGCACCGGCGACGGCGTCGAGGTGCTGCTGACCGACGGCCGGACGGTGGCCGGCTCGCACGTGCTGATGTGCGTCGGCTCGGTGCCGAACACCGAGGGCCTCGGCCTGGAGCATGTCGGGCTGCAGCGCACTGCGGCGGGCTTCCTCGACGTGGACCGGGTCTCGCGCACCGCGGTGCCCGGCATCTACGCCGCCGGTGACTGCACCGGGGTGCTGCTGCTGGCCTCGGTCGCGGCGATGCAGGGTCGGGTGGCGATGTGGCACGCGCTCGGCGAGGCGGTGCAGCCGCTGCGGCTCAAGACCGTGGCGGCCAACGTCTTCACCCATCCCGAGATCGCCACGGTGGGCGTCGGGCACGCCGCGGTCAGCACCGGTGAGGTGCCGGCCCGCACGGTGATGCTGCCGCTGGCCGGCAACGCCCGGGCCAAGATGCAGGGCGTGGCCGAGGGCTTCGTCAAGCTCTACTGCCGCCCGGCGACCGGTGTCGTGGTGGGCGGCACGGTGGTCGCACCGGCCGCCTCCGAGCTGATCCAGCCGATCGCGATGGCGGTGCAGCTGGGCCTGACCGTCAACCAGCTGGCCGCGACCTTCACCGTCTACCCGTCGATCTCGGGGTCGGTGACCGAGGCAGCCCGCCAGCTGATGCACCACGACGACCTGGGCTGAGCCGATAGCCTGGACTGGACGAGCCCGGGCCGAACTGGAGAATTGCCGATGGATCTCTCGCCGGAACAGGTCGAACGGTCGCAGCGGACGATCCGCGCGGCGAGCGTGTTCGCCGAGAACGCGCCGGCAATCGTCGCGCACGTCGGTGAGCTGCCCGAGGACCACGTGGTGGTCGCGGTGGTGACCGAGGACTACGAGTTCTCCGGCGTGCACCATGTCGCCCGCACCGAGCTGGTGGAGCGGGTGCCCGCGCTGGAGGGCCCGAACGGCTGGGCGATGGTCTTCTCCCCAGGGGCGGATGAGGACCACGTCGCCGCCCGGACCAAGGAGATGATCTCGCTGGCCGACAAGCGGATCGAGATGATCCGCCGGATCGTCGGCCGTCGCGGGGGCGCCCCCGGCCCCCAAAGCCCGGCAGGCGGCGCGGACGGCGAGAGCACCGCCTGAGCTGTCATGAGGTTCGGTCGCCATGACGATCAAATCTCATGACGGGTGCGTGGGCATCAGTCCTGTCTCAGTCGCCCGCTAGTCCGGATCGGGGCCCTGCGGCGGCATCATGCCGTGCTGGCGCAGCCGCCGGTCGCGCAGCTCGTCGCCGTAGGCCAGCCCGACGAAGAGCGGCCCCAGGACCACGATCGAGGCTGCCATGATCCTGATCTCCAGCGCCCCTGGCAGCAGCAGGATCGCGGTCACCGGCACCACCGCGAACAGCATGATCCGGCCGGCCTCCCGCAGCCGCCAGTCCGGCCCGGTGAGGTCGGTGAAGACCCAGTCGTGGTACTGCTCGGGCAACGCGCCGCCGAATGCGTAGTACAGCCAGCGGCCGAGGCCCGGGTGTGGGGAGTCACGGCTCACGCCTACCAGTGTCCCGCTAACCCCACCGCGGCGGACACCGCCTAACGTCACCGTGGTGGCCACCGCCTAACGTTTCAACGGTGGACAGCGCCTTCTACCGCGACCTGACCTGCCAGCTCGACGGCGCGGGGGCGGCTGCCCGGCTGACCGGCGAGGTGCTGAGCAACGAGGCCTGCGCCGGCCCCTGGCACCCCGAGCTGCAGCACGGCGGGCCACCCAGCGCGCTGCTGGTGCTGGTCGCCGAGCGGCTGGCCGCCGCGGCCGCCGGCCGGACGGACCTGCGCGCCGTGCGGATCGCCGCCGAGTTCGTCGGGCCGGTGCCGGTGGCGCCGCTGTCGCTGACGGCCTCGGTCGACCGGCTCTCCCGCACCGCGGTACTGGTCTCGGCCGCGCTGGCCGGGGAGGGTGGGCGTACCTGCCTGCAGGCCCGGGTCTGGCTGCTGGCGCCGGGGGAGCAGCCGGCTGCGGCGGGGCAGCGGCCGCCGGCCGGCACCGGCAAGGCGCCGGAGGAGTTCCCCTCGCTCGACTTCGCGTCGTTCCCCTATGCCGGGCACCTGAGCTGGCGCCAGGTCGCCGGGCACCCGTTCGTGCCCGGGCCGGCGGCGGCCTGGATCTCGGCCCGGGTGCCGCTGCTGGCCGGCGCGGAGTACACCGCGCTGCAGCGGGCCGCCCTGTTCGCCGACTCGGCGAGCGGCATCTCGGCCGAGCTGGACTGGGACGAGTGGTCCTTCGCCAACGTCGACCTCGACCTGCACCTGTTCCGTCCGGGTGAGGGTGACTGGCTGCTGGTGGAGGCCGAGACCACGCTCGGCGCCGGAGTGGCGCTCACCCGCTCGGTGCTGGCCGACCGGTCCGGCCCGGTCGGTGCGGGCATGCAGACCCTGCTGGTGCGCCGCTCGGCCTGAGGCTTGCGGAATAGCCCCGTGGTAGGCATAGTTGCAGAAGCAATAATTGAACCCTCAATCACAAGGAGTTCCCCCATGACCGCCACCACGACCACGATCCCGGGCTACGTCGCCGGCACCTGGCAGATCGACCCGACCCACTCGGACGTCTCGTTCTCCGTCCGGCACATGATGGTCAGCAAGGTCAAGGGCCGCTTCGGCTCCTTCTCCGGCAGCATCGTGACCGCCGCCGACCCGCTGGCCTCGACCGTCACCGCCGAGATCGACGCCTCGTCGATCGACACCAACCAGGAGCAGCGCGACGCGCACATCAAGTCGGCCGACTTCTTCGAGGTGGAGAAGTACCCGGCCATCACCTTCGCCTCGACCGCGGTCGAGGCCGCCGGCGACGACTACCTCGTGCGCGGTGACCTGACCATCAAGGGCACCACCAAGAACGTGCCGCTGAAGCTGGAGCTCAACGGCTTCGGTCCGGACGCCTACGGCGGCACCCGCGCCGGCTTCACCGCCACCACCGAGATCAGCCGCAAGGAGTTCGGCGTCGACATCGACATGCCGATGGACGGCGGCGGCGTGGTGGTCGGCGACAAGATCACCATCACCCTCGAGATCGAGGCCGTGCTGCAGCAGGGCTGACCACCCCGAGCGGCGAGCGGGCCAGCACCCCACCCGGGTGCCGGCCCGCTGCCGTGCTGGTAAGCCCTAGTCGAGGCAGAACTCGTTGCCCTCGACGTCCTGCATGACCAGGCAGGATTCGTTGAACCCGTCGGCGCGCAGCAGCTCCACCCGGGACGCGCCGAGCGCGATCAGCCGGGCGCATTCGGCCTCCAGCGCGGCCACCCGCTCGTCACCCACCAGGCCGGTGCCGACCCGGACGTCGAGGTGCACCCGGTTCTTGACGACCTTGCCTTCGGGCACCCGCTGGAAGAACAGCCGCGGGCCGACGCCGTCCGGGTCCTGGCAGGCGAATGCGGAACCCTGGTGTTCCGGCGGCAGTGACCGGTCGAACTCGTCCCAGCTCGCGAAGCCCTCCGGCGGCGGTGGCACCACGTAGCCCAGCACCTCACACCAGAACCGGGCCACCCGCTCGGGATTCGCGCAGTCGAACGTGACCTGGACCTGCCGGACGGTGGCCATCAGTCCTTGATCTCGCAGATCGCCGCGCCCGAGGTGACGACCGCGCCGGCCTCGGCGTTCAGGGCGGTGATCGTGCCAGCCTTGTGGGCGGTGATCGGCTGCTCCATCTTCATCGCCTCCAACACCACGATCAGCTCGCCGGCGGCCACCGTGTCGCCGTCGTTCACCGCGACCCGGACGATGGTGCCCTGCATCGGCGCGGTCAGCGTGTCGCCCGAGGCGGCCGTCCCCGACTTCTTGGCGCCCGAGCGCTTCGGCGCCGCCTTCTTCGCGGCCGGGGCGCCGCCGCCGGACCCGAACCCGACCGGCAGCGTCACCTCGATCCGCTTGCCGTTCACCTCGACCACCACCCGTTCCCGCTCGGCGGTGTCGCCGGCGGCCTCGGCCGCGCCGGTGAAGGCCGGGATCTGGTTGTCGAACTCGCTCTCGATCCACCGGGTGAAGACGGTGAACGGCGTGCCGTCGGCCGGCGCGAACGCCGGATCCCGCACCACCGCGCGGTGGAACGGCAACGCGGTGGCCATGCCGTCCACCACGTACTCGTCCAGCGCCCGCCGGGCCCGGGCCAGCGCCTCGTCGCGGGTCTCGCCCCAGACGATCAGCTTGGCCAGCAGCGAGTCGAACGCGCCGCCGATGGTCGCGTCGGCCTCGATGCCGGAATCGACCCGGACGCCCGGGCCGGCCGGCTCGCGGTAGGTGGTGACGGTGCCCGGCGCCGGCAGGAAGTTGCGCCCCGGGTCCTCGCCGTTGATCCGGAACTCGAAGGCGTGCCCGCGCGGCGTCGGGTCCTCGGTGATCCGCAGCGGCGCGCCGTCGGCGATCCGGAACTGCTCGCGCACCAGGTCCAGCCCGGTGGTCTCCTCGCTGACCGGGTGCTCGACCTGCAGCCGGGTGTTCACCTCCAGGAAGCTGATCACCCCGTCGTTGCCGACCAGGTACTCCACGGTGCCGGCGCCGTGGTAGTTCGCCTCGCGGCAGATCGCCTTGGCGCTGGAGTGGATGCGTTCGCGCTGCTCGTCGGTCAGGAACGGCGCCGGCGCCTCCTCGACCAGCTTCTGGTTGCGCCGCTGCAGCGAGCAGTCCCGGGTGCCGACCACGATCACGTTGCCGTGGGTGTCGGCCAGCACCTGCGCCTCGACGTGCCGGGACCGATCCAGGTAGCGCTCCACGAAGCACTCGCCCCGGCCGAACGCGCTGACCGCCTCGCGGACCGCGCTGTCGTACAGCTCGGGGATCTCCTCCATCGTCCGGGCGATCTTCAGGCCACGGCCACCGCCGCCGAAGGCCGCCTTGATGGCGATCGGCAGCCCGTGTTCCTGGGCGAACGCGACCACCTCGTCGGGGCCCGCGACCGGCTCCTTGGTACCCGGCACCAGCGGGGCACCGGCTGCCGTCGCGATGTGCCGGGCGGTCACCTTGTCACCCAGCGCGCGGATGGACTCCGGCGACGGGCCGATCCAGGTCAACCCGGCGTCCAGCACGGCCTGGGCGAAGTCGGCGTTCTCCGAGAGGAAGCCGTAGCCGGGGTGCACCGCGTCGGCGTTCGCCTTCGTGCAGGCCTCGATCACCTTGTCGATCACCAGGTACGAGTCGCCCGGCGTGGTGCCGCCCAGCGCGAAGGCCTCGTCGGCCATCCGGACGTGCAGGGCGTCGGCGTCCGGCTCGGCGTACACCGCCACCGAGGTCAGCCCGGCGTCCCGGGCCGCCCGGATCACCCGGACCGCGATCTCGCCCCGGTTGGCGATGAGCACTCGTTGCATGAAGAAGCCTCCGTCTGCCTGGCTGGATACCGGCTGCACTTGCAGCGAAGGTTACCGATCCGGGACAGAGCGCCGCGTGAGTGGTTGCTCACGAACGGCCCGCCGGTCGCGATTCGGTAGCGATCTCCCGCCTCGGCCCAACCCGCCGGCCGTCCGCTGCCGTATACCTGTCGGAGGTGAGCGGATGAGGACGGAATCGGCCGACCCGGCGCCGGCGGATGCCGAGTTCGAGGCGGCGCTCGTGGCGACGGTGCCACTGCTGCGACGGCTCGCGGCAACGCTCGTGGCCGCCGCTGACCGCGAGGACCTGGTGCAGGACGCGCTGGCCCGGGCCTGGACCAAGCGAGCCGGGTACGACCCGGCACGCGGCGAGCTGCGCAGCTGGCTCGCGGCCATCCTGGTCGACCAGGCCCGCAGGCGCTGGCGGCTGCGCCGGGTGCGGTTCCACGTGCTGGACGAGGCTTTCCGGCCGGACGAAGGCGCCCCCGCGCGGCTGGACGTGCGGGCCGCGGTGAGCCGGTTGCCCGACCGGCAGCGTGCCGCGGTGGTGCTCTTCTATTACGTGGACCTGCCGGTCTCCGATATCGCGATGCTGCTGTCCTGCTCGACGGGCACCGTCAAGTCCGCCCTGTTCGATGCCCGCGCCCGACTCTCGAAGGAGCTGACGAACTATGCCTGAGATCGAACGGCTGCTGCGCGAGGATGCACAGGCCTGGCGCGACGGCCTGGCGCACGGACAGGGCAGCTGCGTCGAGCTTCCGGTCGCCGTGCCCCGGGCGGCCAGGCCGCGGCGGCGCTGGGAGGTGGGGATCGCCGCGGTCGTGGTGCTGATCGTGCTGGCGGCCGGCGCCGTCGGGACGCGGTCGCTGTTCGGCGGCGGGGAGCGGGACAGCATCAGCGCTGCCGGCGCTACCCGGGATCCGCTGCGGCCGAGCCCCCTGGGCCAGGACGTTCCGACGGTGCCGGCGCAGGTCGTGCCCTTCCAGCCCAGCGCGTTGAGTATGCCCTGGCGGTTCGTGCGGATGTCGGCCGACGGCCGGCAGGTCACCGTCCGCTACATCACCGGCGACGGGTCGTGCGTGTTCCCGATCGGGTTCGCGGTGCTCGAGAACTCCCGCCAGGTGCTGATCGAGCCGATGAGCCGACCGCACCTGGAGCCCGGTCAGAACGCCTGCGCGTCGATGATCGCCTACGCACAGGCAGTGGTGACCCTGGCCGCCCCGCTCGGGGGGCGTGCGTTGCTGCATCCGGTGGTGTCGCCGGACTGGCGCGGTTTACCGTTGTGAACCGAGCCAGGCTCTTCGACAACCTCAAGTCCGGGGTCGTCGAGTGCACCGGCACGCTCGACACCGTCCAGACCGTGATCACGCTGAAGGCGCCCCTCGGGTACCGGCAGCTGCTGCACCTGCCGGTCAGCTGATCAGGCGACGATCGCCTGGTGCACCAGCTGGCGCAGCAGCGGCCGGACCGGGACGGCGGTGGACGGCATCAGCTGCGTGTAGAACTCGTACGTCAGCTCGAGCGCCGGGTCCACGGTGAACGCGGTGCTGGCGAACCCACCCCAGCCGTAGTCACCCACGCTGGCCGCCATCCCGGACGCGGGGACGTCGATCGTGGTCGACAGCGACAGGCCGAAGCCCACGCCGACCAGCGGTGATTCGGCGAACAGCGGCCGGCCGAAGCTCGCCAGGTCCTGGTTGTCCGGCAGGAAGTTCGTGTGCATCAACCGGGCGGTGGCCGGGGCGAGCAGCCGGACGCCGTCCAGCTCGCCGTCGCGCAGCAGCAGCTGGGTGAACCGCTGGTAGTCGCGGGCCGTGCTGACCAGCCCGCCACCGCCGGACGGCCAGCGCTCGGTCAGCGCGGCGCCGGCCAGCCGGTCGGCCCGGGCGAAGCCGGCCGGCGTGGCCGCATACAGCTCGGCCAGCCGGTGCCGCTGCGCCTCGGGCACCACGAAGCCGGTGTCGGTCATGCCCAGCGGCCCGAGGATGTGCCGGTCGAAGAAGGCGTCCAGCGGCTCGCCGGAGATCACCTCGATCAGCCGGCCCAGCACGTCCGAGGCGATCGAGTACTGCCACTCGCTGCCCGGCTCGAAGACCAGCGGCATCGACGCCCACTGCCGGGTGATCTCGGCCAGGGTCTGGCCGCCACCACCGAACTCGTCCAGCCCGGCGTTGCGGTACATCAGCGCGACCGGGTGCGAGCGCAGGAAACCGTAGGCGAAACCGGCGGTGTGGGTGAGCAGGTGCCGCACCCGGATCGGCTCGGCGGCCGGCACGGTGACCGGCTCCAGGTCGGTGCCGCCGGCGAAGATCCGCGGCTCGGCGAACTCGGGCAGCCAGGTGCCGATCGGGTCGGTGAGCAGCAGTTCGCCCTGTTCGACCAGCATCATCGCGGCCAGCGCGGTGACCGGTTTGGTCATCGAGTAGATCCGGAACAGGGTGTCCGGCTCGACCGGCAGGTGGGCGGCCACGTCCCGCTCGCCGTAGCAGCTGGCGTGCACCACCTTGCCGTGCCGGCTGACCACGACCTGCCAGCCGGGCAGCCGTCCCTCGTCGACGAACCGGCCCAGCCGGCGGTCCAACCGGGCCAGCCGGTCGGGGTCGAAACCCGCCTCGGCCGGGTCGGCCTCGATCTCGATGCCCGTCATGGCTCCAGTCTCGCGGTAGCGCTCCGCCGTGATCAACCAGGTCGTGAGGGCCGCTCAGGGCAGCTCGGTCAGCCGGTCCCGGCAGCGGTCGGCCACCTCGCGCACCTCGGCCAGCGTGCGGGCCAGGTCCTGCTGGCGGGCCTTCAGGTCGTCGGCGATCTGGCCGAGCCGGTCGAGCAGCGTCTCCAGCTGCTTGCGTTCCGAGCTGGCCGCGCCGTCGTACATGCCGACGATCTCGCGGATCTCCGACAGCGACATGCCGAACCGCTTGCCGCGCAGGATCAGCCGCAGCCGGGCCCGATCGCGGTGGTCGTACACCCGTGCGGTGCCGGACCGGGCAGGCGCGATCAGGCCCTCGGCCTCGTAGAAGCGCAGCGTCCGGGTGGTCACGCCGAGTTCGTCGGCGAGCTCGCCCACCGTCCAGGTCGCGGCTTCCGTTCGGGTCGGCATGCGATTAGAGTAGCGCCTGACGTTGACGTAAACGTCAACCTGACAGATTCTCGCCAACCCACCGTCGCAGGAGCCGAGATGTCCTTCGAGTTGTCCGCCGACCACGAGCAGTTCCGCAAGGTCGTCCGCGAATTCGCCGCGGCCGAGGTCGCCCCGCACGTGGCGAAGTGGGATCGCGAGCACTACTTCCCGACCGAGCTGGTGACCAAGATGGGCGAGCTCGGCCTGTTCGGGTTGGTGGTGCCGGAGGAGTTCGGCGGCAGCGGTGCGGACTTCACCTCGCTGTGCGTGGCGATCGAGGAACTGGGCCGGGTCGACCAGTCGATCGGCATCACCCTCTCGGCCGGCGTGGGGCTGGGCATCAACCCGATCCTGACCTTCGGAACCGACGCCCAGAAGCAGCAGTGGCTGCCGGATCTGGTGGCCGGCCGGGCGCTGGCCGGCTTCGGCCTGACCGAGCCGGAGGCGGGCTCGGACGCCGGGGCCACCCGGACGAAGGCCGAACTGGTCGACGGGCACTGGGTGATCAACGGCGCGAAGGCGTTCATCACCAACTCCGGCAGCTCGATCACCTCGTGCGTGACGGTGACCGCCCGCACCGGCACCCGGGACAACGGCAAGCCCGAGATCTCGGCGATCATCGTGCCCTCCGGCACGGCCGGCTTCGAGGTGCAGCCGGCCTACGACAAGCTCGGCTGGCGGATCTCCGACACCCACGGCCTGATCTTCGACGACTGCCGGGTGCCCGAGGCGAACCTGCTCGGCGGCCGCGGCGCCGGCTTCAAGCAGTTCCTGGCGATCCTGGACGACGGCCGGATCGCGATCTCTGCGCTCGCTGTCGGGCTGGCCCAGGCCTGCCTGGACGAGTCGACCCGGTACGCCAAGGAGCGCACCTCGTTCGGCAAGCCGATCGGTTCCCGGCAGGGCGTGGCGTTCGCGATCAGCGACCTCGCGGTGGCCGTCGAGGCGGCCCGGGTGCTGACCTACAAGGCCGCCTGGCTCAAGGACGCCGGCCGGCCGGCCGCCGAGGTCACCCAGGCCGCGGCGATCGCCAAGCTCTACTCCACCGAGGCGGCCGTCACCGCGACCCGCACCGCCACCCAGGTGTTCGGCGGCTACGGCTTCATGGAGGAGTACCCGGTGGCCCGGTTCTACCGTGACGCCAAGATCCTCGAGATCGGCGAGGGGACGTCCGAGGTGCAGCGGCTGGTGATCGCCCGCGGGCTCGGCCTGCCGGTCGAATAGGGTCTGCTGGTTCGTCTTCAGGCCGCCGGCCTGTCATGTCGTTCGGTCGCCCGGCTGTCATGAGATTCGGTCGCCATGACGGTCGAATCTCATCACCGGTCACGCCCTGTAGTTCCAAGCGGTGCGGTTCCAAAGGCAGTGCAGTTCCAAAGGCAGAGTGCAGGAGTTCAGATGTCTGACGCAGAGAAGGTGGCGGCAGCGCGCCGGGCCACCCTGGCGCCGCACGCCAAGGCGGCGGAGAAGCTGGCCGCGGCGAACAAGCTCTACGTCCGCGACCGGATCGGCCTGCTCTTCGACGAGGGATCGTTCGTTGAGGACTCGCAGCTGGCGAACGCGCTCAGTGCCGGGCTGCCGGCCGACGGCGTGGTCACCGGGCACGGCCTGGTGGACGGCCGGCCGGCCCTGGTGGTGGCGAACGACCCGACGGTGAAGGCCGGCTCGTGGGGTGCCCGGACGGTCGAGAAGATCATCCGGATCACCGAGCGGGCGCTCACCGAGGAGCTGCCGATCTTCTGGCTGATCGACTCGGCCGGGGCCCGGATCACCGACCAGGTCGCGCTGTTCCCGGGCCGGCGCGGGGCCGGGCGGATCTTCCACAACCAGGTGACGCTGTCGGGCAAGGTGCCCCAGATCTGCTGCCTGTTCGGCCCGTCCGCGGCCGGTGGCGCCTACATCCCGGCGTTCTGCGACATCGTGATCATGGTCGAGGCGAACGCGTCGATGTACCTCGGCTCGCCCCGGATGGCCGAGATGGTGGTGGGGGAGAAGGTCAGCCTGACCGAGATGGGCGGTGCGCGGATGCACGCCACCGTCTCCGGCTGCGGTGACAACCTGGCCCACGACGACGAGGACGCGATCGAGCAGGCGAAGCTGTTCTTCTCCTACTTCCCGAGCAATTGGCGATCGTCCGCGCCCAGCTATGTGGCCGAGCCGCCGCTGCTGGAGCTGGCCGACGACGTGGTGCCGACGGCCGAGTCGATGCCGTTCGACATGCACACCGTGATCGACGGCCTGATCGACGACGACTCGTTCTTCGAGGTCAAGCCCGAGTTCGCCGCCGAGCTGATCACCGGCCTCGGCCGGCTGGAGGGGCGCCCGATCGGCATCGTGGCGAACAACTCCGCAGTGCGCGGCGGGGTGCTCTTCGTCGACTCGGCGGACAAGGCCGCACGGTTCATCTGGCTGTGCGACGCGTTCAACATTCCCTTGCTGTACCTGGCAGATGTGCCCGGCTTCATGATCGGTTCGGACGTCGAGCGGCAGGGCATCATCCGGCACGGCGCCAAGATGATCACCGCGGTCTCGGAGGCGAACGTCCCGCAGCTGTCGGTGCTGGTGCGCAAGGCCTATGGCGCCGGGCTGTACGCGATGGACGGCCCGGGCTTCATGCCGGACGCCTGCATCGCGCTGCCCACCGCGCGGGTCGCGGTGATGGGGCCGGAGGCGGCGGTGAACGCCGTGTACGCCAACAAGATCGCCGAGATCACCGACCCGGAGGAGCAGGCGCAGTTCGTCAAGGACCGGCGGGCCGAGTACGAGGCCGACGTCGACCTGCTGCGGCTGGCCGCCGACCTGGTGATCGACGCGATCATCAACCCGTCGGAGCTGCGGTCCGAGATCGTGCGCCGGTTCGCCGGGCTGCGGGGCAAGGCCCGTCCGCTGGCCGACAAACGGCACGGCGTTCCGCCGGTCTAATCAGTGACTGGTCGATCAAAGCCGCCACTCCCATCCTCAGCACACGTGGGCAGCAACTAGAGTTTTAATTCCTTTTTCTGCCTGGCAAGCGAATCTTCTATTGCCTGCAGAAGTGCTTCCCATCGGGATGCCCACGAAGAGTCCGGCGCGTCCTCAGCTTTTGCCGTGAGGTAATTGATTGCGCTGGATTTATGATTGTCCCGGATGCTGAAGGGTTCAACAATGCCGCCGGCATCGAGGGAGAATGATTCAAACCAGCTGGGGTGCTCGTCGTGCATTGAAAGAATCCAGGAATCAGGAAACAGCCCTTCTATGGCGAATCCTGCGCGCACCGACACAAATTCGCGATTAGGTTGAAACTGCAAACCCTTCTTTCCAAGGTACTGTTGCAAGTTTTGTCGTGCTTTTACTCCAGCCGTATCTCCATCGAACACCGCGACCATGGCCCGCTCTGCGATTAGAGGCTCAAAGACGCCCCGCAGGAATCCTTCCAATTGGGATACTCCGCCGAAGTCTACGATCAAGCTTCCGTCTATCAGGGGATAGGTAGTGCCATCCTCGTACTTGGCCAATAATCCGCTTGCCCATGGAATAAGGCGTGCATCAGACGGCCCTTCCACGAAAACGTTGGTAAGGCCAAGATTGTAGTAATCCGCAAATTGCACTCCCAACGAATTTCGAATTCTTTGCGTAGCTTGCTGGTGGGTTGCGAAGGCGGTTACCGCAGTGCGTCCGGTGTCATCGACCTCAATCCCTTGAACTCTGGAGATTTCTGTAGGGACGAAGGTCAGGGCATGGGTCGTAAGTATTACTGTTGAGTCCTCTGCTAGGTGGTGCAGGAGCCCCCGACAAGCCTTCGCAAGTTCGGGATGGAGATATGACTCCGGCTCCTCAATGAGCCACACAGGAATACTTCCCGAGCTTTTCTCACGCTCGGCGATCCAGACAAAAGATGCGAAAAGGGCTGTTGACTGGATCCCTTGACCTTTATCGAAAATTGGGGTCTGGTCTGGATCGGACAGCAAGAGGCGTATGCCAGACAAGATCCCATATGGGTTATCTAAATCGAGCTTGAAGGCAGCTTTTAGCTCGGATAAGCCGGATGAGGCAAGTTCAACATTCAGGCTACTCGAAACCTGATCGAGCGTTTGGTGTACCGCGCTCAAGTGAGGCTTGATCGCGTCAAAAGCAGTGGTTTTCAGAAAAGGTTCTAACAGGTCGCTGTATAGCGCTGTGATGCTCTTGGCTGATGGTACATAGTGCACACGGAAAATCCGCATGAGGTTTTCAACTAGCTGCTTTTGCTTGCGACTGAAATTTGATCGGTCATTCTGGACTTGGATTTTCGTGTTCGGCAAGACCCTGTATACAGGTGTGTCCGTGGCGGTGAAGTAGAGGTTGATCGTGAACTGGTCGGGATCCCGGGTCGTGCCAACGATCGAATGAAGTTCGTCCAGAAGTTCGATGATTTCTTGATCTCGTTCGTGTCCGTCAAACTGAAATGTGGCTACTAGGCTAGTTTGTTGCGAGCCCGCTCCTATGGTGAGATCCGACGCGCGTCGGTAGCCGAAACTGTTTTCATATCCGGTAAAAAACAGCTGAATTGATTTGAGAAGATTTGTTTTTCCGCTATTATTCGGACCGACCAGTGTAACGCCGCTGGGAAACTTGAGCGTCTGTTCTGTGGCGATGTTCCGGTAATTGCGGACGCGCATCTCTGTTAGGCGCACAGGTCCCCCGTAGTTCCGTGATTTTTCCAAGTAAGTATGGCGGAGCTGATGGTGTCTGTCTGTGCGGCACGCCCGTGTCGCGTTGAAGCGACTACTTTGCGCCGATTGGGGTGCACGACCGGTCTGGGCCGCACAAGGACAACGGGTCGGTGGTACGCGAGTGGTCGGCTGAAACATCCGGGCCGGAGAGTCAACCGATGGTTGAAGGCAGGTCGGTGACGCGGTGGCCGAGCTCGGCCAGCATTCCCCGCAGCAGCGGCAGTGACAGGCCGACCACGTTGTGGTGGTCGCCGGCGATCGATTCGACGAACCAGCCGCCCAGGCCGTCGATGCTGAACGCGCCGGCCACCTTCAGCGGCTCGCCGGTGTCGACGTAGGCGGCGATCTCGTCGTCGGACAGATCGGCGAACCGCACCTCGGTGGAGGCCACCCCCTCGACCGAACGCGCCACCGCCCCACCGGCCAGCGAGAGCAGCGTGTGCCCGGTGTGCAGCACCCCGGTCTGCCCGCGCATCAGCTGCCAGCGGGCCACCGCCTCCTCAACCGATTCCGGCTTGCCCAGCACCTGATCGCCGATCTCGAGCATCGAGTCGCAGCCGAGCAGCAGCAGGTCGCCGTCCAGCCGGGCCGCCACCGCGCGTGCCTTGGCCGAGGCCAGCGCCTGCACCAGCTCGGGCCCGGACGGGGCGCTGATCGCGTCCTCGTCCACCCCGGAGACGATCACCTCGGGTTCGACGCCCGCCGCGCGGAGGGTCGTCAGGCGAGCCGGGGACGCGGAGGCGAGGACGAAGCGCACACCAGCCAACCTAGCCGAGCATGCGCGAGCATCCGATTCGTCCGGCGGAGGTGGTGCGTGCTGGGCGTCAGCGGTTCAACCGCTGACGCGTGGACAGCACCACCTCTTCGCTGACCGGGGCGCCGAACTAGCCGAGCTTGAGCGAGCGCCCGATGATCTCCTTCATGACCTCGGTGGCACCGCCGTAGATCCGGCTGACCCGGGCGTCGGCGTAGGCCCGTGCGATCGGGTACTCCTGCATGTAGCCGTAACCGCCGTGCAGCTGCAGGCACCTGTCGACCGCCCGGCCCTGCAGCTCGGTGGCCCACCACTTGGCCTTGGCGGCGTCCTCGGCGGTCAGGTCGCCGGCGTTGAGCGCGAGCACGCACCGGTCCAGATAGGCCTGGGTGACGTCCACCTCGGTAGCCAGCTCGGCCAGCTCGAAGCGGGTGTTCTGCAGCGCCCCCAGCGGATTGCCGAACGCCTTGCGCTGGCGGACGTACTCGACGGTCCAGTTCAGGGCGGCCCGGGCGCTGGCGTGGCTGGACAGCGCCAGCGACATGCGCTCCTGCGGCAGGTTCGACACCAGGCTCAGGAAGCCGGCGCCGAGCGCGCCGAGCACGTTGCGCTGCGGCACCCGGACGTCGGTGAACGACAGCTCGGCGGTGTCCTGGGAGTGCAGGCCGAGCTTGTCGAGGTTGCGGCCGCGCTCGAAGCCGGGCGTGCCGCGCTCCAGCACGACCAGGCTCAACCCCTGGTGCGGATGGTCGCTGGTGCGCACCGCGGTGATCACCAGGTCGGCGTTGATGCCGTTGGTGATGAAGGTCTTGGCGCCGTTGACGATCAGGTCGTCGCCGTCCGGCCGGGCCCAGGTGCGGATGCCGGCCAGGTCGGAGCCGGCACCGGGCTCGGTCATCGCGACCGCGGTGATCAGCTCGCCGGAGGCGATGCCCGGCAGCCAGCGCCGCTTCTGCTCGTCGGTGCAGTAGTGCAGGAAGTACGGCAGACAGATGTCGTTGTGCAGGGTCAGCCCGAGCCCGGCGCCGCCGATGCCGGCCAGTGCCAGCTCCTCGGCCAGCACCTGGTTGAACCGGAAGTCCGCGACCCCGCCGCCGCCGTACTCCTCCGGGATCTGCATGCCCAGGAAGCCGTTCGCGCCGGCCGCGGTGAACAGCTCGCGCGGCGCCAGGCCGGCGGCCTCCCACTCCAGGTAGTGCGGCGTGATCTCCTTGTCGATGAAGGTGCGAACAGCGTCGCCGAAGGCAAGCTGGTCCTCGTCGTAGTGATTGCGCTGCATCTGTCGCTCCGGAGGAGTCTGGCGGGTGAGGACGCCGGATTGCTTTGACGTCCTAGTATCTGTGCCCATTCAGGATAGGTCACTCCGGCGGCGGCCCCGCCACTCGCTACGGTGAGCCGGTGAGCACATCGCAGGCAGACTTCGGGGTCATCGGCGGTTCGGGCTTCTACTCGCTGCTGGAGGACGCCGAGACCGTCCGGGTCAGCACGCCGTACGGCGACCCGAGCGACCCGCTGACCGTCGGCACCCTGGCCGGCCGCCGGGTGGCGTTCGTGCCCCGGCACGGCACCGACCACCGCTTCCCGCCGCACCGGGTGCCCTACCGGGCCAACCTCTGGGCGCTGGCCTCGCTCGGCGTCCGGCAGGTCGTCACCGGCTCGGCGGTCGGCTCGCTGGCCCCCGAGCTGGGCCCGGGGTCGCTGGTGCTGCCCGACCAGCTGCTGGACCGCACCTGGGGCCGGGCGCACACCTACAACGACGCTGACACCGGGGTCGCGCACGTCTCGCTGGCCGACCCGTACTGCCCGACCGGGCGGGCGGCGGCGGTCCGGGCGGCGGCCGCGACCGGCACCGAGCTGGCCGAGCAGGGCACCCTGGTGGTGATCAACGGCCCGCGCTTCTCCACCCGCGCCGAGTCCCGGGAGTACCAGCGCACCGGTGCCTCGATCATCGGCATGACGGCGATGCCGGAGGTGTCGCTGGCCCGCGAGCTGGCGCTGTGCTTCACCTCGCTGTGCCTGGTCACCGACCTGGACGCCGGGGTCGAGGCCGGTGGGGGCGTCACCCACGCCGAGGTGCTGCGGATGTTCGCGGCGAACCTGCCCCGGATGCGCGACCTGCTCATCGCCACCCTGGCCGAGCTGCCCGAGCGGCAGTCCGGCTGCGGCTGCGCGGACGCCCTGGCCGGCATCGAGCTGCCGTACGAGCTGCCGTAACGCCGCCTCAGCCGGCCAGCGGCAGCCGGACGGTGAAGGCGCAGCCGTGGTGGCAGTTGCGCACCGACACGCTGCCGTCGTGCGCGGCCACGATGCCCCGGGTGATGGCCAGCCCCAGCCCGGCGCCGGCGCCCAGGCCCGGCTGCGGGGTGCGGGCCGGTTCGCCGCGAAAGCCCACGTCGAAGACCCGGGCGAGGTCGTCCGGGGCGATCCCGCCGCACTCGTCGGAGACGGTCACCTCGGCGCTCGGTCCGGCCGGATCGGCGCCGGGGCTCAGCACGATCTCGACCGTGCCGCCCTCCCCGGTGTGCCGGATCGCGTTGACCAGCAGGTTGGTGAGCGCCCGGTTCAGCTCGGCGCCGTTGCCCGTCACCTCGGCCGGCGCCGAGGTCTCGGTCGCCACCCGGCCGATCAGGCGCACCCCCTGCAGGCTCGCCACCGGCTCCAGCGCGGCGACGCAGTCGGACACCAGGTCGGTCAGGCTGACCCGGTCGGCCCGGCTGGCCGCCGCGCCGGACTGCAGCCGGGAGATCTCGAAGAGGTCGTCGACCATGCCGGTCAGCCGATCGACCTCGATCCGGATCTGCTTGTGGTAGCGCTCCGGCGAGCTGGCCACGCCGTCCTCCAGCGCCTCGGCCATCGCCCGCAGCCCGGCCAGCGGGGTGCGCAGGTCGTGCGAGACCCAGGCGACCAGCTCCCGCCGCGACGACTCCAGCGCCAGTTCCCGCCCGCGCGACTCGGCCAGGGTGCGCGCGGTCGCCGCCAGCTCGGCATGCAGCCGCTGCAGCTCGCCGGACAGCCGCCGGCCGTCCTCGTCCGGCACCCGGCCCTGCCGCAGGGCGGCCACCGCGGCCCGCACCGAGCGGTTGTCCCGGGCGAACGTGGCCGCGGCGAACGTGGCCGCCAGCGCCGAGAGCACGCCGGCCACCAGGGCCACCACCACGATGGCGACCGCGCTGTCGGTGGCGACCAGCATCGCCCGGGTGTTGCCGAAGACCGCCGCCACCGACGACACCGTGGCCACGATCGAGACCGAGACGAGCACCCCCGCCTGCGACCGGTGCCGGATCGGCCAGGTGGCCAGCCACGCCAGCACCGCCCCGCCCGCGCCCCAGAGCAGCGCGGTGCGCACGATCTCGACGGTGTGCATCACCGCAGACTAGCCCGGTCCGCTGGGGCGATCCGGGGCCGTCACGGTGCCTCCATCCGGTAGCCGACGCCCCAGACCGTCTGGATCAGCTTCGGCTGCTGGGGGTCGTCCTCGATCTTCTCCCGCAGCCGGCGCACGTGCACCGTCACCGTCGACTGGTCGCCGAAGGTCCAGCCCCAGACCGCGGCCATCAGCTCGGTCCGGGTGTAGGCGGTGCCCGGGCTGCGCATCAGGTAGCTCAGCAGGTCCAGCTCGCGGCCGGTGAGCGCCAGCTCGGCACCGTCCTTGGTGACCCGGTGCGCGGCGGTGTCGACGGTGATCGGGCCGAGCGTGAGCAGCCGGGCGACGCCGGCCGGCTGCGCCAGGCTGCGCCGCAGCACCGACTCCACCCGCAGCACCAGCTCGCGGGGCGAGAACGGCTTGGTGACGTAGTCGTCGGCGCCCACCTCGAGCCCGGCGATCCGGTCGTCCTCCTGGCCCAGCGCGGTGAGCATGATGACCGGCAGCACCGGGCGGGACTGCCGCAGCAGCCGGCACACCTCGATGCCGTCCAGGCTCGGCAGCATCAGGTCGAGGATCACCAGGTCGACCTCCGACGCGGCCGGCCCGGTCACCAGCCGCGCGGCCTCCCGGCCGTCGCTCTCGGACCAGGTGTCGTGCCCGGAGCGCCGCAGGTAGGACTCGACCACCTCCGACACGGTGGGGTCGTCCTCCACGATCAGCACGCGCGCCATGCCTGCGAGTCTGGCAGCCGCGGCTGGGCGCGCGGCCGGCCGGCGGCAGAGTTCCGCACTCCGTAAGACCGTGGATCCGGCGACGCCGTAGGGTCGATGGAGTGCTCGATGTGATCTTGCCGTGCCTGGACGAGGCGCAGGCGCTGCCGTGGGTGCTCGGCCGGCTGCCGGCCGGCTGCCGCGCGATCGTGGTGGACAACGGCAGCCGGGACGGCAGCCCGGACCTGGCCCGTGCGCACGGCGCCACCGTGGTGCACTGCGAGCGGCGCGGTT
>DATJNU010000047.1:0-26758 GCA_035507775.1 Jatrophihabitans sp.
TGCCGACCTCGAACACGTCGCGCAAGAACTCAACGGTCGCCCACGCAAAACGCTCGGCTGGAAAACCCCAGCCGAGCGCCTGCGTGATCTACTGACGGCCACATAAACCGCCGGGTGTTGCGAGGACCCCTGGAATCCACCACTGACCCCGGGGCCTCGTCACGTGCTGCCGGCGTCAGGCCAGCCAGCTGGCCACCTGCGCCTCGGCGGTGGACTGCCAGCCCAGCATCAGGTGGTCGTCGCCACCGATGAGGGTGCTGCCGGCCAGGTTGGCGATGCCGGTGCTCGATCGGCACGAGTTCACGAACACCACCCCGTCGCTCGGGCCGCGATTCTCGTTGTAGAAATTGGGCATCGTCGGTGAACCGCCGCACAGCAGGTAGGTCGGCACGCTCGCCGGCAGGGTCTGCGACTGCATGGTGGCGACCAGCGAACCGTGGCTGATCGCGTAGGAGATGCCGTTGCTGGTGCTGACGTAGCCGGTGCCGCCGTAGTAGGTCGTGTACCAGTCCTGCTGGGTCTCGTCGATGCCGTAGGAGCCGTCCCAGCGGGCCAGCATCTGCCGCTGGCCGGTGTAGTAGGTGCTGTCGATCGACAGGTTCGGCTCGGAGTACATGAACCCGTAGCACATGTACGACTGGCTCGGCACCGGCCCGTTGCTGGAGCCGCCGCACTCGGGATAGATCACCGGGTTGCCGACCGTGCCGTGGCCGAAGGAGTAGTCCAGGCCGCCGTTCGGGCCGCCGATCAGCACCAGCCTGGCGACGTCGTTCTGGTAGGCACGCCCCCAGCTCGGCCTGACCGAGGCGACGTACATCCGGGCGGCGAACGCGCCCTTGCTCCAGCCGACGAGATCGGCCGAGGCGACCCCGGTCTCGGCCCGCACCCGGCCGAGCGCGTCGGAGATGGTCTGCGCCCACTCGTAGTTGTCGCCCTGGGTGTCGGCGAAGTTCACCGCGAACACCCGGTAACCGCGCCCGGACAGGTACTGCATCAGCCCGGTGGTGGGGCAGGAGGTCGCCCCGCAGGTACCCGCGCCGCCGGCGGCCGGGTCGCTGTAGGCGCGGTCGGCGCTGTCGTTGGTGCCGGGCACCAGCAGCACCGCCGGGCCGGTGTTGGTGTTCCAGCCGGGCGCCCGGTACAGCAAGAAGTCCTGGCCCGGCGGCTGGGCGCTGCCGAAGAGGGTGGCCGGGGTGCCCGTCTGGTTCTGCCGGCCATCGGCGAGGTAGTGGGTGGCCGGCCAGTCCGGGTCGGTGTCGTGCCAGTGCTCCACGCTGTGCCAGCCGTGGCTGACCGAGCTGGTGGTCGACACCAGGCTGAGCGAGCCGACCGTGCCGGCCGCGGCCGGAGCGGTCACCGCGGGCAGGCCGAGCAGCGCCACCGCGAACCCGGTGAGCGGGACGAACCACCTTGCGGTCAAGGGAAAACGACGAGTCATGGCGATCTCCAAATTCGAGGGATCTCGTCATTGGAGGACGATTGGCCCGATATGTCAACGGGCTGGTGCCGAACGGCCCGGTGTTAGCCTTGCCAGCGGTGGCAGCTGGCGATCGTCCACTGCGGCCGCCCGCCGGTGCTCGTGACGAGCGTGCCGCAGATTGGATCGGGTCGAGATGAGCAGACGAGTCCGGGTCGGCCTGCTGGGCTGCGGCAACATCGGCACGACCTTCGCGCTCACGGTGCGCGAGAGCTCCGAGCGGCTGGCCGCACTGACCGGACTGCAGATCGAGCTGACCCGGATCGCCGTCCGCGACAAGGACAAACCGCGTGACCGCGGGCTGCCGGCCGAGCTGTTCACCACCGACCCGGACGATGTCGTCGCGGCCGACGACATCGACGTGGTGGTCGAGCTGATGGGCGGCATCGAGCCGGCCGGCGAGCTGCTGCTGGTCGCCCTGGGCAAGGGCAAGCCGGTGGTGAGCGCGAACAAGGAGCTGGTGGCCAACCGCGCGCCGGAGCTCTACCGGACCGCCGACGAGGCCGGGGTCGACCTGCTCTTCGAGGCAGCCGCGGTGGCCGCGGTGCCGGTCGTGCGGACGCTGCGCGAGTCGCTGCGCGCCGAACCGCTGCGCCGGCTGGTCGGCATCATCAACGGCACCACCAACTACATCCTGAGCGCGATGTCCGAACGCGGGCTGGAGTACGGCGCGGCACTGGCCGAGGCGCAGCAGCTCGGCTACGCCGAACCGGACTCCGACGCCGACATCAGTGGCAAGGACGCCGCGTCCAAGCTGGCGATCCTCGCCTCGCTGGCCTTCGGCATGCACCTGTCGGCCGCCGACGTGCTCGCCGAGGGCATCGAGAGCGTGGATGCCGAGGACTTCGTGATCGCCAAGCGCTACGGCTTCGAGATCAAGGCACTGGCCGTGGCCGAGTCCTGGCCGGAGGGCTCGACCAGCCTGGAGGTGTTCCCGTCGCTGGTGGCCGAGCAGCACCCGCTGGCGAAGGTGCGCGGCAGCTACAACGCGGTCGCGATCACCGGCGCGCTGTGCGGCGAGCTGATGGTCTACGGCGCCGGGGCCGGGCGGGAGGCCACCACCTCGGCCCTGCTCGGCGACCTGGTCGACGCGGCGGACAACCTGGCGCGCGGCACCCACCGCCGGGTGCCGGTGCACCGGCCGGCCCGGCTGCGCCCCCGTGACGAGGTCGACTGCGCCTTCTACCTCAAGCTGCGGGTGCTCGACGAGCCCGGCACGCTCTCCGCGGTCAGCTCGGTGCTCGGCCGGCACGGTGTCTCGATCCGGTTCGTGGAGCAGGAGAACTCCGAGCGCCAGACCGAGCTGGTGTTCTTCACCCACCCGACCACGCTGCGCGACATGGACGCCGCCCGGGCCGAACTGGTGCAGCTGCCCGAGGTGCTGGAGCTGATCCGCGCGCTGCGGGTGCTGTAACCGCACCACCGCGACGGCCCGGTTGACAGCACCCGATTCCGCGGCGCAGGCTGGATGCCGATTATCGGCCAGCAGCGTCCGATAATCGGTCAGCCCGTCAGCCACAGGAGAGCGAGCGATGGCCTATTACCGCCGGCTGGGCAGCGTCCCGCCGAAACGGCACACCCAGCACCGGCGCCCGGACGGCGCGCTGTACTACGAGGAGCTGATGGGCGAGGAGGGCTTCTCCTCGGACTCGTCGCTGCTCTATCACGCCGGCATCCCGTCCAGCCTGGTCGGCGCCCGGGTGTGGGAGCTGCCCGACCAGTCGCTCACCCCGAACCAGCCACTGCTCCCCCGGCACCTGAAGCTGCACGAGCTGTTCCCGGGCGAGGAGCACAAGGCCTGCGACCCGGTCACCGGCCGGCGCCTGGTGCTCGGCAACGCCGACGTCCGGATCAGCTACGCGGTCTCCAGCCTGGCCAGCCCGCTCTACCGCAACGCGATCGGCGACGAATGCGTCTACCTCGAGCGCGGGACCGCCACCGTGGAGACCGTCTTCGGCGCGCTGGAGGTCGGCACCGGCGACTACGTGATCCTGCCGCGGGCCACCACCCACCGCTGGCTGCCCACCGGCGACGAGCCACTTCGTACCTACGCCATCGAGGCGAACTCGCACATCGCACCGCCCAAGCGGTACCTCTCCAAGTACGGCCAGCTGCTCGAGCACGCCCCGTACTGCGAGCGCGACCTGCGCGGCCCGGCCGAGCCGCTGCTGGTCGAGGAGTCCGACGTCGAGGTCTACGTCAAGCACCGCGGCCCGGCCGGCGTGACCGGCAGCGTGCACGTGGTGCCCGAGCACCCCTTCGACGTGGTCGGCTGGGACGGCTGCCTCTACCCGTACGCCTTCAACGTCGCCGACTTCGAGCCGATCACCGGCCGGATCCACCAGCCGCCGCCGGTGCACCAGGTATTCGAGGGCCACAACTTCGTGATCTGCAACTTCGTGCCGCGCAAGGTGGACTACCACCCGCTGTCGGTGCCGGTGCCCTACTACCACTCCAACGTCGACTCCGACGAGGTGATGTTCTACGTCGACGGCGACTACGAGGCCCGCAAGGGCTCCGGCATCGGCAAGGGCTCGATCTCGCTGCACCCGGGCGGCCACTCGCACGGGCCGCAGCCGGGCGCGATCGAGGGCAGCCTGGGCCGGGAGTACTTCGACGAGCTGGCCGTCATGGTCGACACCTTCGCCCCGCTGTCGCTCGGCGAGGGTGGCGTGGCGGTGGACGACGGCCGGTACGCCTGGACCTGGTCCGGGCGCGGTCCGGCGCGCTGAACACCCCTGTGCCGACGGCCTGAACGGTGCCGGAGACCTCGAAGACGGCCGGCCAGGCGTTGCGACTGCTGCTCGCCCTGGGCGACGGCGGCGCCTCGGTGGCCGAGCTGACCCGCCGGCTGGGCATGCACCGCACCGTGGTGCAGCGGCTGCTCAGCACGCTGCGCGAGCACGGCTTCGTGCACCGGACGCCTGGCGGCGACTACGAGCTGGGCATGACGCTCGTCGAGCTGGCCACCCGGGTGGACAACCCCGTCCGGCGGGCCGCCCGGCAGCCGATGCTCACGCTCTTCGAGCGGGTGTCGGAGACGGTGGCGCTGACCGTGCGCGAGGGCGACGACGCGGTCTCGGCCGACCAGCTGGTGGTGCCGGGCCGGCTGGTGCGGGCGGAGTACCCACCGGGCTTCCGGCACCCGCTCGACAGGGCCGCGGCCGGGCGCGCGATCCTCGCCTTCGCCGATCCGGCAACCGTGGCGCGGCTGGGCCGGCCGGACGATCCGGACCTGGCCGACATCCGCCGGCGCGGGTACGCGGTGACCTCGAACGAGCTGAGCGAGGGCGCGGCCGGCCTGGCCGCGCCGGTGCTGGGCGCGGCCGGCTACGCGGTGGCGAGCGTCGGCGTCGTCGCACCGGCCGACCGGTTCCCGCCGGAGGCCGAGCTCGCCGGCCCGGTGGTCGAGGCGGCCGGCCGGATCAGCGAGCTGCTGCGGGCGGCCGGCTGAGCCGGGGCCGCCCGCAGCAGGTCTGTCAGGCCGCGGCGGCCTTCAGCTGGGCGCAGTGCTCGGCGAAGGTCTGCGTCCCGGCGGTGAACTCGCCCTTCGGGCACATGTTGCCGTTGGCCAGGCCCTCGCCGACCGGCCCCGGCAGCTCGAACTCCACCACCTGGCGGTCCGACCCCTGGGCCGCGAGCACCTGCCGGCACATGTCGGCGAGCACCAGCTGCTCCGGGCCGCCGAGCGGCGTCGCCATGCCCCGCGGCTCGCCACCGGCCAGCCGGACCAGCTCGGCCGCCACCTCGCGGGCCGCCACCGGCTGGCAGAGCATCCGGGGCAGCTGCGCGGCCGGGCCGTCGGAGCCGGCCAGGAACTGCTCGGCGAACTGGTGGAACTGGGTGGCCCGCAGGATCGTCCACGGCACGTCGCCCCCGGTCACCAGCTGCTCCTGCCGGCGCTTGCCCAGGTAGTAGCCGAAGTCGACCAGGTCGGAGCCCACGATGGACAGCACCAGCAGGTGCCGGACCCCGGCCTTGCCTGCCGCGGCGAGCAGGTTGCCGACGGTGGCGGTGAAGAACGCCTCGGACTCCGCCTGGTCCTGGGTGGCGATGTTGGAGACGTCGATGATGACGTCGCAGCCCTGCACTGCCTCGGCCAGGCCCGCGCCGCTGGTCAGGTCGAAGCCGGTGGAGCGCGCCAGCACGACGCTCTCGTGACCTGCCTCGGCCAGCTGCTCGACGACCAGCCGGCCGACCAGTCCCGTTCCGCCCGCTACGGCGATCTTCATCGTCACTGCCCCTTAGCTCGCATGGATGGCTTTCCCTGCGAGGACGACACAGGCTGCCGCCGCGTTACCGGTGGTCGCGGCTCTTTGTCAGGTCCGGCATCAGGTAGCCGAGCAGTTCCAAAGCGAGACACTCGACGGTCCAAGCCTGACGAACGCTGTGACCTACCTCTTCAGGCCTCATCGGCTTGGAAAAAAAGCGGGCGTGGGGTTGCGCCCGCGCGGAGCGGCGCTGCGGAGCAGGACGCCGGGTAGGAGCTGTCGACGTCGCGGATGTACCTGGCGGCGGCCAGCGCCGCGCCGGTGCGCGGCGAACGCAGCCGAAATCGGGTAGCTCGCTGGCTGCGAAGTACCGGCGGCACAGGGCGGACGTCGACGTCACGGCAGCCCGCCCAGGCTCAGCAGCAGAACAGGATGAAGACCCGGTTGGTGAGCCAGCCGGAGGCGATGGTGCCGGTGACCTGGTGACCCTGCCAGTCGTTAGCGGACCGGGGCGGGCTTGCGGCCGGTGCCGGTGCCGGCCGGGGAACCGGCCGGGTCGTCGAGGGTCATCAGCCGGACCGCGCCGCAGAGCAGCACCAGGATCAGGCAGCCGAAGGTCAGCGCGAGCACCCAGGCCTGGTGCCGGTCGGTGCCGGCCAGCAGGCTGTGCAGCACCGCCAGGGTCCAGACCGGGTAGGCGACGGCGTGCAGTGTCCGCCAGAGCCGCGACCCGCGCGGTGAGGTGGCCAGCTTCCCCCGGGCCAGCCCCAGCGCCGCCACCGCGAGCAGCAGGTACGCCGCGATCGAGCCCAGGGCCACCGCGTTCGGCCGGTAGTGCGAGGCGAACGGCACCAGCACGCCAGCCAGGCTGACGTGGGACTTGGTGTCGAGCACGATGGTCGACACGTGCACCAGGATGAGCCCGAGGCCGAGCAGCGCCGCGGTCCGGTGCAGGTACTGGATCACGACCCGGGTCTCCGGCCGCACCGAACGCATCGACCCCAGCGCACCGCAGGCGGTGGCGACCGAGAGCGTCAGCAGCGCCGACAGCCCCGCCCCGCGCGCGGTGAACCAGAGGTCGTTGGCGTTCATGAGCCGTGACTGCTGCCCGCGGGTGGTTGGTTGAACTGGGGCTGCGAGACCTGCCCGCCGCCACCGAACGAGCCGTTGTCGCCGAAGGAGTCGTTGCCGAACGAGTTGCCCTGGTCGCCGGTGCCGCCGGAGACGGTGCCGCTGTTGGGGGTCGCGTAGCTGCGGGCGATCTTGGCGACGAACACCCCGGTCACCGCCACCGCCCCGACCACCAGCGCGGCGCTGGCCGCGACCGCCCGGTTCAGCACGCCGGCCTGGTTGGCGCTCATCGCGGTACCCCACTTTCGTTGCCCGTTGCTACCAGTTCACCCTGCCAGCGCGGGCTCTGCGCCGGGTTAAGCGATCCTGTGACCGAAATGAGTGCCAGCTGCTGCCATAGCGGGACGCAGCCGCCATATGCGGCAGGGCGGCTGCAGAATATCGTCTCAATCCCCGCGCCCCGGTGGAGCGCCCCACGGCCCGGACGCATAGTCGGATCACCATGACTCGATCACGCATCCGCACCAGCGTCCTGCCCCCGCTCGTCGCCCACCCGGCCCCGCCCACCACGACGACGGCGGGCGCGGAGGGCAACACCCGGCTCACCTCGACCACCGGCATGGTGCTGCTGGTGCTGCTGGCGGTCGAGGGGTTCACGGTGCTGAACGTGCGCGGCATGATCGGCCTGCACGTCTTCCTCGGCACCCTGCTGGTCGGCCCGGTCGTGCTGAAGGTCGCCGCCACGCTCTACCGATTCAGCCGGTACTACCTGCGCAATCTCGATTACGTCCGCAAGGGCCCGCCGCCGCTGCTGCTCCGGGTGCTGGGCCCGTTCGTGACGCTGTCCAGCCTCGCCCTGCTCGGCACCGGCCTGGGGCTGCTGGCGGTCCGGCCGGGCGAGGGGCTGCTGCTGACCGCGCACAAGGCCAGCTTCGTGATCTGGTTCGCGGTGATGACCGTGCACGTGCTCGGCCACGCCTGGGAGGCCGCGATCAACTCCCTGCGCGAGCTGCGGCAGCTCTCGCGCCGCCAGCTCCTCCGGCTGGCCGCGGTCGCCTGTGCCCTGGTGCTCGGCGTCGGGCTGGCCGCGGCGGTGTACCCGGCCGCGTCGAGCTGGACGCACCGGCCCGCCGACGCGGCCGAACACCACCGGCACTGACCCCTTTGGTACCGGCGCCTCGGGACCTCCGTCCCTGACCGGGGCGGGCAGCCGCCGGAGAGAGTGGACCGATCCGCAGGCGGGAACGGGGGTCGGGCAGATGAACAGGCTGGACGGGCGGGTGGCGCTGGTGACCGGCGGCGCGAACGGTATCGGCGAGGCGGTCGCCCGGCGGCTGTCCGCCGAGGGCGCCGCGGTGCTGGTCACCGACATCGAGGACGGCCCGGGCGGCGCGGTCGCCAAGCAGCTGGCCGAGCACGGTGGCCGGGCGAGCTACCTGCACCTGGACGTCACCTCGCCGGCCGAGTGGGCCGCCGCGGTGGCCACCGCGGTCGCCCAGTACGGCGGCCTGGACATCCTGGTGAACAACGCAGGCCTGGGCGACCTGTCCGCGATCGAGGACGTGTCGCTGGCGGAATGGCAGCGCACCATCGACATCGACCAGACCGGGGTGTTCCTCGGCATGCAGGCCGCCGCCGACGCGCTGGCCGCGTCCGGTCACGGATCGGTCGTCAACATCAGCTCGATCTTCGGCACCAGCGGCGGTTTCGGCACCTCGCCGGCCTACCACGCGGCCAAGGGCGCGGTGCGCACGCTGACCAAGAACGTCGCGGTGCACTGGGCCGAACGGGGGATCCGGGTGAACTCGGTGCACCCCGGCTTCATCGACACCAGGCTGCTGGCGCAGGTGCGCGGGACGCCGTTCGAGCAGCAGATGCTGGCCGAAACCCCGATGCGCCGGCTCGGCACCCCGGACGAGATCGCCGCCGGCGTGGCCTACCTAGCCGGCGACGACGCCTCGTTCGTCACCGGGCTCGAGCTCTACATCGACGGCGGGTACGCCGCCCGCTGACGCCTCAACCGTCCAGGGCATCCAGCGGGAAGTGCATCGAGACCACCACGTTCGGCAGGTCGACGATCTCGGAGATGTGCAGGTCGGCGGTGACGCTGGCCAGCAGGTAGGCGTCGACCGGGGCCAGGCCGGTGCGCCGCACCAGCTGCTCGACCAGCGAACGGGTGGCGTCCCGGGCGGCCTGCCAGAGGTCGGGCCCGATGCCGGTGGCGATCAGCGAGCGGCCGGCCCGGGATGCCCGGCCGTCGGTCTCGAGGATCGCGGTCGGGATCGAGTTTCCCTTGTCCACGCCGAGCCGAACGGTGACCACCGAACCGATCTCGACGCCGGTGCCGCAGACCTCGCCGTCGCCCATCGCCGCGTGCGTGTCACCGATCGAGAGCAGCCCGCCGGGCACCTGGACCGGCAACCGCAGCCGGGTGCCGGCGGTGACGTGCCGGATGTCCATGTTGCCGCCCGCCCGGTGCGGCGGCACCATCGGCAGCACCTCCGGGCCGGCCGGCGCCAGGCCGATGGTGCCGATCATCGGCACCGCCGGCAGTGTGAGGCCGGGCAGGAAGTCGACCCGGCCGTCCCGCACCGCCGACAGCCGCAGGTGCGCGTCCGGGAAGTCCTGTGCCAGCAGGCCGAAACCGGGGATGTTGGCCGTCCAGCCCCAGTCCGCCACCTCGACGTCGAGCACGTCGATCACCAGGGCGTCGCCGGGCTCGGCACCCTCGACCGCGATCGGGCCGGTGACCGGGTTGACCCGGCCGAAGTCGAGGGTGGCCAGGTCGGCGGCGGTGGACCGGCGGTCGAGTTGGCCACCGGAGGAGTTGGCCACCTCGACCGTGACCACCTCTCCCCCGGCCACCCGGGCGATCGGGGGGAGGGAGCTGTCCCAGGCGGTGTGCACCTGCGCGCGGGAGAGTCGCATGGCGATCATCCTGCCCGGTGCCGCCCGGACGGCGCACGCGGGCGTCCATCGCGACTCTTAGGAAATTAGACGGCATCAACGCTTGTAAGTTACGTCCCCGTAAAATACGGTCATCCCCGTCCGCACCTCTGCACCTACCTCCGGCCCGGCCGCCCGGCCCCGCCGGAGACGATCCGCCTGCCCGGCCGCTCGGTGGCGGCTGGCAGCGCTCTGCCCTCATCCCCCATCCCCCACCCGCGCCGGCACCGCGCCCCGCGACCGGCGACCGGCCCGGGCCGAACGGCAAGAAAGGCCTTTCATGCTGTCGATCAGCGACGATCACCTGGCTCCGATCCGCTCCGCCGTCGAGCGCAGTACCGACGGCGTCCGGCGCACCCTCGACCCCCGTGACCCCGGCGACGCCGCCGCGATCAGGGCGTTCCTGCAGCTGACCGGCAAGACCGAGCAGACCCACCCCGGCCTCTACGGCGATCTGGCCGCGGTGGCCGACGGCTCGGCCTCGGCCCCGGACGACGGCGGCCAGGTGCTCGACATCGTCGACAGCGGGCGGGATGCACAGGGCCGTGCCACCGCGCGGGTCTGGCACCAGGACCGCACCGGCGGCCACCTGTCCGGCAGCCTGGCGCTGGCCCTGGACGCCGACAGCGGCGCGCCGGTCGCGTTCGGCTACGCCAACCGGGTCGGTGGCGGCCTGGCGCCGGCCGCGACCCGCTCGGCCACCGCGGAGCCGGCCCCGGCAAACCTCACCACCATCGGCTTCGCCCACTCGCAGAGCACGCCGGACTCGGTGCCGGCCTTCAGCATGGTCAGCCAGACCGCGCCGGTCACCAGCACCGGCATGATCGACGCCAACGTGACCGCGCCGGTCTCGACCACCCATGCCTCGGTGCAGATCGGGCTCGGCCGGCCCAACCCCGGCAACGACCTCGACTACTTCTACAAGCAGGACACCAACGACCACCCGCAGCTGGTGGTGCCCTTCACCGGCACCGTGAACGTGCAGCAGCCGCTGGCCAACGTCGGTTCGGGCGGCCAGTTCACCTCGGGCCTGGTGGTGAGCACCCAGCTCTACTCGCTCAAGGGCGCCAGCTACATCGCGCACCTGAGCAGCCAGTCGCTGACCACCCAGATCACCGGCGACACCTCGACGAACGTGGTCACCTGGAGCTACCCCTACGACCCGGACGGCACCCCGGGCAACTACACCTCGCTGATGTACAACGGCCTGGATGCGGCCAACGACAGCACCACCGCGTTCTTCTTCTCGTTCCAGATCCCGGTCGACAACCCGGTGGTGCCGACCTTCGACTTCAACGTGTGCAGCTTCGACTGGCCGGAGCAGCCGTCGGTGAACTGCTACCAGATCCAGGACCTGCAGTTCTGGTGGCACTGCCTGGCCGAGGGCACCGAGGTGACCCTGGCCGACGGCAGCACGCTGCCGATCGAGCGGGTGGACAACACCGTCCGGGTGCGGACCGGCGACAACGGCTCGCTCGGCGTCGAGGCGACCACCCGGGGACTGCACAAGGCCGGTGCGCTGCGGCTGTCCACCCGGGACGGGCAGAGCCTGGTGCTCACCGCCGGGCACCCGGTCGGCACGCCGGACGGGCTGCGCCGCGCCGGTGACCTGGTAGCCGGCGACGAGGTGCTCACCGGACAGGGCAGCACGACCGTAGCCACGGTGGAATCCATCGACTACGACGGGGTGTTCGCCAACCTCAAACTGGTCGACGAGCAGGACCGGGCCCGTGGCCTGGGCGGGGCGGTGGGCACCTTCCTGGCGAACGGGATCGTGGTCGGCGACTTCGAGAGCATGGCCGCGCTGCACGAGCGCACCGTGCACTCGCTGGAGTACATGCGCGCCCGGATCCCCGAGCGCTACCACACCGACTACGCCAGCACGCTGGCCGACATCGCCCGGGACAACGCCCGCTACGGCGGCACGTTCTAGCCGCCGCCCCACCGACAAGCCGATCTGACGCCCCCAGGAGGAACGGCGATGGCCGCGTTCCAGTCAGTCCAGTACGTCGACCCGTTCGCGCCGCTGCCGGTCGGCGCGACCCAGGCCGGCGTGCAGGCCGCGCTGACCGGCGGGCCAGCCGGTCAGGTGGCCTACGCGCAGCTGCTGGCCAACCTCACCCCGATCGGCTACGGCACCGGGTCGACCAACACCTCGGTGCGGGTGCTGAACGCCGCGCCGCTGGCGGCCGGGCTGGCCTACCTGCTGCAGGTGCAGTTCGCCCCGGCCGGGCAGAACCCGGCCGACCTGGACTGGTCGAACCCGGCGGCGGTGATCAGCTCGCCCGTGGTCGCGCAGCAGGCCCGGCTGGTCTCGGCGCAGGTCTCCGGCACCGGGCTGGCGGTGACCTGGGAACCGGCGGCCGGGACGGCCATCGCGGGGGCGTTCGTGCAGCTGGTCGACCTGACCACGAACAACCTCACCAGCGGCTACTACCTCGGCGCGGCGCAGAGCGCGCCGATCACCGCGACCTTCACCGCCGGCCACAGCTACGGCCTGCGGATCAGCGCGGTGCAGCCGGTGGCCGGCGGCACGATGGGCAACTTCAGCGCGCCGTACACGATCGGGCCGCCGTCGGCGGTGCAGCCGGTGCCCACCACCGCGCCCGGGCTGACCCGGGTCGGCTGCGGGGACACCGGCCTGGTCGCGGCCTGGACCGCAGCCGCGGTGCCGGCCAATGCCGGCGCCCCCCGGTACGAGCTGCTGCTGCTCGACGGCGGGCAGCTGGTCAGCACGGCACCGGCAGGCAGCACCGGTGGCCAGCTGGCGACCGCCGAGCTGGCCGGCCTGACCAGCCCGCAGGTGGCCGCGCGCGCCAGCTACGGCAGCTTCACCGGGCCGGCCGGCGCCGGCGCTGCGGTGTACCCGCTGGCGCCGCAGGTCCTCGGGGTGAGCGTCGCCGGCACCAGCAGCGTCACCGTCACGGCGCAGCTGGCCGCGGCCGGGGCGCTGCCGGCCGGTGGCTCGCTGCTGGCCACCCTCTACAGCGACGGGGTGGCCGGGCCGACCCAGACCCTGTCGGCCGCGACCGGTTCGGTGACCTGGACCGGGATCACCGTCTCCGCCGGGGTGAGCTACGAGGTGGGCGTGGCGCTGCAGGTCAGCGCCGGTGGCGTGCAGAGCCTGGGTGCCGCCTCGGCCCGGCAGGCCGTCCCGCTGATCGCGCCGAGCGCCGTCTCGGCCGCCTACGACGGGCAGGCGGTCGTCGTCGACCTCACCTTCGCCACCGGCCAGCCGGTGGACGGCTACCAGGTCACGCTGACCGGCAGCGGCGGTGGCCAGCACCTGGTGCAGGCCGGCCCGCAGCTGCCGATCAGCTTCGCCGCGGACCTCGATCTCGGCCAGACCTGGACCGCGTCGGTGGTGCCGGTGCTGGGCATCGTGACCGCCCGCTCCGGCGGCGGCCAGCTCACCCTGCCGACTGTCACCGCGCCGAGCCTGAGCACGGTCGGCTACGACGGCAGCGCGCTCACCCTGCAGTGGACGGCCGCGGAGCTGCCCTACCTGACCGGCTACCGGGTCGCGGTCGCCGGCGGGCCGACCCTGGTGCTCGGCGGCGACCAGACCAGCTGCACGGTGCCGCTCACCCCGGCCCAGGCCGCGGCCGCGGCCGTGACCGTGACCGGGCTGTCGGCCCTGCGCGAGACCGCCGCGAGCACCTCGGTGCCGGTGGTCGCGAGCACCATCGAGGTCAGCTCGGTGACGGTCGGCAGCCAGGTGGTCGCCAGCTGGACCGCCACCCCGGCCCCGCCGGCCGTCCGGGCGGTGCTGCTGCTCGGCGGCGCGGTGATCGGCACCCTCACCGGGGCCACCGCGACCGGGGTCAGCTTCGCACCGCCCACCCCGGCCGGCCAGCCCTACACCCTGGTGGCCTACCCGGTCAGCGCCGACGGGGTGGCCACCGGGCCGGGCTCGGCACCGGTGCCGCTGATCCTCACCGCGCCGGTGCTCGAGTCGGGTCAGCTGTCCACCGGCGCGCTGTCGCTGCGCTGGCAACCCGGCAGCTCGTTCGGGGTGACCGGCTACCGGCTGACCGCCACCCCGACCACCGGCAACGCGGCCAGCCTGCTGGTCACCGGCACCGGCTACGACGGGCCGGCGCCGGCCGCCTTCGCCGCGCCGGGCACCCTCACCGTCACCCCGGTCGGCGACCGCTGCACCGGCCCGGCGGCCTCGGCCACCATCTCCGCGGCGGTCGCGGTGACCGGCGCCGGCTACGCCAACGGGCAGCTGAGCGTGACCGCGGACCTGGCCGCGGCCGGCGCCACCGACACCAGCTGGCTGGAGGTGCTGGTCAACGGCCAGCTGCTGGCCCGCCAGGTGCTCACCGGCCCGGCCCAGTCCCCGTTCACGGTGCCGGTCGCGCTGCCGCCGGGCAGCACCGCGACCACCCGGCTCAGCCTGGTCGGGCCCGGCACCCTGGCCCCACCGGCCACCCCGGCGGCGGTGCCCACCCTGGTGCCGGAGGTGATCGAGGCCGCCTACGACGGCAGCGCCCTGCACGTGAGCTGGCTGCCCACCGGCGAGACCGGGGTGGCCGGCTACCTGGTGTCGGTGGCCGGCACCGCGGCCGAGCCGGTGTACATGCCGGGCGCCGACAGCGCCGCCGCGGCGATCACGGTGAGCCTGAGCTACCCGTTCCCGGCCGGCGTCGCGGCCAGCGTCCGGGCGCTCACCGCCGCCCCGACCAGCACGCCGTGCGGCCAGGGCCAGCCGAGCCCGGGCCGGCTGCCGCGGCTGGCCGGCAGCCGGTACTCCGCCGCGGTCAGCGAGCCGGGCTACCCGCCGTACCTGTACCGGCGCGGGCAGTACCAGACGCTGGCCTCGGTGACCGGCCAGCCGATCGTGCTCTACCTGGCCAAGCCGTTCTCCGGGGTGGACAACCCGACCGTGCCTGCCTCCGGCTCGCCGGTCTTCCAGCTGGCCCCGGCGCCGGCCGGCTCCACGCTGCCGTACCAGCTGACGATGTCCGCCGAGGTCTGGACCAGCCTGGGCGCCAGCCCGGTGCGCAGCTCGCTGCGCGACAGCTACGACCAGTTCCTCAGCGACGTCGAGACGGCCGGCGTCACCCCGTGGGGCATCGGCCTGCTGCGGCAGCTGATCGCGCAGGCCATGCCGCAGACGTTCGAGGAGGTGCTGTACTACCGCTACGGCTACTGGCGCTCGGACAGCCTGCGGGTGGTCGACCTGACCCCGGGCACCCGGCTTCAGCTGTCCAACGCGCTCTACCAGGCCGTGGTCGGCGGGGCGAGCGAGAAGAACGGCTTCCTGGCGCTGGGCAACGAGACGCTCGACATCGTCGACGCCATCCCGCAGGGCGGCGCAGGCACCCTGCCGGCCGGCGCGGGCCGGATCCTCTCGGTGGACGCGCTGCTGTCGCTGATCTACCCGGGCAGCGGTTCGGCCCCGGCCGGCAGCCCGGTCGCCGCCGGCCCGCTGGACTTCTTCGCCGACGGCAACCGGCAGAGTTACTACCGACTGTTCTTCCCGGTCAGCTTCCCGGCGTCGGGCAGCACCGGCTCGACCGCGCTGACCAGCAACATCACCCTGGTCGGCACCACCAGCTGGGCCACCCTGACCTCGATCACCGCGCAGTACGCGGCCACCGGCACCTTCCCGACCGGGGTCAGCTACTTCGCCAGCTACTTCCGCGGCCGGTCCGGGCTGACGCCGCTGATCAACGTGAGCGTGCAGGGGGAATCCCGCTGGACGGCGCTCGGCACCAGCGTCCGGCAGGCGCTCACCTCGGTCGGGCTGGCGCCGTACTGGGCCGGCAGCGGCGGCACCGAGCTGAGCCTGCTGCGCGCCTCGGCGAACCTGTTCGGCTACCCGACCCCGGACGGCGGGCTGGCGCTCGAACCGGTGGACCTGACCGGCGCCGACCTGAACGGCCTGACCCCGCTGTACTGGCCGCTGGACATGCCGCTGGTCGGCGGCGACCAGCTCGGCCTGCGGCCGTCCAGCCCGGCGGTGCCGTGACCGGGTCCAGCACGTTCAGCCAGGCGACCGGCGACCCGCGGCTGTACTGGCTGGACGGCTCGACCTGGTCGGACGGTTCGGCCTCATCGGGCGGCGGCGGCTTCGGCCTGGTGCTGTTCCCCACCAGCACCGGGGCGCCGGCCACCCTCGACCTGGCGGCGAGCTTCACCGACTACCCCGGCTACTACGTCACGATCGCGGACCGGCCGGCGGAAGCTGGGGAAACTGCCTTCGTCGACGCGGTGCTGGAGCTCGGCGAGCGGCTCGGCCCGGCCCGGTTCCTGTGGCTGGCCGGGTCGCAGCCGACCCCGGACTGGCAGCGCCGGGCGGTCTACCTCGACCCGTCCACCGCAACCGTCGACCGGCCGACCGTCTTCACCGCCGGCCGCTACCGGGTGAGCGTCACCGCCGGCCAAATCGTGCGGCCCACCACCGACGGCTTCGCCTTCGACGCCAGCGGATTGGGCACGCTGCCGGCCTTCCAGCTGCTCACCGACGACAAGGCCTGGCCGGCGACCCAGGACGGCGCCAACGCCCTCTCGGCCAGCGGTGCCGCGGCCGGCACGTTCTGCCTGCAGCTCACCCTGGACGCCACCCCGGACCCGGACGGCGTCGGCGACTATGCCGTGCTGGACGTGGGATTCCGCTACGGCCTGCCCGATCCGACCGACCCGAACGGCATGCTGCTCGCCTCGCTGCACTACCCGCTCTTCCGGGGCGCGGCGGCCGCCCCGGTGCCGATGGCGCTGGGCTTCGATCCGATCGGGGTGCTGGATCCGGCCCGGACGCTGCTGCGCTACCCGAGCACCCCGGCCGCGCAGGCCAGCCACTTCACCGGCCAGCTCGGCTACCCGGTACGCATCGCCGCCGACGCCGCCGACCCCGCGGTGCCGGCCGGGCTGGCCTTCCACCGCACGCCACGCTCGACCGCCGAGACCCCGGACGACGACCCGCTCTACCTCGCCCCGATCGGACCGTACACGCTCACCGTCGACGCCGCCGCCGGCGCGGTGACCCCGGCGGCCCGGCTGACCGGCGGCATCTCCGGCAGCGAGTACTTCGGCTTCTCCAGCGGCGCGGCGGTGCCGATCACCTTCACCGCGTCCCAGCCGGCGTACGCGCCCGGCTTCCCGCCGGCACCCGGCTCCCGGTCGGACGAGCCGGTGCCGCTCACCACGGCCGCGACCACCGCCTACGCCCTGGTCGGGCCGCCGGCCGGCGGCCAGGCGTGGTATTTCGCGCAGCCCGACGGCGGGGCGTTCTTCCACGTCCGGCAGGGGGATTCGGCCGCGCTGGTGCCGTACCTGGAGCTGCTCGAACTGGTCGCCGGGACGGTCGCCGGCACCGGCACCGGCTACCCGCTGGTGCCCTACGCCGGCGCGGACGGGGACCTGGCGCTGATGCAGGCACTGGAGTCGCAGGTGCTCAGCCCGCTGCGCCGGGCCGCGCTCGGCGAGGCGCCGCCCGAGCTGCTGCTCGCGGCGGAGGCGGCCGCGGCCCCCACCCAGGCCACTACCCCGCAGGGCCTGCTGGCCACCTTCGTCGACTCCACCTGGACGTCGCTGGAGCTCTCCCCCGCCGCGACCGGCACCGTGCTGCCCCGGCTGGCGTTCAACACCCCCAGCGCGACCTTCCGCAGCGCGCTGCAGAGCAACCAGCTGTTCCTGGTGGCGGCCGATCCCGAGGAACTGCAGGCCAATTCCGACTTCAACTACTGGATCACCGACGCGGTGCTGGGCGACCTGGCCCGGCTCTCCGGCGCGCAGGCGGTGCCGGCCGAGGTGATCGCGCTGCTCGACACGCAGGCCAGGACGCCGCAGACCTCGCTGGCCGGCTTCACCGCGATGCTCGACGCGGTGCTGACCGGGCCGAACGCGCAGTACCGCGACACCGTCACCCGGTACGCGATGTACTTCGAGCTGGACGTGGAGGGCTGGCGCTTCCGGCTCTCCCCCTCGCTCTGGCGCGACCAGGTCAGCCACCCGCCGGTGCTGATCGTCAAGTACGCCGACGGCAGCCTGTACGACTTCGTGCAGAACACCGACGCCTGGGCGTGGCCGGCGGTGGCCACCCTGGACGGCTCGATCACCGCCACCCAGACGCTGCTGAACTCGATCCTCGACTCGGCCATCGCCGAGGTCCGCCAGCTGGGCACCGCCAGCAACCTCTGGGCATTCGTCACCGAGATCGCGCTCAACCCGTCCTGGACCGGGGTGCTCATGCTGAACGCGAACGTGCCGTTCAGCTCGGTGCCGCCGGAACTGGCCGGGCTGGCCGCCGGCATCCAGGGCGACCAGTTCCGGGCGCACCACGTGGGCATCACCGTCACGCCGGTCAGCCTGGACGAGGCCGACCGGACGCTGGCCCAGGAGCACAGCTCGGTCTTCGGCCTGATCGACTACTCCGACCCGGCCGACATCGCCCACATCGACGGCGAGTTCGACTTCAAGGTGCTGCTGCTGCAGGTGCTGTTCGCCAACTCCGCGGTGGCGAACTTCGCCGGCCGGATCGAGCTGTTCGTCAACCGGCTGTTCGGCGAGCCGGTCACGCTCTACAACACCACCCACTACAACAACCTGATCCTCGACGGCACCTACCAGCGGCAGGGCGGCAGCGGGCACTACGTCTTCGCCAGCACCGAGGTGAGCGTCTTCGGCTCCAGCAGCGCCGGCCAGGGCGGCAGCAGCGAGCAGGTGGTGCTGCTGAGCACCGAGATCGACCAGGCCCAGTTCGTCACCGCCAGCCGCGACACCGCGACCGATGAGCTGCTGCACAACCGGATCCTGCTGCAGGGCAGGCTGCGGTTCGCCGCGCTGCGCGGCTTCGACGCCTTCTCCTTCGGCCCGGTGACGGACCGGGCCGGGGTGCAGTTGGCCGACGGGTTCCTGGTGTTCAGCGGCGCCTCGGTCGACATGGACTCGCCGATCAACGCCCCGGAGGACCGGACGTTCCGGTTCAACCTCGACGAGATCTCCTTCGACCCGGCGGCCAGCCGGGCCCGGCCGACCAGCTTCCTGCAGCGGTTCCCGCTCCGGGTCTCGGGGCTGGTCCAGGGCACCGCGGCGCAGCCGCCGCGCCAGCTCGGCTACCTGCCGCTGGCCACCCCGCTCGCCCAGCCCGGCCTGTCCGGGCCGTGGTTCGGCCTGCTCTACTCGGTCGACCTGGGCACCCTCGGCGCGCTGTCGTCGGCACCCGCGCTGTCCGCGGTGATCCTGGCCGCCTGGTCACCGGCCGGCGCCCAGCACCAGGTGAACGTCGGGCTGAAGCTGCCCGGGGTGGAGAGCGCCCGCGCGCTGCTGCCGGTGCAGGGGGTGCTCGACCTCGGCTTCGCCGGCATCGACCTGACCGCGGACGGGGCCACCGCGAACCCACCGGATCCGGCGTACGTGCTGCGGTTCCGCGACTTCTACCTGCGCTTGTTCGGCTGGAAGTTCCCGCCCGGGCAGAACACCATCGCGCTGTTCGGCAACCCCGATGCCGCCAGCCAGAACATCGCCACCGACCGCGGCGCACTCGGCTGGTACGCCGCGTACGCGAAGAAGGAGTGACGGGTGCCCAGCGTCAAGGTGTGCCTCTGGAACATCCAGAACTTCGGCCAGCCGTCGGGCAAGTACGACGGCACCGGCGTCAACAACGCGCTGCGCAACCGGTTCGTGGCGCGCTTCATCGTGCGTAACAACATCGACGTGGTGATGATCCAGGAGGTGCTGCCGGGAGCCGAGAACGCCCTCGCCGACCTCACCGCCAAGCTGCGCGCGCTGTGCCCGGTCGGCCAGCGGGACTGGGCGTACAGCTTCTGCGGCAGCGCGATCCGCAACGACGACGTCGACGTCGTGACCGACGAGGACGACCTGATCGACCGCACCGGCGCCCGCTCGGAGTGCTACGGCGTGCTCTGGCGGACCCGCCGGACCCGGTTCACCATGATCGAGGGCATCTACCAGATCGCGCACGGCACCACGATCCACCAGCAGTCGCCGCTGAACATCAGCCAGCTCGGCCGGCCGACCGGCAACATGACCGACGACCTCGGCGCCGAGACCTTCGGCGCGACCGGCGGCTTCACCCGGGACAACGTGTTCCCCTGGGAGTACGACGAGATGAACGACGACTACGACCTGCTCGACCACTGGCCGCAGCTGGGCTACCCGCGCACCTCGATCGTGGATGCCCGGCGACCGAGCTGGTCGCGCTCCCGGCGGCCGGCCTACGTGGTGATCAAGCTCGACGACGCCTTCGACACGCTCTGCCCGATCGCCGCCTACCACGCACCCAGCAATCAGCAGATGGCCAGCTGGGGTGCCTACCAGGCCGGCCTGGCCCGCGAACTGTACGTGGTGGACGGGGTGAACGACGACGACGAGCCGGAGCCGGACGAGGACCCGGTGCTGACCGACGCCGGTTTCTTCGGCGGCGACTTCAACTACTCGGTGGAGCAGGCCGCCTGGCCCGACGCCTACCGCTACTTCGTAGACGCCCGCTCGCACACCGCCGCGGCCGGGGCCTACCTGACCCCGGTACCGCCGCCGACCGATGCCGCGCCGGACCGGCGGACCACCGTGCAGATCGTCACCGGCGCCGCGCACAACGTCCCGATCGTCAGCGCCAACACCGACGACTACCTGCGCTACAAGATCGATCTCGGCTTCCACCGCTCGATCGACACCATCGCCGGCGAGCGGGTCGACCTGCTGACCGAGATCATGAACAACCCCGGCGGCTACTACAACGACCCGCTGGTGCAGGCCGAGGCGTATATGGCGCACGTCGAGGGGCAGATCAACAACCCGTTCAACCCCTACCAGGAACGGCTGGCCGTCACCGGGCCGGAGTACTACAAGCCGAAGAAGGTCGGCCGGCGCACCGTCTACACCTGGTGCCCGCTGATCTGCGGTGCCTGGGGCGGCACGTTCACCAACTGGGCGACCAGCCGCGCCCAGTTCGGCGCGCACAACATCACCGACGCCCGCCGGGCCGCGGAGTACATCCACATCTTCGTCTCCGACCACCTGCCGCTGGTCGCCACCATCAACTTCTGAGGCGACGAGATGAACATCCGCGACCTGTACGCCGCCCTGCAGCCGTTCGGCGACCCCGCGGCCGGCACCCTGGTCGTGCCCGCCACCGCGGTCACCGGCTGGCCGGCGGTGCACGCACTGCTGGTGGCCGCGCTGGCCGGGCAGACCCTGACCGTCACCGGCATCGCCAGCTTCCCCGGCGTGCCGACCAGCAACGCGATCAGCTACCAGGGCGACGCGACCCTGTTCCCCTGGACCACCGGCGAGCAGGCGGTGCTGCCGGTGACGGCCACCTTCAGCGTCGACCAGGCCGGCGAGCCGCAACTGCTGGTGCGCGCCGAGGTGCCGCCCGGCTGGACGCTGCCGGACAGCCTGGCCGGGCTGGAGGCCACCGAGCTGGCCAGCGTGGTCTTCACCGCCGGGGTGTTCGCGCTGACCAGCCAGCCGGTCACGGTGCCGGACTTCGTCGCCCCGGTGCAGCCGTTCATCGGCTTCACCGGCAGCCTCGATGCCAGCGGGCCGTTCGCGGTCGGCACCGTGCTGCTGCCCACCCCGGGCAGCCGGACCGTCACCGGCACCGTGTCGCTCACCGCCGGGGCGATGCCGGTGATCGCGCTCGGCCCGGCCGTGAGCGCGCCGGTGACGCTGGCCGGCATCGCGTTCGAGTTCGGCGCGGCACTGACGACCGAATACCAGCAGCTGCCCTACTACGACCCGGCCGATCCGGGCGTCACCACGGTCACCCGGCCGTTCTCCTCGGCCCGGCTGATGGCGACCCTGGCCTTCGGCGCGGGCCCGGCGCTGGCGCTGTCGATGCCGGTGCTGCCGGCCAGCGACTTCTACCCGCTGGCGGTCGGCCAGGCCGCGAAGCCGCTGTCGTCGTGGGCGGATCTCGACTCGCTCACCGGCGGCATCGACCTCGGCGCGCTGATCCCGCCGGAGGTGCCGGCGCCGCAGTCGCTGGTGCTACGCCGGCTGGAACTGACCCTGTACTACCCGGACGGGGCCACCCTGCCGGCGGTCAGCGCGATCGACCTCGACGTGCTGATGGACCTCGGCGAGTGGGAGCTGCTGCCGAACGGCATCCTCACCGTGCAGCGGGTGGGCGCGGCGATGACGGTGCTCTTCGACGAGTCCGGCAGCTCGACCGCCACCGGCCGGCTCTACACCGACTTCGCGATCGTCGAGGAGATCGCGATGACCGCGGCGATGAGCCTGCCGCAGCTGGTGCTCACCGCCGGCCTGCAGCCGGGCATGACGGTGTCGGTGGAATCGCTGATGGAATCGGTGCTCACCAAGCTCACCGGGCACAGCTACGCCCCGCCGGTCGAGATGGAGATCTCCCGGCTGGACCTGTCGGTGGACGTGCCCAACCGCTCGTTCGGCTTCGGCACCGACATCCTCACCGACTGGAGCATCGCGTTCGGCGAGGCCAACGGCGGCGCGCTGATCACCTTGAGCTTCCAGGGGATCAGCTTCGACATCGACTACGACGGGCAGCTGCTGCAGGCGGTGCTGGTGGCCTACGCCGGCATCAACGAGGGCCGGTTCTACTTCGGCGCGACCTCGCCGGGCGACGGGGTCGGCTGGGCGTTCGGCGGCGGGCTGCTGCCCGGCAGCACGCTGAGCGTGACCCACCTGCTGCTGAACTTCATGTACCCCGGCGGCGACATCCCGGGCGGCGCGTACGGCATCCCGGACCTGGTGATCGACCGGCTGGAGGCCACCCTGGCCACCGACGCGACGAACACCCCGTCGGAGTACACCTTCGAGGGCGGGCTGACCACGTCGTGGAACTTCGCGGTCTTCCCGGGCGGCCTGACCCTGGTGCTGAGTGCCGCGGTGAGCCTGCACGGCACCCGGGGATCGGCCGGGCCGGTGTCACCGCGGCTGGCGCTGCCCGGCAGCACGCTGCTGCCGGCCGCGGTCGCGGCGGCCGGCCCGGTAGCCGACGACGCGCCGTGGCAGATCGCAGGCTCGGTGCGCGGCACGGTCAGCCTGTTCAACCTGCTGATCTCGGCGGGGTACGAGTTCTCGCCGCAGAACTCCGCGCTGACCTTCGGCATCTGGTACAAGCAGCGCGGCATCCAGGCGACGCTCACCCAGCGGCCGGATCCGGTGTCCGGCGCCAGCCAGACCATCCTGACGATCCGGCTCGGCGACCTGTCGCTCGGCGAGATCCTGGACTACCTGATCAGCCTGGCGGTGCCCGGCGAGACCCGGCGGCTGAGCACCCCGTGGGACGTTCTCTACCAGATCAACTTCACCAACCTGTCGCTCACGGTCAACCTCACCACCTCCGAGGTGGCGCTGGAGTACGCCGTCGGGCTCGACCTCGGCTTCGCCGAGTTCACCTCGATCGGGCTGCGCTACCTGAGCGTGAACGGCGAGGGCCGGGTGCTGATCGAGCTGACCGGCCAGTTCCTCGGCCAGCCGTTCGGCGGTGACGACGGCGAGCCGCTGTCCTGGGACGTGGTCAACGGCGACGCGCCGAGCGTGCCGGGCAAGGGCGGCAGCCTGCTCGACCTGCGCTACGTCGGCTTCGGCCAGCACCTGGCGCTGCCCGAGCCGGTCGCCGAGCTGGACACCGTGGAGAAGGTGCTGGCCTCGCTGCGGACGGCCATGCAGCCGGTCTCGGGCACCGGCAACCCGCTGACCGACCCGGCCACCGCGTCGCTGCGCTACGACGGCAACAGCAACTGGCTGTTCGGCCTGGACGCCACCATCCTCGACACCGTCTCGCTGTCGGCGGTGTTCTTCGATCCCACCCTCTACGGCGGGGTGATCGCGCTGGCCGGCGAGCGGGCCGGCGGCCTGGCCGGGCTGCGGTTCGAGCTGCTCTACCGCAAGATCACCGAGGACATCGGCGAGCTGTCGGCCGACCTGCGGGTGCCCGACCTGTTCCGGCACCTGGAGTTCGGGGAGGTGTCGGTGACGCTCGGGCTGATCCACGTCGACATCTACACCAACGGCAACTTCCGCGTCGATCTCGGGTTCCCGCACAACCAGGACTTCGCCAACTCCTTCGCCGTCGAGGTGTTCCCGTTCGTCGGCGAGGGCGGCTTCTACTTCGCCTACCTGACCGGCGCGACCTCCGAACGGGTCCCGCAGATCACCAACGGCACCTTTTCACCGGTCATCGAGGCCGGCCTGGGGCTGGCGATCGGGCTCGGCAAGGACTTTCAGGCCGGGCCGCTGAAGGCGGGCCTGAAGGTCGAGGTGTACGGCATCTTCGAGGGGGTCTTCGCCCCGTTCAACCCGTACGACAAGGCCTCCGGCACCGACAACTACTACTGGATCTCCGGCGTGGCCGGCATCGTCGGCACCCTGTACGGCAGCGTCGACTTCGTCGTCATCAAGGCCGAGGTGAGCATCGTCGCGCGGGCCCAGGTCAGCTTCGTGCTGGAGGCGCACCGGCCGTCGCTGATCGAGCTGAAGATGTCGGTCACCGCGAAGGCGAAGCTGAAGATCCTCTTCGTCACGGTGCATTTCAGCTTCTCCTTCGAGCTGAAGGAGAGCTTCGTGCTCGGCTCGGCCAGCGCCACCCCGTGGGTGGTCGGCGGCAGCAGCCAGCGATCGGCTGGCCGGGCCACGCTGGCCGGTGCCCGCCGGCTGGCCGGCGCGCCGGACCTGCCCCGGCTGCGCCAGCAGCGCGGCCAGCTGCCGGTGCGGCCGCTGAGCCGGCTGCGCTACGCGCGGCTGGAACTGCCCTCGCTGCTCGCCGAGCCCGCCTACCGCAGCCGGCACCAGGCGGGGCTGCTGGCCGGGCGCGGACAGCTGCCCCGGCTCGCGGCGACCGTGCCGACGGCCGCCCCCTGGCCGCCGGTCGCGGTGTTCGGCGCCGGCACCCCGCGCACCGCGCGGCTGCAGTTCGTGCCGATGTTCACCGTCGCCGACCCGAGCACGCTCTACGGCCCCGAGGCGACAGCGAGCGAGGATCGCAGCGAGCGACAGCGAGCGAGGACCGGAACGAGCGCGGAGCCGAGCACCGAAGCCGCCGAGGCGACAGCGAGCGAGGATCGCAGCGAGCGACAGCGAGCGAGGACCGGAGAGGAGCCGGGCAACCAGCTGCAGATCGTGCTGGGCTTCGTCGCCGAGAACGCCGCCGACCCGCAGGCGCACGGCGCGGACGAGCTGCTGGCCGGTCCCGCGCTGGGCCGGCTGAGCACCGACGGCGTGCACCACCTCACCGAGGACGGCAGCACGCCGCTGGCCACCCTGGCCGAGGCGTTCCTGCGCTGGGCCGCCCAGGCCGGCGCGGGCAAGGCCGGCGCGGACGAGATCAGCCTGCTGGCGCTGGAGGATCTGCTGGCCGAGGTGGCCGATCCCGCGTTCAGCCAGGCCACGTTCGGCTATGAGAACCTGGCCGGCTTCCTCACCGACAGCCTGCACCTGCAGGTCGTCGGCTACCCGACCGGCGAGCAGCCGACCGACACCAGCGGCACCTTCGTCGCGCTGCCGCCGGACCTGGTGGCGACGGTGGCCAGCGGGCAGAGCAGCACCACCCGCACCTACACCGACTACCAGCCGGTCAGCACCGGCTACGCCACCAACCTGGCCGCGTACTTCACCCAGCTGCTCACCGACACCGGCGCGGCACCGGCCGCCGAACCGGTCGCCGCCACCGACAACGTGACTGTTGTCCGAACAGACGACGGACAGCTGGCGGACAGCATGGCCGAGCTGATCTTCGGCGAGTACTTCGCGGTGCTGACCCAGGCCGTGCTGCAGGCCGGCGTCGCACTGTTGCAGAGCTACCCGGTCAGCTACCCGGACGAGGACGGCCCGAGCCTGGACGCCCTGGCGGCGGGCTTCGGCAGCCTGACCGCGACCGTCCGGCTCGGCCGCGGCCAGCGGCTGGTCGACCTGGCCGGCCACACCGGGCACCACCCGGCCCGGCTGGCCGCTGCCAACCCCGCGGCAAGTCCGGCGGCGAACCTGGCCGCCGGCGGTGACCAGGTGGACCTGCCGGTCGAGGTCACCCCGCTGTCGATAGCCGAGGACAACCGGGACGCGCCGCTGGCCACCGGCCTGACGATCGCGATGCCGACCCTGCCGTACCAGGTACGGTCGGGGCAGAGCCTCGACACGGTGGCCGCCGCGGTGCCGTTCGCCACCCCCGCCCTCACCGGGGCGGCGGTCGGGACGACCAGCCAGGACCTGGCCGGCCTGCTGCGGGCGGGTGCCGACCTGCAGATCCCGTCGTTCACGTACCAGCCGCTGCCGGGCGACACCGAGCATCTGCTCGACGCGCTGCTGGCCGTGCGCAACCTCGGCGTCACCGGCATCGCCCACCTGGACTGGTACGAGCAGGCGATCTCCACGCTCAACCCGGAGGTGACCGACTGGACGGCACCGACCGGCACGGTGCAGGTGCCCCGGGCCTACCTGGACAGCACCGGCACCGGCTACCCGGTGCACCCGGGCGACACGCTGGCCCGGATCGCCGGTACCCAGGCGCTCTACCAGGCGATGGACAACACCGTCGACCCGGTTCTGTCCGGCCCGGTGACGGTGCCGGCGCTGACCCACCCGATCGTCGCCGGCGACACCTTCGCCGGCCTGGTCACCGACTTCCCGGGGCTGACGCTGGAACCCCTGGTCTCCGCGAACACGGCCGCGGCCGTGCTCACCCCGCTGGCGGTGCTCCGGCTGCCGGCCTTCACCGCGACCCTGCCGGGCGGGCAGTCGCTGGCGAGCCTGGCCGCGAGCTACGACCTGAGCCTGGCCGACCTGGTCGACGTCGTCGAGGGCATCCCGGCGATCTTCGCCGGCGGCACCGCGCTGACCGTCACCGACGTGCCGTCCCGCAGCGTGGACGAGCTGGTCACCGACCTCACCACCACCGCGCAGCTGACCACCATCGCCGGGCAGCTGTCGAACTTCCTCGCCCACGGCCTGCGCGCTCCCGCCCCGGCCGACGCCACCTTCACCGACCTCACCCCGGAGCAGGTCGCCGACGGCGATTTCACCGGCGACCTCTACGGGATCCCGGACCTGCTCGGGCAGCAGTTCGCCTGGCCCGATCAGGCGGTGCCTGTGCAGATCACGCTGA